>DAOUAB010000270.1:0-34677 GCA_034434015.1 Anaerolineales bacterium
CATCGGCCCACACGCCGCCATCGGCCCACACGCCGCCATCGGCCCACACGCCGCCATCGGCCCACACGCCGCCATCAGCCCACACGCCGCCTGAATAGCCGGCATCAACCCCGTTCCAGACAGCGCCGCCGCCGGCCCAGGCGCCCGTCTCATCGCCGCGCAGCCGGAACACCCCGGCCGCGGCGTCGTAGTAGCTCCGGCCCATGTAGTGCTCGACGCCGGTCAGATCAGCCTCGGCATTCAGCCCCACATTGGCGGCCCCGCTGACTTCTGCGAAGACGGCCTCCGGCGCCATGACGCGCCCGGCACCCTGACGCCAGACGCTGTAGCCGGCCGCGCCGGTTGCCGGGTCAAACTGGGGCAGCGACGTCATATGGAGACGGTGCTTCACCTGATCCGGCGTGAGGCCGGCGTTGTGCGCGAGCATGAGGGCAGCCACGCCGCTGACGGCGGCCGCCGCCTGTGAGGTGCCGCTCATGCTGAAGTAACCACGCGGTCGGCGGCCGTCCGGGTTATCCCGGGCGAACTGGGCGTCGGGATTCATCGTCGAAACGATGTGTCCGCCCGGCGCGACCAGATCGGGCTTGATAAACCGGTCATACGTCGGGCCGGAGGCCGACCAATCCGGAATGTAATCATCGCCCCAATCGGCCGGCGTGTAAGCATCGGTGAAAGCGCCGACGGTGATAATGTAAGGGTTGTTGCCCGGCACGCCGACCGTGGTCGCGCGCGGGCCGTCATTGCCGGCCGAGGTGACGACGACGAGGCCGCTGGCCCAGGCCGCGGTGACGGCCTGATTGAGGGGGTCGGCGAAGTAGGGCGACTGCGCCGGCGCGGACAGCGAGAGGTTCACGACCCGGATGTTCAGGCGGGCCCGATTTTCGACCACCCACTGGATGCCCTGGATCACGCGCTCGTAAGTGCCGGCGCCGTTCCTGTCCATCACGCGCACGCCGACCAGGTTGACGCCCGGAGCGACGCCGTTCCATTCGCCGTCCGCCCCGACCTGGCTGTTGGCGATCACGCCAGCCACGTGTGTGCCGTGGCCGTTCGGATCGTGCGGCAGACGCCGTCCATCCACAAAATCCACCCAGCCAACAATCCGATTGCGATTGCTTTCCGAGCCGCGCACGAGACCGACGTGCCGGTCCAGACCGGTGTCCACCACGGCGACCGTGACACCCTGGCCTGTGACGCCCTGCGCCCAGACGACGTCGGCGCCGATGACATCCGGGTAGTCGGTGGCGGGCAGACCGTTGCGCGCGGCTTTATCGGCGTCGGGCCGGTCGTCGCCCCGCTTGTCGCCGTCGGCGGTCACGGCTGCGTTGGGTGTGATGGACGACACCGAGGCCTCAGCCCGCAGCTGCGCCAGCGCCGAGAGCGGCAGCCAGGCGGCGACACCCCGGATGAGGGGGAGGCGGGACGTTACCGTGCCACCGGCGCGGATGACGGCCGCGGCGACGGAGTCCGCATTGACGCCCTGCACGATGACCGAGCGGAGTTCGCCGGCTGCCCTGGTGGCCGGGCGCGCAGGCGTCACAACGTTCAGCGCCAACAGCGCCAGGGCTATGGTGACCGACAACAGGCGGTTGAACTGGAGGGGGAGGGCGTGAGCTTTCATCATGATGAACCTCCTGACCGACTGGGTCTCCGCGGCGGGCATCCACATTAAAGAACAAAGGGCCTGGAGTCCAGACCCTTTGTTCACTATGCCTGGTACTCTTCGGTAGCCTGGCGATCATGGCCCGGCATTGGCCGGGCTACAGACCCATGGCTTTGCGTCCCCGGTTTTCACCGGGTTTGCCGTTTCGGAGACTTTTTCTAACGTGATGCTAACACCGCGCCCGGCGCGAGTCAACGATCCTTGGGGATCACCAACTTATCCATACTTTTGAGGGCGTCATAAGCCGGCAAAACCTCGGGCGGGTCGCCGGGCGGAACGGGCCGCGTTATGGACCACCAATACTGTTCATTGGATGGAGGCCAATCCGGGTCCGCAATATAAATGGTGACCATCAGCCCGATCCATGGCGACCAGTGTTGGCGCGCGTACTGGTAGGCGCGGACCAGGTAATCCGCCTGCTGCTGCTCGGTGACGGCATACCACGAATAGCCGGGATTCACCTGGTCGGTGGTCCAGCCCATTTCGGTGATGGCGATCTGCTTATCGCTATCACCGTTCTCGATCATCAGGGCGCGGACATCTTCCACATGCCGAAAGGTCCACACCCGCCCCTGCCAGAAGGGATCCGCCTGGGTCTCATCCGGGGAGCGTTCCGGTGGATTGCCGTAGCCCGGGGCGTGCACGCCGAGGACATCGAAGTAAGGCGCGCCGCCGGCCGCGTACAGCCCCTGGTAGAACTGCATATCGGGCATGGCGACCTCGGGCCGGGCGTCGTCGGTGGGGGCCAGCCCGGCCGAGATGACGATCGCCTGCGGATCGGCGGCCTTGATGGCCAGGTAGCAGACTTTGAGCAGGGCGACATAGCCGGCGGGGTCCGGTGGCTGGCCGCCCCACTCGCGCGTCAGGTTCGGTTCGTTCCAGACCTCGTAGGCCGCGATGCGGCCCCGGTAACGCCCGGCGATGGCGCCGCAGAAGCGGCCGAACGTCTCCAGGTCGGCCGGCGGGCCGTTGGGCAACGAGGCGGCCGGATCGGCCTGGGCCCACTGCGGCTGGACATCCAGGCGCGCCAGGATCTTCAGCCCGCGTGACGCGACCAGGTCTACAACCAGGTCGGCGCGCCACCAGTTGAAGACGCCGGGCGTCAGCTCGATCTCGCGCCAGGGAAACTTCTGCTTGACCCATCCGAAGCCCATCTCCCGGACCAGGCCCACATCGTTGGCGCCGGTCTTGTTGTCGGCGTGCCACCACAGGAAGACGTGCATGCCGTACTCGGGCGACGCCATCGGCGCCGGCAGCGGGTAGAGGCGCGGCGCCGGTGTGCGCGCCGGCGTCGCCGACGGCGCGCCAGGCAGGGTTGAAACGCAGGCGGTGAGGAGGCCGGCAATGAGCCCGCCGGCCAGGAAGCGCCAGAATCGCATGAAGAATGCCCGCCCGTTGACAGCGACGCGGTGCCCAGAGACGGCCCGGGCGCCGCGCCGAGGTCGGTGACCTGAGCGGATCGACCCGCTACGGTTTGGGCATCACGCTGATGGCGTCGAAGGCCGGTCGCGGCATGCCTTGCCGGGAAAGCAGGCTGAACATCACGTTGTCGTCTGAGGCCGGGTCGCCGCCTTTGGGGCCGTAATCCAGATTGAAGAGGAAAGCCATCCGGACCAGCCCCGAGTCGCGCATCCAGTTGAACGCCTCCACCAGGTACTGCCCCTGGAGTTGTTCGGTGACGTCGGCGGCGAACTCGTAATTGGGCGTGATGACGCCGTCCACGGGCGAGGCGTAGCCGAATTCGGTGATGCACTGCGGCTTGCTGACGCCGGCCTCCTGCATGATGCGTGCGTACGTCTCGATCTGGCTCTTGAGCGCCCAAGAGTAATGCGGGTTGGTCCAGGGGCCGCGGAAGGTGTAGCCGGCTCCATCGGGCGGGTTAGCGCCATCGGCGGTGGGCGGCAGGTTGGTGCCGTTGGAGTGTGTGCCGACGCAGTCGGCGGCGTTCAGGCCGCCGGCGGCGATGAACTGGCGCAGGAAGGTCGCGTCGTCCACCACGATGGGGCGGCCGCCGCCGCAGTCGGGCCACGTGCCGCTGCAGTTGACGCCGGTCGGCGCGGGCGCGCCGGAGATGACGATGATATTGGGGTCACGGCTTTTGATGGCGGCGTAGGCCGTCTGGACCAGCCGCGCGAACTCGGCGGCGTTGACGCCGCCCGCCGTGTTCCACTCACGCTCCAGGTTGGCCTCGTTCCAGACCTCGATGGCCTGGACCTTGCCGGGGTAACGGTCGATGATCTGGCCCACAAAATCGGCGTAGCGCTGATAGTCGTCCGGCGGCGCCTCGCCGATCTCTTTGGGCAGCGGGTTGGCCATCGTCCAGTCCGGCGCCGCGATCACGGACAACATGATGCGCAGGCCGTTGGCGCAGGCCGCCTCCATGGCGTTGTCCAGGATGGCCCAATCGATCTGCCCGGGCTGCGGCTCCATGACGTACCAGCGCACCTGGAGCTTGACCCAGTGCAGGCCGAGCTTGTCGCGCACCATCGTCATCCACGGGAAGTTATCCGTGCCGGGGATGAGCGCGTGGACCTGGATGCCGTAGCCGAAGTTCGAGGCCGGATAAGGCAGCCAGTTGCAGGCCGGCCCGGCCGCCGGCACCTCGGCGCCGCCGCCCTGCGCCGGGGGCAGCGTGGCGGTGGGCTGGACGACCGGCGCCGTGGGGGCCGGCGTGGAGATCGAGGCGGAGGCAGTCGGCGCCGCTTCCGGCCCCGCTCCGCCCATCACCCAATAGATCAGGGCGAAGACGCCGGCTCCGGCGGCCAGGGTCAACCCAAGCCACAGGCCGATAAAGACCGATAGATTGTTTTTGGATGAAGGAGGTCTGGCCATAATGTCACCGCACCGTGATCTGAATGCCTTCGCTCAGGTATTCCCAGCCATTGCTGCCGGAGCTCTGGCAGGTGACCGTGTCGCCCAAGTAACAGATGCCGAGCACGAGCGTGTAGGTGCCGGGCGTGCCGATGTTGATGTGGTCATTCCATTCGATCACCTGATTTGGGTTGAGGGCGTCCGTGGACGTGCTGCCCCATGAGCACTGCGCCTGCCCGCCCGGCACCTTGGCCCCCAGACAGCGATAAGGCACAACATTGGCCGAAGTGTTCGTCACCTTGAACTCAAACCAGATGTCCTGGTTGACGCCATATTCGCGCGCGGAGGAGGTCAGCCGGAAGTAATCGCCTCGGATGCCGCGCGAGCTGCCCACCGGGACGCCCGACCGGGTGGCGGTGGGCTGGGGGGCCGACGTGGCCGTCGGCGGGACCGGGGTGGCGGTGGGCGGCGGGGGCGGGGCCGCAATCACGGGCAGGGCGTTGATGTCGCCCGTGTACTGCGCCAACTGCGCGGCGACCCAACCCTGGCCTCCGAGATAGGTGACCACGTACCAGGACGCCGCCGAGTCGCGGCCGACGACCTCCGGCGTGCTGCCGGCTTGCAGGCCGCCGATGATGCCGTAATTGACGCCCGGCCCGGAGCGCACATTAGCCGCCTGGAGGATGGTGAGGGCCGAACCAGCGGGCGTCTGGGCTGCGGGCGCTTCGGTCTCGGTCGGGGCGGCCGTGGGCGGCAGGGCCTCGGTCGGCGTGGCGGGCGGCGGCGAGGTCACCGTCGGGATCACCACGGCGCGGGTCGGCGCGGCCGGGCTGACCACGCCGGCGCTGCGGGGCGGGGTGGGCGCGGCGTCGCGGGAGTTGAACAGGCTGATCAGGGCGTAGCCCAGCATGGCGACGCCGACCAGCGCCACCACCAGGATGCCGACGAGGGCGCCGAGGGGGATCGGCGCGCCGGAGGGCCGGGACGGCCCCGTGTCCGGAGGAGTAGCACTCATGGTCTGTCCTTGTTGCGATCGGCCCTTCAGGGCATGACGGCGTCCAGGGCGCTGCACGCCGGGCAGCTGCCGTCTGGGCGGACGATGGCGTACCCGGCCTGTGGGTCGCCGGTGTAGACGGTGAAATCCACGTTCCAGATAATCATCAGACGGACTTTGCCGCTGCTGGCGGCCAGGCTGGCGGATTCCGCCAGCCACTGGGCCTGCATCGCGAGCGTGGTGTTGGCGGCCCAGGCAAAGTTCGGGGGCAGCGGACCGAAGCCCTCGCCGGTCAGATAGCCGAGCTCGGTGAAGCACAGGGGCCGGCTGCCGCCGAAGGAATTGTAGTACAGATCGACCATCGGCCAGAAGTAGAACGAGTAGTGGTAGCCGGCCAGGCCGCTGCCCGAGGTGGCGTTGGGCGAGGTGGTGCCGCTGTTGAAGTGGGTGCCGACGCAGTCCATGTAGTTGGCGGCGCCGGCCGCGGCCATCTCGGCCAGGAACCGATCGTCGTTCATCACCCGGCCCGGGAAGGCCGCTTCGGCGCCCGTGGGGGCCGGCCCGGCGCTGACGACCAGCGTGCCGGGGTTGGCGGCTTTGATGGCGGCGTAGGCCCTGGCCAGCAACCGGGTGTAGGTGGCGCCGCTGATCTGGCCTTCGGGCCACTCGTGGTCGATGTTCGGCTCGTTCCAGACCTCGATGGCGTCGGCGCCCTGCGCGGCCAGCCCGCCGACCCAGGCCGCGTACTCATCCCAGTAGGCCGGGTCGGTGACGCGGTTCTTGTCGCCGATGACGCTCAGCAACACCTTAAAGCCGTTAGACTTGGCGGCCGCGATCAGGTCCCCGCCGCCGCCGCGCACCTGGAACTTGACCCAGGTCATCCCGGCCTGTTTCATCAGGGCCGGGTGCGCGATGAAGCCGGGCACCTGCCCGCCAAGCTCGAAGTTGCCGGCGGCGATGGGCGGCGGAGGCACGAAGCCGCCCGTGCCCCCGCCGCCCGACGAGCCGCCGGTGGAACCGCTCCCGGCGTTGCTGTTCCCGGTCCCGCCTGTGCCGCCGGACGATGTGTTGCCGCCGCCCGTGTTGGTGGTTCCGCCGCCGGGCTGGTTGGCGACCGGCTCGGGCGGCGCAGCCGCAATCGTGAGCGGGACGGCGCCGAGCTCGGAGGCGGCGGCGCCGACCTCGACCTGGGCCGAGATGCGGAGGTCGCCAGCCTGGTCGGGCACAAAGATAAAGGGTTCGCCCGGCTGAGCGACGGCCTGCGCCAGGACGCCCGCGGCGTTGCGGACCGTCCACAGCAGGCGCGGCGACGCGGGCTGGGCGGCGGCGACGCCGGCCTGATAGTCGGACAGCGCTGTGATGACGCCGGCGGCCGCCTGCGGGTGGAACAGGTCCGCCACCAGCACGCCGCCCAGGCGCTGTTTTTCGGCCAGAGCCAGGCGCTGGCGCACGGTGGCCGGCGTGGTCACCCAGGCGGTGCGCGTCTGGCCGTCGGCCTGGTACGTGTAGCGCGGCGCGAAGGCCAGCGCGTCGAAATCGAGCGCCTGGCCCTGGCCGGAGAGCGTCACGGTCACGGGCTGGCCCGGGTAAAGCGTCTCGCCCAGGCCGTCCGGCTGGGGGACGCCGAGCGTGGCGAGCACGTCGGAGGCCGGGACCAGGTTGAAACCGTCGGCGCCGGTGGTCACGGCCAGAGCCGAGGTCGCCACACGCAATTTGCCGCGTTCCACCTCGCCGGCGGCCCAGGCCAGGGCGGCCTCGGCGCGGCCATCGCCAAGCGTAGTGGGGTCGGCGGGCAGGCGGGCGAGCAGGGAGTCGGCGGCGGCGCCCAGGGCGCGCCAATCGTAGCCGCCGAGCGGCGCCGCCAGGCTGGCGGGCAAATCCAGGAAGACCAGCAGCCCCTTGCCCCGGGCGCGCAGCTGGGCGTGCAGGCCGCCGACGAACGCCGCGAAGTCGGACTTCTGCGCGTCCGCGACGTTCTGGTAGTCCAACGCCAGTCCGGCGTAATCACCGGCGGCGGCGAAATCGGCCAGCGCCTGAATATGGACCGCGCGGGCCGCCGGGTCCGCGATCAGGGCCGCCATCTGGCGCGCGTCGCCGCGGATGATGGGGTACAGCGGCTGGGCGAGGCCGGCCGGCAGGTTGGGTAAGACGCCGCCGACCGCGCCGTTGGCCTGCACCACCACGCCTCCGAGCAGAAGGCCATCCACCGGCGGCGCGCCGGTCAGCAGGTCGCCGGGCTCTATCTGGGCCAGGGCCAGCGGTGTGGAGGGCGCGGCCTCAAACAGGCCGACCGCCTGGGGCAGGGCGGCGACGTCGGCCACGCGCTGGCCGCCGCGGGCCTGCGACGGGAGGAAAGACCAGGCCTGCCCGTCCCAGGCATACAGGTCGTAGCGCCCGGCGTCGGCGGCGTTTGGGGCCGTGACGGACAGGAAGAGCTGCGCCGGCGGCCGGCCCTGCGTGCGGAGCGTGAACAGCGGGCTGACCAGGGTGAGCGAGGGGGGGCGGGCGGCCAGGGCGGCGGCCGCCTCGTCGTCGGCCGTCTCCGGGGCCAGCGCGCGCAGCGCGACGCCGAAGTCGTCGGAGAGCGTCTCCGGGTTGGCGCTCACCGTCAGGCCCTCCGGCAGTTGGGCCAGCGGGCGCTCACGCGTCAGTGGGACAAAAGCGTCGCCGCCGGCTGCGCAAGCGCTGAAGAGCAAGGAGGCCGTCGTCAGCCAGAGGATCGCCTGATACCGGGGTCGAAGGACCTGTCGCATACCGTGAAGACTCCTACGCGGGCCCGGCAACAAACGAGGGCGGCCATTGAGCCGCCCCCGCCGGAGCACCGGTCAGGCAATATATCAGGCAACGTATGCCCGGGCAAGTGGACGTAATGCCTGCACAGTTCATTGAAGGTGATCGGGTTGATTGGGCTACGGCGTCACCGTCGCCTGGCCGTCCCCCGCCGGCGCGGCCTCTGCGCCCGGGTCTGGGGTAGCCTCGGCGGCCGGGTCCGGCGTGGGCGTCAGGGCGCAGTTCGTCTGCGCCGCCGTCAACCGCTCCGCCACGGAAGGATCGACAAAGAGTTGCTGGGCGGCGGCGTAGTTTTCGGCTGCGCCGCAGGCGTCACCGGAGGCGTTCAGGATATCGGCCCAATTCAGGCTGGCCTGATACAACAGGCGGGACGTGTCTTTGAAGTTGGGCGCGAGGACGTAGAGCTGTTGCAGGATCTCCACCGTCCTGGCCCAGTCCAGGCCCCAATAGCTCTTGGCGGCCAGATAGAGGCGCGCCCAGGCCCGGTAGTTGCGCGCGTCCTGGTCCAGCGGCCGGAACGCGTTGGCCTGGTCCAGGTCGAAAATGCCGGCCTCCATCTCGTCGCCCTGGATGCGCGCCAGGCCGCGCCCGCGCAGGGCGGTGAAGGCCAGGTTCTCGGCCTGGGCCACCTGGTAGTCCGGATCGACCGCGTGCAGGCGCGTAATCTGGCTGAGGGCGGCATCCCAGTTCCCGGCGGCGACGGCCTCCTGGGCGGCGGCCAGGATTGCGGCCGGGTCCTCGCCCGTCACCGGCTGAGGCGTCGGCGGGATGGCCGTGGGCGTCACCTGCAGGCCGGCCTGGGCCTCGGCGAGGCGTTCGCGGGCGCCCGGGTAGTCGGGGTCGAGGCTGAGGATGTACTCAAAACGGGCGGCCGCCCGCGCGAATTGTCTGGCCGCCAGGTCTTCCACGCCCAAATTGAACTGGGCCTGGAGGTCCAGGCTCTGCGTGATGCGGAGCTGCTCGGCGCGCGTCGCCAGACCGGATTGATAGCCGGCCCAGGCCGCGCCGCCGAGGACGACGATGAGCACGACGGCGAACACGACGCCGAGCACGGAGAGCAGGCGCGAGGAGTGCGTGGACTGCGGAGTCGGTTGAGGAGACGCGCCTTCGGTCACAGACATAAAAACCCTGATGGACAAATGCATTATAAACCGTATCACCTTCCACAACCGCACGGGCGAGGCCGCAGGCGCGCACACTCATGCGCGCCTAACCTGCGTCTTAGGGGCGTTTTCTTGACGCTCGTTCCTCGCGGATGATAAGATGCGCGCAGAAGGCAACCCGCTATGTATCTGAAAGGACGTTCCGTACCGTGGCGCGGTTCCCAGCGGCGCTCCAACCCGTGGCGCATGATCCTGTGGTTGGCGCTGATCCTGGGGACGTTATGGGTGTACAGCCTGTTCGACCAGGGGACCATCCAGACCCCGTTCGAGCCGACGCCGCTGCCGACGCGCAACCCGCTCTCCTGGGCGGAGGAGGCGCGCGCCCAGTTTGCGGCCGGCGAGTTCGACCTGGCGATCCTGGCCTATCGGCGCGCGCTGGAGATCGACACGCAGAACGTGGACTATTGGGTGGGCCGGGCGCGGGTGGAACTGTTCGCCGAGCGGGACGCCGAAGCGCTGAAGTCGGCGCAGGACGCCGTCCTGCTTGCGCCGGAGAGCGCCAAGGCGCGCGCCATCCTGGCCTGGGCGCTGCGCGAGAACGACCGGCCGGAGGAGGCCCGGGCGGCGGCCGTGCAGGCCATCGCCCTGGACGGCAACTACGCCCCGGCGCACGCCTATTATTCGCTGATCCTGAACGACGCTCTGAACACCGAGCAGGGCTTCCGCGAGGCGCAGCTGGCCCTGCAGCTCGACCCGACGCTGCTGGAGGCCCACATCGCGCTGGGCTACTCGAACGAAGTCGTCGGCAACTACGAGGGCGCCATCATGCGCTACAAAGACGCGCTGGCCCTCAACCCCAACATCATCGAGACCTACCGCAAGATCGCGCTCAACTACCGCGCGCTGAAGGACTTCGAGCAGGCCATCCTGTATTTCGGCAAAGCCAACTCGGTCGATCCCAACAACGTCATCCCGTATCTGGACCTGAGCCGGACGTTCATCCAGATCGACCAGCTAGGCACGGCCGAGCAATACCTGAACAGCGCGCTGGAGCTGGAGCCCTGGAACCCCAACATCCACGGCCGGCTGGGCGTGCTGTACTTCAAGCGCAAGAACTACGAGAGCGCCAAGCCGGCGCTGCTGCTGGCCATTGAGGGCGGCGAGTACGAGGTCTCCGACACGGAGCGCGTGACGGTGGAGCCGATGCCGCTGGACGCGCGCTCGCTGGAGTATTACTACACGCTCGGCAACCTGATGGCGTTCTACCGCGAGTGCGGGCCGAACGAGGCGCCGTATTACCTCAGCCGCGCGCTCAGCTTCGCGCCGGACGACGCCACGGTGGTGGGCAGTTACGAGGAGAGTATGGCGATCTGCCGCGATTTCCTGGCCGGCGCCGCCGGCCCGTCGGGCGAGACGCCGGCGCCGACGGCGCAGCCGTAGATCGGCGGCTGGTTGGCCCTCCTGCCCAGTCCTCTCACGGCGAGAGAAGGGGTGGACTCCCCCGCGCATGATATGTTAAGATACTGATCCAGACTTCACCCCCTGCACGGAGGAACGCTATGCCGATGGTGGAACGTGACCGCGAGATCAAGCGCCGCCGCAACAAGAAGGCCAAGCTCAAGGCCATCAAGGCGCGGCTGCTCATCGAGCGCGACTCCCGGGTCCGCGCGCGCCTGATCAGCAAAATCAAGAAGATCAGCCCGAACGCGCAAATCCCCGAGAAACAGTAATTGTCCCGCCATTCAAACAGGAGCAAACACAGGGACACGGCTGATGGGCCGTGTCTCTGTGTGTCTGCGGGCGCTGCTCAGGCGTACCAGCGCATGAGGAACAGGCCGGCGGCGTAGAGGATGGCGTACAGCAGTTCCAACTGCCCCGTCCCGGCCAGCGCGGCGTTGAGTGGGCGTCCCTCCAGGGCAAACACGAGCCGGATCCAGTATATGGCGCGCGGCGCTGAGACTAAGACCAGCAGCAGGCCGTTGGGGCCGATCCCCAATCCCCAGGCGGCCAGGGGGACGAGGTAAGCGCCGATGATCAGGGCCGCGTATTCATAGCGCGCGCCCTGCGGGCCGAGGCGCACCGCCAGCGTCCGTTTGCCGGCGGCCCGGTCGGTGTCCACATCGCGCAGATTGTTGACCACAATGATGGCGGTGGCCAGCAGCCCCAGCGGCACGGCCGTCCACCAGGCCAGGGCGCTGACCGTCCCGGCCTGGACATAGTACGTGCCGCAGACCGCCGCCAATCCGAAGAACAGGAACACGAACACGTCGCCCAGGCCATAGTAGCCGAACGGGAACGGCCCGCCGGTGTAGGCGAGGGCGCCCAGGATGGACAGCGCCCCGATGACCAGGACGGGCCAGCCGCCGACCCAGATCAGGTACAGGCCGACCAGGGCCGCCAGCCCGAAGACGACCCACATCCCGGCCAGCACCTGCCGCGGCGTGAGCAGACCGGCCTGGGTGACGCGCACCGGCCCCAGGCGGGCGGGCGTATCCGCGCCGCGCTGGAAGTCGAAGACGTCGTTGGCCAGGTTGGCCCCGATCTGCAGCAAGAGCGCGCCGGCCAGCGCGGCCAGGGCCGGGCCGGGCTGGAAGACCTGCTCATAGTAGGCCACGCCCGAAGCGGCGATGACGGGCGCGGCCGCCGCCGGGAGAGTGCGCGGCCGGGCCGCCATCAGCCAGACGCTCAACGGGGAAGGCGGGGGCGACGGCTTTTGCGGCTGTGAGTGTTTTGGCATGGCCGGCAAGTATAGCCGAAGTCCGCAGCTTGCCCGGCCCATTTTCCTGCACTACAATCCCGGCCTGCCGCGCCCGGCGCGGCGCCACATCCGGCGACCTCAAACTCTGGAGAGACGCGATGGCTTTCATCAAGTCGATCAAGCCCGTCTATTACCTGCTGGCGGCGATCCCGCTGGCCGTCATCGGGAACGCGCTCGGCTGGACGCCGGTGCTGATCTTCGGCATCGCCTGCGCGGCCCTGATCCCGCTGGCGGGCCTGATCGGCGAGGCGACCGAGGCGCTGGCGGCCGTGACCGGGCCGAAAATCGGGGGCCTGCTCAACGCCACCCTCGGCAACGCGGCCGAGCTGATTATCACCATCGTCGCCATCCGCGCCGGCCTGCTGGAACTGGTGAAGGCCTCCATCACGGGCTCGATCCTGGGCAACCTGCTGCTGGTGATGGGCGCCAGCCTGCTGCTGGGCGGCCTGAAAAACGGCCGGCAGTCGTTCGACCGCAAACACGTGGGCACGAACGCCACCATGCTGGTGCTGGCCACCATTGCCCTGGTGGTGCCGTCGCTGTTTAACCACACCCTGGGCGGCGAGGCGCTGCCCCAGATCATCAGCGAGAACATCAGCCTGGGCGTGGCCGTGGTGATGATCGTCGTCTATGCCCTGGGCCTGTTCTACGCGCTGCGCGGCGACGAGAAGTCGGCCCTGGAGCATGCCGGCGGCACGGAGACGGAAGCCCCGCACTGGTCGGTGCGCACGGCCGCGATCGTGCTGGTCCTGGCGACCTTGGCGACGGTCTGGATGAGCGAAATCCTGGTCCACGAGGTGGAGGCCGTCACCGAAGCCCTCGGCCTGAGCGAATTCTTCCTGGGCGTGATCCTGGTCCCGCTGATCGGTAACGTCGCCGAGCACCTGGTGGCGGTGCAGGTGGCGATCAAGAACAAGATGGACCTGAGCCTGGAGATCGCCCTCGGCTCCAGCCTGCAGATCGCCATCTTCGTGGCGCCGGTGCTGGTGTTCGTGGCCCTCGCCTTCGGCCAGTACCTGGATCTGGTGTTCAACCAGTTCGAGGTGGTGGCCCTGGTCGCGGCGGTGCTGGTGGCGAACCTGGTGGCGGCGGACGGGGAGACGAACTGGCTGGAGGGCGCGCAATTGATTGCCGTGTACCTGGTGCTGGGCGTGGCGTTCTTTTTCATCCCGGCGTAGCCCCGCCGGGGCGCCCCAGCAGGTCGCCTACACCTGATATAATTCCTGTCCGATAGGAGGACACAGAATGGCGTTAACGGATTACCTGGACATTGCCCAAATCATCGTGTCGATCGCGCTGGTGGCGGCGATCGTGCTGCAATCCAAGGCGGCCGGCCTGGGTGGGCTGACCGGCGGCGATACCGGCGGCGTGTTCCGCGCCCGGCGCGGCGTGGAGAAGACCCTGTTCAACATCACCATCGGCCTGTCGGTGGTGTTCTTCCTCATCTCCATCGCCAACGTCCTGGTGAGCTGAGGCCCACAGGCTGAAGACGTATCCGGTGAAGGGCCGCATGGGCCGGCGGGGCGCACCGATGTGCGCCCTTATCGTTTCCGCCCTCGGCCCCGCGCCGCGCCGAATGACATGAAACACCTGCGCTGGCAGGCGTCGATCGCGATCCTGGGCCTGTTGCTGGCGCTGGGGCTGCTGGCCGGCCAGACCCGGATCGTGACGGTCACCGAGGTGCCGGTCCTCGGCTCCGGGACGTACCGCGAGGCCCTGATCGGGTCCCCGCGCGCCCTCAACCCGCTGCTCGGCCACTTCAACCCGGTCGACCGCGACCTGAACCGTCTGATCTTCAGCGGCCTGACGCGTTTCGACTCGGCCGGCCGCCCCGTAGCCGACCTGGCCAACTGGTTCGTCTCGGCGGACCAGCTGACCTACACGTTCATCCTCAAGCCGGACCTGACCTGGCACGACGGCGAGCCGCTGACGGCCGAGGACGTGGCCTTCACCGTCGGCCTGATGCAGGCCGAGAACTATCCCGGGCCGGAGGACCTCAAGCGGCTCTGGCAGTCGATCACCGTGGCGATCTCGGGCACGCAAACGGTCGTCTTCACGCTGCCGGAGCCGTTTGCGCCGTTTCTGGATTACACCGACTTCGGCGTGGTGCCGCGGCATCACCTGGAAGGGGTGGCGGCCGCTCAGTTGCCCCAGGCGGCCTTCAACCTGCAGCCGGTTGGCTCAGGCCCATGGATGTTCGACGGCTGGGAGGCCAGCAACGGCCAGGTGACCGGGTTGAAGCTGAAAGCGTTCCCGGCCTATCACGGTCAGAAGCCGATCCTCAGCGGCCTGGAATTCAGGTTCTACCCGGACGGCGCCTCGGCCCTGGCGGCCTACCGCAACGGCGACGTGCTGGGCGTCAGCCGCATCAGCGGCAGCGAGTTGAGCCCGGCTCTGCAGCTCCCGAACCTGCGCCTGTACACGGCCCTGGAGCCGGCATACACGCTCATCTTCCTGAACCTGCGCGACGAAACGTTGCCGTTCCTGAAAGAGAAGCGCGTGCGCCAGGCGCTCTCGCTGGGCCTCAACCGGTCTGCCATGGTCAGCGACCTGCTGGACGGCCAGGCAGTCCCGGCCAACTCTCCCGTCGTGCCGGGTTCGTGGGCTTACAACCAGGACCTGCCCAAGCCCAGGTACGACCCGGCCGAAGCCGCCCGTCTCCTGGACAGCGCCGGCTGGCTGTTGCCGCCGGACGCGTTCCCCGGCTCGGCCGACTACGTGCGTCAGAAGGACGGCGCGCCGATGCGCTTCACGCTGCTTGCGCCGAACGACCCCACCCACCTGGCTTTGGCTGAGGCGGCCCGCGCGACCTGGGCCGCGCTCGGCGTGGCCGTGGACGTGGCGCCCGTTGACGCGGCCGCCATCCGCAGCCAGTATCTGGAGCCGCGCGCCTTCCAGGCGGCGCTGGTGGATTTCAGCCTGGCCGGCACGCCGGACCCGGACCCCTATCCGCTCTGGCACCAGACCCAGGTGGAGAGCGGCCAGAATTACGCCGGCTGGGACGACCGCCTCTCCAGCCAGCTTCTGGAGCAGGCGCGCATCACGCTGGACCTGGCCCAGCGCGCCCGGCTCTACCAGCAGTTCCAATCGCGCTTTGCCGATCAGGTCCCGGCCCTGCTGCTCTATTACCCGGTCTACAACTATGCCGTCGACGCCCGGGTCGGCGGCGTGACGCTGGGCCCGCTGACCGAGGCCAGCGACCGGTTTGCCGGGCTGAGCAACTGGTCCCTGGTCACGCGTCGCCTGGTGGTGGAGCAGGCGACGCCGACGCCGTAGAGCCGGGTGGCAGACGGCCGATGACGGGTGGCCGATAACAGACGGCAGGTGGCAGGTGGCAGACGGCGAGCACTTCAGGCGAGAGGCGGGCGGCTCAACCCGATATCGGGTCCGGGTGACGAAGGATTACACCGTCTTCTGCTCGGGCCATTTCATCACGTATGAGAACGACAAGTGCGAGGCGCTGCACGGGCACAACTACCGGGCGGCGGCCAGCCTGGAGGGCGAGCTGAACGCCGACGCCTACGTGTTCGATTTCGTCGCGCTCAAAAAGCTGTTGCGCGCTATCTGCGACCGGCTGGACCACCGCCTGATGCTGCCGCTGCACAACCCGTTGTTGACCCTGGAGCAGGACGAGGCCAGCGTCACCATCCGTTTCCGCGACAAGCGCTACGTTGTGCCGCGCGAAGATGTGGTGCTGCTGCCCATCTCCAACACCACGGCCGAGAAACTGGCGGAGTGGATCGGCGGCGAGCTGGAACAGGCCCTGCGCGCCCGCAATGTCCCGGGCCTGCGGGCGCTGGAGGTCGAGGTGGAGGAGAGCTTCGGGCAGAGCGCGTTCTGCCGCCGCGAGCTTCCGCCTGCCCGCCCGGCATAGCCGCGAGCCGGCGTTCGCCCCGCAGGCTCACGGCTCGGCGCGAACGGCCTCAAGGCAAGGTGATCCGATGCCCGTCGTGTACCTGGCCCTTGGCACGAACCTGGGCGACCGCGCCGGCAACGTCCGGCAGGCGCTGGACGCCCTGTCCCCGGCCTTCGCGCTCCAGGCCGTCTCCCGCTGCTATGAAACCGAGCCGGCCTACGTTTTCGACCAGCCGCGCTTCTACAACCTGGCCGCCCGGGCGACGACGACGCTCGCCCCGCTGGAGGCCCTGCGCCGGCTCAAAGACCTGGAGACCGAACTGGGCCGGGTCCCCGGCGCGCGCTTCGGGCCGCGCCTGATCGACCTGGACCTGCTGCTGTACGACGATGTCATCCTGGACACACCCGAACTCAGCCTGCCGCACCCGCGCCTGGCCGAGCGGGCCTTCGTCCTCGTGCCGCTGGCCGAGATCGCCCCGGACCTGGCTCATCCCGTGCTCGGCCTGACCATGGCCCAACTGCGCGACCGGCTGGGGGATACCTCCCCTTTGATCTGGCCGGCCCACGAACGGGTTCCTTTTGAACCGCGAAGCGCGCCAGGTCCTGGCGAAGAACGGCCATGAAAACGCCCGGGTGTCGCCTGAGCGTCCTGCGGGGGTGAACGAGTGTCTCTCCAAATCGGGCCGATGACTTTTGAGTGGGGCGCGCGCACCTACGTGATGGGCATCGTCAACGCCACGCCGGACTCGTTCTCGGGCGACGGGCTCATCCGGGGCGACGAGTGGGTGGCGGCGGCGGTGGCCTATGGGGAGGCGCAGGTCGCGGCCGGCGCCGACCTGCTGGACGTCGGCGGGGAATCCACCCGGCCCGGCAGCCGGCCCGTCCCCCTGGACGAGGAGCTGGCCCGCGTCCTCCCCGTGATCCGGGCGCTGGCGCAGCGCGTGTCGGTGCCGATCTCGGTGGACACGTACAAGGCCGAGGTCGCCCGCCGGGCGGTGGCTGCCGGCGCGACGATGATCAACGACGTCTGGGGCCTGCGCATGGACCCGGACATGGCCCGGGTGGCGGCCGAGACGGGCGCCGCCGTGGTGCTGATGCACAACCGCAGCCAGCCGAAGGACGCCGTCCAGGAGGCCCGGCTGGGCGGGCGCTACGTCGGCGTGCGGTACGAAGACCTGATCGGCGACATCCGCCGCGAGCTGCAGGCCAGCGTGGACCTGGCGCTGGCGGCCGGCGTGCGGCCGGAACGCATCCTTCTCGACCCGGGCCTGGGCTTCGGCAAGACGGTGGAGCAGAACCTGGAACTGGTCCGGCGCTTCGGCGAGTTCCGGGCGCTGGGTTACCCGCTGCTGGCCGGGCCGTCGCGCAAGTCGTTCATCGGCTACACGCTGGACCTGCCGCCCGACCAGCGCGTCGAGGGCACGGCGGCGGTGGTGGCGCTGTGCATCCAGCAGGGGGCCGACATCGTGCGCGTCCACGATGTGGCCCTGATGAGCCGGGTGGCGCGCATGGCGGACGCCGTGGTGCGGCGCTAACCGGGCGCCTTGCCCAGGTCGCCCAGGATCCACTGGTCCAGGCGGGCGAGTTCCTCCTCGGTGAGCGCGAGCTGCGCGGCGTGGCACAGGTTGACGACGTTGTTGCGGAACGCCCGCGCCAGGTCGGCCGGCTCGGGCGGCTCGGAGGGGGGCCCGAACTTGAAGCCCGCGTAGATGATGCCGCGCAGGATGAACGAGACGTTGGCGCGCGCGATGGCCTCGCCGCGC
This sequence comes from Anaerolineales bacterium, assembly GCA_034434015.1. Classification (GTDB taxonomy): domain Bacteria; phylum Chloroflexota; class Anaerolineae; order Anaerolineales; family UBA6663; genus SpSt-583. The sequence goes on from DAOUAB010000270.1 coordinate 17,738, forward strand.
TCGGCGCACTGATCGCGCACGGACTTGGCGGTCGTGTTGAGGTCGAAAGCGCTCCGGCCGAGGTCCTTGGCGATCTCGTTGAACACCAGCGTGTACTGCTGCGGCGTCAGACGCGGCGTGCCCGTCACCTGGCTGATCCGACGTTCGAGGGTCGCCGTATCCGGCCGCTGATCCGCCGCCCCGGCGTGCGCCGGCTGAGGCGCCGCGTGGCGCGTCGGATCGTAGACGTGGCCGGGCGTCTCGGCCCCGGTGACGATCTTCAGCCGCGGCGAGGCGGCGGTCTCGAGCAAAGCCCCGAAGCTGCCGGCCCCGGCCCAGCGCGTTTCCAGCACCTTCGTGCCCACCCGTTCAATGACCAGCTGAGCGGCCTTGGCCAGGACCACGGGCTCCGGCGAGGCCGCCACGACTTGCTGGACCACGGCCACGATCTGGTCGCGCAGGGCCGTGTCGAGCGTCGCCGCCGGCTGGGCGGCCTCCGGCCGGGCCGGGGTCGCCGCCGCCAGCGTCACGCGCCAGATGTCGCCTTCCACCAGGCGCAGCCCCGGCTGCCGGCGCACCAGTTCGCCCGTCAGGTTGCGCAAAGAGAAGTAGCCCAGCCAGTTGCGGCCGTTGCGAAATTCGGGGAACTCCTTGAAGATGGCCGGCAGGTCGTGGGCCGGGACCTCGCCGTTGGTGGCGGCCTGGGTGTAGAGCGCCTGGGCCATCGCGTCCAGGATGGAGGCCGCCGCCGGCGGGGCGGCGGCGGCGCGCGCCACGTCGGTCGCCACGCCGGCCGACACCCCCAGGCCGTCTTCCAGGAAGGCGTCAGCGCTGATGGCCTGGGTGGAAGCGGCTTTATAGGCCTCGGCGGCCAGCCCCAGGTTCAGGATCAGCGTCCGGCGGTCGTGCGCGCGCAGGCGCAGCAACACCGGCGTGAAGTCCGAGTCGCCGGACAGGATGATGAACTCGTCGAAGTGGGTGCGGTGCTCGAGCGTGTCCAGCACATCCATCACCATGTGGATGTCGGCGCTGTTCTTGGCCTGCGCCGTCAGCGGCGGACAGTCGATCACCGAGAAGGCGGACCGCGTGAAGTGAGGGCGGTATCTCCCGAGGGCTCCCGTCGGATTAAGGTAACAGCGCCGGACCAGGATGGAGCGCCTCAGCTGGGCGGCCCCGTTGGTCTGGTCGGGCGCCGGCATCCCCTTCTCCAGCCACGCCAGCCAGCGGCCGGGCTCGGTGGCGAAGACCTCGGCCGCGTTGGGGTCGATGTCCCTCAGGCCCAGATAGATGTTGTCAAAATCGACGAAGAGCGCGGATTTCAGGTCGGCAGAGGTATTGGAGTGTGTCAGCATAAGCCCCCACGGCTGGGAAAATATAAGAACAATTCTAGACCTGATCGCTCCCGGCCGGGCCGCCTGAGCGCCGGGAAAAGTTAGGATTGAGGTAGGGCGCGCCGGCCCGCGGCGTGAGCGCGTTCGGCTACAATCACCCTGCTATGCCGAGTTTACCGCGCCGCGTCGTCATCACCGGCCTGGGCCTGATCAGCCCGGTCGGCCTGAATGTGCCGGCCGCCTGGGAGTCCGTCTGCGCCGGGCGCTCGGGCGTGCGGACCATCACGCTGTTCGACACCGGGCGCTTCCGGGTCAAGATCGGCGGCGAAGCCTGGGGGTTCACGCCCACCGATTATATGACCGCCCGGGAAGCGCGGCGCGCGGACCGCAACGTCCAGTTCGCCATCGCCGCGGCGCGGGAGGCCGTGGCGCACGCCCGGCTGAACCTCGGCCCCGGCGGCGTAGACCCGGACGGCGTGGGCGTCCTGATCGGCACCGGCGCGGCCGGCATCTGGACCTACACCGCGCAGCAGAAGGTGATGGACGAGCAGGGCCCGCAGCGCCTGAGCCCGCTGCTCATCCCCATGATCACGGTCGACTCGGCCTCGGTGCAGGTGGCGATCCTGACCGGCGCGCGCGGCCCGAATTTCGGCCTGGCCTCGGCCTGCTCGACGGGTGTGGACGCCCTGGGCGAGGCGTTTGAGATCATCCGGCGCGGGGACGCCGACGCCATGCTGGCCGGCGGGACCGAGGCGGCCGTCACGCCGCTGGGCGTCGCGGGCTTCGACCAGATGAACGCGCTCTCGCGCCGCAACGACGACCCGGCCGGGGCCAGCCGCCCGTTCGACCGGGACCGCGACGGCTTCGTCCTCAGCGAGGGCGCCGGCGTGCTGGTGCTGGAGGCGCTGGAGCACGCGCAGCGGCGCGGCGCGGAGCCGCTGGCCGAGATGCTGGCCTACGGCGCCACGTCGGACGCCCTGCACTTCACCAACCCGGACCCGGACGGGCTCCAGGCGGCGCGCGCCATCACGCGGGCGTTGCGCAAGGCGGGGCTGCAGCCGGAGGAGATCGGCTACGTCAACGCCCACGCCACCAGCACGCCGCTCGGCGACGTGTTCGAGGTGCGGGCGCTCAAGCGCGCCCTGGGCGGGCACGCCTACCGCGTCCCGGTCAGCGCCACCAAGTCCATCACCGGCCACATGCTCGGCGCGGCCGGCGCCGCCGAGGCCATCTTCACCACGCTGGCCCTGCGCCACCAGGTCATCCCGCCGACCATCAACTACGTCACGGCCGATCCGGAGTGCGACCTGGACTGCGTCCCGAACGTCGCGCGCCGGGCCGATTTCGACGCGGCGCTCTCGACCTCATTCGGATTCGGGGGGCACAACAGCGTGCTGGTGCTGCGGCGCTGGGCGGAGTGACGGGTCAGGGGCCGGCGTCCGGGGCCACGTGGAACGACCAGGTGTACGCGACCGGGATATTATCAACCATCGCCTGGACGGTCACCGTATACGTCTGGCCCGCCGCCAGCGGGGATTGCGGCATCAGCACGACGGCGTCGCGTGTATCCAGCAGAATCTTGCCGTAGTCGCCGTCGTTGGGGTTGGGCGGGTATTCAGTCTCCGAGAAGGCGCAATGTGACAGCGGTCCGCCGCTGCTCAGGAGGACCGTCGGAGCAATGTCGGCCAGCCGGACGGCGCGCGACCCGTCGCCGAGCTGCACGAGGATGGGCAGCCCGCGATAGTCGGCCTGGCAGAAGGGCGCGGCCAGCGGGTCTGGGTAGTCCTGGCCGGAATAGGTGCGCAGGTCCACGGTCTTCCCCGCGGCCGGCCACATCACCGGGTAGGCGACGCCGGCCGGCGCGCCCGCCTGCCAGCCGCGCCGGACGTCGAGCGCCGCCGCCATCTGGAGGCCGCCGTCCGCCTCGCGATAACTCCCGAACCCAGTCTGGCGCAGCTCCGCGTCCAGCAGGCTGAGGGCCTGGAACGGGCTCCGCATCCAGAAGCGCACCGCCTCGTCTTCGCTGAACGTCACGGTATCGGTGAAGATCAGCAGGCTGTTCGCGGCGGCCTCGGCGCCCTGCGTGGTGAAGTAATCGGGATAGAGGGTGGGCTCCTCGTAGTTCGTGGGCTGGTTGGTCTTGACCATGTAGCGGGCGTGCAGGGCGGCCCCGGCGCTCCAGTCCGGGTTGTCGGTGAGCGCTGGCAGGGCCGCCAGGAGGCGGTAGGCGTTGACGCGGGCCAGGCGGAAGCTGTAATCCCGCGTAATCCAGGGCAGGTGCGCGGCGGGGACGGCGGCCGGGCCGGCGGACTGCGGGGTGTGCGCCCCGGCCGGGGCCGAGAACATCAGCCAGCCAAACAGGCCCATGCCGAGCACGAACGAGAATAGTCGACCGGACAAAGAGGCGCGCATGTCTCCCTCCGGTCGACGATGGTTCAAGAAGCGTGCCAGACCTCGCCTCATCTACCACCCGCCGCGAAGCGGCGGGTGGGGCAGGTGAGGTCACGTCGTCCGTTCGCCCAGCGTCACCTGCAGGGTGAGCGTCTGCTCGCCGCGCTGCACCGTGATCGGCACGGTCTGGCCGGGCGAGAACTGCATCAGCACGTTGATGAAGGGGTTGTCGCCGTCGATGGCGCGGTCGCCGATGCGGACGATGATGTCGCCCGCCTGGAGGCCGGCCTTCGCCGCCGGGCTGCCGGCGCCCACGGACCGCACGTACACGCCCCACGGGGCCGGCAGATCGTACATGCGGGCCAGGCTGGGCGTGATCGGCGTGCCGTCAATGCCCAGGTACGGCCGCGAGACGTACCCTTTCCGGATCAACTGATCGCTCATGGCGCGCACCGTGTTGGCGTCGATGGCGAAGCCCAGCCCCTCGGCCTGATCGCCGGTGAAGCTGTTGCCGCGCACCACCAGCGTGTTGATGCCCACCACCTGGCCGGCCAGGTTGACCAGCGGGCCGCCCGAGTTGCCGCGGTTGATGGCGGCGTCGGTCTGGATCAGGCCCTCCATCTCGTAGCCTCGGCCGGTCTCGATCGAGCGCCCGGTGGCGCTGACCACGCCGACCGTCACCGTGTTGCGGAAGTCCCCGAGCGCCGAGCCGATGGCGATGACGGTTTCGCCCGGCTGCAGGGCGTCCGAGTCGCCGAACTCGGCCACGCCGGGCACCGGCCCCTCGACCTTGAGGACGGCCACGTCCGCCAGGGCATCGGTGCCGACCAGGGACGCGTCCACGGTCTGCCCGTCGCGGTAGATGACCTGCAAGGCCCGCGCGCCCTCGACGACGTGGTTGTTGGTGATGATGTAGCCGTCGGCGGAGACGATGACGCCCGAGCCCGAGCCCTGGTTCACGGCGACCACCGTCACCACCGCCGGCCCGACCTTGGCAACCGCGTCTTCGATGGCGGTGGTGATATCCACCTGGATGGTCTGGGACGTGGTCTGGAGCGGGGAGGCGGCCGGGGCGGGCTCGGCCGGCGCGTCGAGCCGGTCGCGCACGGCGTAGTAGATGAGGCCGCCGCCGGCCACGGCGCCGACCAGGGATGAGGCGCCCATGGCGGCCAGAAGGATGACCGTGAGAATGAAACGGCGAAGAGTCATAAATGACCTCCTTATGAACCGAAAGGCAAAGACAATTTATTTATGCCCTCAAAATATCTGTGGCAGGTTAGAGTCGGCTGAAGGCCAATTTGGGGGATGATAAGAGCGCGCGGCGGCGCGCCGAGGGGGCGGGCGGTGGACGGCGTCCGCCGCCGGACCATTTTTTCCTCAGCCCATTTGCCTGTAGAATAGCGCGCAATCACCTGGGGCGGGGGCCGGCCGCCTTCCGCCGCCCACGGAGGTGCAGACAGCATGCCGCCCATCACGGTCCTCATCATCGCCCTGATCGCGCTCCTGGTCGGTTTTCTGCTCGGCTGGCTGGTGGAATGGCGCATCGACCTGGCCTACTGGCGGTCGTATTTCAAGGATGCCGAGGAGGAGGCCGCCTCGCAGCGCGTCATCGAGCTCCAGGCGCGCCCGGCGCCGCTGGAGCTGCCGCCCGCCGGCCAGGAATTGCTGCTGAACACCCTGCGCGAGCAGGTGGCGCAACGGGACGCCGACCTGGCGACCCTGCGCGGCACGATCGAACAACTGGGCGCCAGCGAGGGGCGCTGGCGTGAGCGCGAGGCGGAACTGCTCGAAGATGCCCGGCGGCTGCGGGCCGAGGTGGAGGCGCTGACGGAGGCCAAAGCCGAGGCCGAGGCCGAGTGGCGGCATGAGCTGGCCCGCCGCGAAGGGCAGTGGCAGGAGAGCAAAGAGGCCGAGCTGGCCGGGCTGCGGGCTGAGCTGGAGCGGCTCAAGGCGCAGGCGGCGGAGGCGCGCCTGCAGGCCGAACGCGAGGCCGCAGCCCTGCGGGCCCAGACGGAGCAGCAATGGCAGAGCCGGCACGCCGGCGAGGTGTCGGCGCTGCGGGCCGAGAACGAGCGGCTCGCCGCCCAGCTGGCCGCCGTGGAACGGCGCTTCGCCAGCTACAAACTCAACCATCCCGCCACACTGGCCGAGATCCCCGGGATCGGCGGCAAGATCGAGGAGGCCCTGCGCCGCGCCGGCATCCACACGTATTCCGACCTGGCCGCCCGCACCCCGGACGAACTGCAGGCCCTGCTCGACCCGCCCAAGTGGCGCAAGCTGGACTTCGAGGACTGGATCGCGCAGGCCCGTCGGCTGGCCCAGGAGGAAGTCTGACCTCGGCGCCTCCGATGAAACCCACCACGCGCTTCCGGCCCCGCCTGCCTGACCGCGACCAGCCGCACTTCCATAAAAAAAAGATTGTGGTGGTCGTGATAGTGGGGTTATTGATCCTGTCGCTGGCGGCGCTCGCCGTCATGACGTCGTGGCCGGGCTGAGAGGGCGCCTGGCTGTGGAATTGGCGGATGGGGGTCGGCGCCCGGGGTCATGGACCGACCCGGCGACATCAACGCCATCCGTGGCCTCCGGGCGCGCTGACTGAATTGACTCCGGCCCGGCCGGTGTCTATACTGCGAATACCGCAGTCGGCTACAACTTATTAATTGGCCCATCAGGAGAAAACTATGGACCACAAGCCCTGGCTCGATCACTACGACCCGCCCGTCCCCAAGTCCATCGCTCCTTATCCCAATCAACCCGCCTTTGCGTTCCTGGAGGAGGCGGCCCGGAAGTATCCGGACCACGCCTGCACCATCTTCAAAGGCCGCGTGGTGACGTACCGGGAGATGAACGATTGGACGGACCGCATGGCGGCGGCGCTGGCCAGCCTGGGCGTGAAGAAGGGCGATCGGGTGGGAATCTTCATCCCCAACACGCCGCAGTTCGTCATCGCCTATTACGGCATCCTGAAGGCCGGCGGCATCGTGGTCGCCACCAACCCGCTGTACACGCCGCGCGAGATCGAGCATCAACTCAACGACGCCGGCGTGGAGCTGATGGTGGTGATGAGCAATTTCTACAACCGCATCAAAGAGGTGCAGGCCAAGACCAAGCTCAAGACGCTGGTCGTCACCAACATCAAGGAGCAGTTGCCGCCGGTGCTGGCGCTGCTCTTCACGCTGGCCAAGGAGAAGAAGGACGGCCACCGCGTGGACCTGGCGCCCGGCGACGTGTGGATGAAGGACCTGCTGGCCAAGTACACGGCGGCCGACCGGCCCAGGGTCGCGCTCACCGGCGACGACATCGCCATGTTCCAGTACTCGGGCGGCACCACCGGCCTGTCCAAGGGCGCCATCGCCACCCACAACAACCTGGTGGCCAACACGCTCCAGATGCGGGCGTGGTTCCACCCGGTGCGTGAAGGCCAGGAGCGGACGCTGATGGCGATCCCGCTGTTCCACGTCTACGGCATGGTGGCCGGCATGAGCCTGTCGATGAGCGTCGTCTCGACGCTGATCATGGTGCCCAACCCGCGCGACCTGCCGGACGTGCTCGAGAACATCGTCAAGTTCAAGCCGTCGATCTTCCCCGGCGTGCCGGCCCTGTACAACGGCATCAACAACCACCCGGACGTCAAGGCCGGCAAGTACGACCTGCGCTCGGTGAAATACTGCATCTCCGGCTCGGCGCCCCTGCTGCAGGAGACCAAGCTGACGTTTGAGAAGCTGACCGGCGGCACGCTCTTCGAGGGCTTCGGGCTTTCGGAGGCGCCGACGGCCACGCACTGCAACCCGCTGACCGGCGTCAACAAGATCGGTTCGATCGGCATGCCGCTGCCCGACGTCGAGGTCAAGCTGATCTCGCTCGAGGACGGCAAGACCGAAGTGGCGCCGGGGCAGGAGGGCGAACTGTGCATCCGCGGCCCGCAGGTCTTCAAGGGCTACTGGAACATGCCCACCGAGACCGCCAACGCCCTGCGCGACCTGGGCGACGGCGGCGGGCCGTGGCTGTTCACCGGCGACATCGCCAAGATGGACGAGGACGGCTACTTCTACATCGTCGACCGCAAGAAGGAGCTGATCAAGCCGGGCGGCTTCCAGGTGTGGCCGCGCGAGGTGGAAGAGGTCCTCATCAAGCACCCGGCCATCCTGGAGGTGGGCGTGGCCGGCGTGCCGGACGCGCAGGCCGGCGAGGCCGTCAAGGCCTGGGTGGTCTTCAAGCCCGGCCAGACCGCCACGGATGAAGAGCTGCGCGCGTTCTGCAAGAAGGAGCTCACCGGCTATAAGGTGCCCAAGTACTTCGAGGTCCGCGACGCGCTGCCGCGCACGACCGTCGGCAAGGTCCTGCGCCGCGAGCTGGTCCGCGAGCACAAGGAGAAGGCGGGGACCCCGTAAGGCGCGGGCTTAACGCCTCCGGCATTCGACCGCATGCGCCATGCGCCTTGAAAAGGGCGCATGGCGCGTTTTGGGCGCCATGTCACTGATCGCAGCCCTGTTCGACGTCGATGGCACGCTGACCACCGACAACGTCTGGAAGGGGATCATGGCCTACCGCGCGCGGCGCGGGGAGCGCCGGCTGACGCACCTGGCCTTCCTGGCGCTGCACTACCCGCTCCTGATCCCGCGCGCCCTGCGGCTGTTGAGCGAGTCGGACTTCCGGCGCCGCTGGACCCTGGACCTGGCCTGGTACTTCCGCGGCGACACCGAGACGGAGCTGGCGGCCATGGCCGACTGGGTGGCCCGCGAGAGCGTGGCCGCGACGGCGCGGCCCGATATCGTCGGCCGACTGCGCGCCCATCTGGATCAAGGGCATCTGGTCGCGCTCGTCTCGGGAGCGCCCACGCCGTTCGTCGAGGCCATCGCGCGGAGGTGGGACGTGCCGCACGCGCTCGGGTCGCCGGTGGAGGCGCGCGCCGGTCGCCTGACCGGCCGGATGGGGCCGCCGTGCATCGACGACCAGAAGGCCATCGCTACCCGCGCTTATTTCGCCGGGCGCGGCCTGGCGGTGGACTACCGGCAGAGCTACGCGTATGCCGACTCGTTCTCGGACCGGGGCTTGTTCGAGCTGGTGGGGCGGCCGGTGGCCGTGTACCCGGACCGCCGGTTGCGGTCGCTGGCGGCCAGCCGCGGCTGGGCCGTGATCGGTTGAGGCGGGCGCGGCCCAGGCTCAGCGCACGCGGCGCTTCCACTCTTCCTTGAGCTCGAGGTTGGTGAGGGCCTCGCCGGATTTCAGCGAGAGGAAGTCCACCAGCAGGCGGTTGAACTTGGCGGCTTCGTCCAGCATGGGGAAGTGGCGCGAGTCGTCCAGTTCGAGGCTGTGGACATTGTTGGTCAGGTATTCCATCAGCCCGTCGTCCGGCGGCGTGATCATCGTGTCCTTCAGGCCGTAGACCAGCAGGTAAGGCAGCTTGAGTTCGGCCACAGCGTCCTTGAGGTCGGCGCTCATCAGCGCCCGGGCGCTGACCTCCACGGCGGCCGGGTCGGTCTTGCCCGCCTCGCGGCTGATCGGGTCCACCTGCGGGCCGCGCCCCAGGAACGACTCGATCAGGCCGGGCAGGGGGGTGTCCAGCAGCCGGCTGCTCAGGCCGGTGCGCGTCAGCGGCACGCTCACGGCCATGGCGCGGTCGGCCATTTCCGGGTAGCGCCGGGCGAAGTGCGCGGCCACCGCCCCGCCCAGGCCGTGCCCGATGAAGGCCGCCTTGAGGATGGCCAGACGCTCCATGAAGCCGCGCAGCATCTCCGCCTGCGCCTCCAGGCTGTAGCGCTCGCGGCGTTTGCCCGAGTCCCCGAACCCCCACAGGTCCAGCGCGTAGGTGCGGTACTCGCCGCTCAGCGCCTGCATCGTCGGAATCCAGTAACGCCACGAGCCGAGCCAGCCGTGGATGAAGATCACCGGGCGCCCCCGCCCGAGGACCTCGTAGTGGACAACGTCGTCGTCGACGATGATGGCGCTCATAGCGCAGGGGTCCGCATGCAGCGCTCAGTTCTCGGCCATCAGCGCTGGGCGCGTCCCAGGATTTCGATGACGCGCGCGATCAACTGGTCCGGCGCGAACGGCTTGAGCAGGTACTCGGCGGCGCCGGCGTCCAGGCCGTCCTGCACTTCCTGGTCCTGGCCCTTGGCCGACAGGAAGACCACCGGGATGTGGGCCGTGGCCGGCTCGGCCTTGATCTGGCGGCACATCTCGTAGCCCGTCATCTTGGGCATGCGCACGTCGCTCAGGATCAACTCGGGCAGCTCCTTCAGCGCCAGGCGCAGGCCGTCCTCGCCGTTGTTGGCGGTCAGCACCTCGTGGCCCGCAAACTGCAGCGTGAAGGCCATCAGGTCGCGAATATCACGCTCGTCTTCAACCACAAGTATCTTCGCCATAGCTCCCATTGCCGGGCGGCGCCGCGCCGGCCCGGCGCTTTTCCTTATCTCGGCGCGACGTCCGCCTGATCGCGCGCTACGGGCAGGGCCACGGCGAACGTGCTGCCCTGGCCCGGCGCGGAGTGCTTCAGCCAGACCCGCCCGCCCTGTTTTTCGATCAACTGGCGCGCGATCGACAGGCCGAGCCCGGTGCCGGCGGTCGCCATGACCAGGGCGTTCTCGCCGCGAAAGAACCGGTCGAACAGGCGCGCCTGGTATTCGGGCGGGATGCCCACCCCCGTGTCGCTGACCTCCACCACCACCTCGCGCCCGTCCGCCTCCACGCCGGCGCGCAGGGTGATGGCGCCGCCCGGCGGGGTGTAGTTGAAAGCATTCTCGGCCAGGTTGAGGATCACCTGGGTCACCCGGTTGTAGTCGCCGCACGCCAGCGGCAGGGTTTCCGGCAGCTCGGACTGGAGCGTCATCGGTTTGCCCGCCTCGTCCGCGCGCCCGCGCAGGTTGTCCAGCACGCTGCTTATGATCTCGCGCAGGTTGATCGGCTGCAACGTGATCTCGACGTTGCCGGACTCGATGCGCGAGATATCGAGCAGATCGTTGACCAGCAGGCTGAGCCGGTCGGCGTTGGTCTTGATCACTTCCACAAACTTGCTCTGCATGGGCGAGATCGGCCCGCCGGCGCCCATCAGCAGCATGTCGGCGTAGCCCTTGATGGGCGTGATCGGCGTGCGCAGCTCGTGGCTGACCATGGTCACAAACTCGCTCTTCAGGCGGTCCACCTCCACGTCGCGCGTGATGTCGCGGATCAGCGACACCGAGCCCAGGTATTCCTCGCCGGTCAGCACCGGCGCCAGCGAGACGGCCAGGATGCGCTTGTCCTCCAGTTCCAGGCGCTGGTTGAAGGGTTCGCCGGGCGTGTAGGACGCCAGGTCCAGGCTCCATTGCGTGATGGCCTCGATCCAGGCGCGCCCGGCCGGGCCGTAGATGCCGACGAACTCGCTGATCGGGCGGCCGAGCACCTGGTCGCGCTTGAGGCCCAGGATGCGCTCGCAGGCGCTGTTGAACAGGATGATCTGCCCGTCGGCGTCGGCCACCAGCACGCCGTCGGTGATGCCTTCCAGGATGGCGCGATTCTTGGTGGTCTCCACCTGCTGGGCGCGCAGCAGGTTGCCCAGGCGCTCGGCCTGGTCGCGGATCAGGCGATAGAGCTCGGCGTTGTTGCTGGCGGCGCCCACCTGGTTGGCGGCGGCGGCCACCAGCCGCAGCTGGTCCTCGTCGAAGGCGTTGTAGAGCGGGCTGAAGAGCAGCATCGCGCCCAGCACGTCTTCGTTGGCCATCAGCGGCACAGCCAGCGCGCTCTTGTGGGAGGTGTTCTGGCCGGGCAGCTTCTTCCAGCGCGTGTCGGCGTCCAGGTTGTGGATGACCACCGGCTGGCGCTGCTTGATCACCCAGCCCACCAGGCCCTCGCCGCGCTTGAAGGGCACCGGCTCGCCGCCCGGCGGCACGGTCTTCGGGCTGCCCAGGGCGGCGCGGTACATGAGCTGCTCGGTCTGCAGGTCGATGACGAAGATCGAGCCCTGGGTGGCCTGCACAGCCTCGGTCACCAGCTGCAGGGCGCGCGCCAGCACCCGGTCCAGGTCCAGGCTGCTGGAGAGTTCGGTGGTGATCTGCAGCAGCGTCTCCACGCGCTCGCGCTCGCGCTGGACCTCCTTGGTGCGCTGGGCGACGCGCGCCTCCAGGTCGCGCGCGGCCTGGGCGTTGGTGAGCGCGGACGCGATCTGGGCGGCCGTGGTCTGGCTGAGCTCGATCTCCTCGGTGGAGAACTCGCGCCGCGTGAAGGCGCCCAGGCCGAAGGCCCCGAAGGCCTTGCCCTGCGAGACGAACGGCGCCAGCAGCAGCGTGCGCACGCCGATGGCGTTCAGCCGGGCGCGGAAGTCGTCGCTCAGCCGCGGGTCGCGGGCCACGTCGTCGACGATGACCACGCGCCGGGCCAGCACCTGGTGGGCGAGCGGGTCGGTGCTCAGCGTCAGGCGCGTGCCGAGCAGGCCGAGCGGCGGGTGCTCGGCCTCGACGACGCCGGTCTGAACGGCCTCGTCCACGACGATGACGTGGCTGTGGTCGACGCCGAACATCTCGGCCAGCTGTTCGGCGGCCTCCCGGACGATGATGTCGGCGTCCAGGGTGGCGCTGAGCGTGCCGGCCAGCAGGTTAAACTTGGCCATGCGTTCGTTGCGCTGGCTCAACTCGACGTTGCGGATCTGGACCTCGGCGTACAGGCGCGCGTTCTGGACGGCCACGGCCGCCTGGTTGGCCAGCGTCTGGGCCAGCTCGATCTCGCCGGGCGTGAAGCGCCGGCGGTGGTCGAACTCCTCCAGCAGCAGGACCCCCACCAGCGTGCGGGCCGCCACCAGCGGCATGACCAGCAGTGATTGGACGCCGCGCGCGACCAGGGCGGCGCGGTCCTCGGCCAGCTGCGCGTCCTGGGCCGCGGCCTCCACGGCCAGCGGCGCCAGCGTCTCGCGCAGGCGCGCGAAGACCGAGGCCGGCAGGCGCGGCTCCGGGGCGTCGGCGGGCAGCCACTGCGCCAGCCGCGGCCGGTCGTCCGGCGAGTCCAGGCTGAACAGGGCCGTGCGCTCGACGCCGAGCGCGGCGCCGACCTCGCGCATGAGCGTCTCGAACATGCTCTCGATGTCCAGGGTGGTGTTCAACTGGGCCGAGACGCGGTTGAGCAGCGCCAGGCGCTGCGAGCGCGCCGCCACCTCCTGGCGGCGCTGCTCGTTCTCCTCGAACAGGCGGGCGTTGTCCAGGGCCACGGCCGCCTGGTTGGCGAAGGCCATCAGCCCCTGGGCGTCGATCGGCGTGTAATAGTCCGGCTCGACCTTGTCCAGCACCAGCGCGCCCAGGATGCGGCCCTTGCTGATGAGCGGCGCGCCCAGCCAGGAGCGGGTGGGCTGGAACTCGCCGCCCGGGAAGCGCGGGTCGGCGCGCACATCGGGCACCACGATCGCGCCGCTGGCCCGCTCCATCTCGGCGAACAGGGCGCTGTCGGCGATGTTGACGGTCAGGCCCAGGCGCTCGGCGTCGTTTTCGAAGCCCTGGGCGGCCACGATGCGCAGTTCGTCGCCGCGCCGTTCTTCGGCGCTGCGCAGCCAGAGCGTGACGCTGTCGTAGGCCACGATGCCGCGCAGGCTGGCCAGGACGGCGTGCACCACGTCGCTGGTGCGCAGCGCGGCCGTCATGCTGTGCGAGGCCTCGGCCAGCGCCGCCAGCTGCGCGGCGCGGCGGCGGATGTCGGTCTCCAGGCGGGCGCTCTCCAGCGCGGCGCCGAGCTGGTTGGTGAGGATCGTGAACAGCTCCAGGTCGTCCGGCGCGAACGGATTGTCCGGTTGCTGCGAACCCACGAACAGCGCGCCGACCGCCTCGCCGTGGCTCATGATCGGCGCGCACAGGAAGGAGGTGACGTTGAGCAGCAGGTTGAAGGGCGTGGTCGCCCAGTCGGAGCGCTTGGCGTCGGTGAAGAGCAGCGGGTACTGCTGGTCGATGACGTGCGCCAGCGGGTTGAGCTGGCGCAGCAGCGCCTCCAGCTTGAGCTCCGGGCGGATGGCGCCGGCCCGCCCGTGGACGGCCAGCTGGCCCTTCTCGCGCAGGCCGATCAGGCACAGATCAATCTTCATCTCCGCCAGCAGCGCCTCGGCCACGGCCGACAGCAGGCGGCTGCGGTCGGTGACGGTGACGGCGCGCTCGATGACGCGGTGCAGCGCGAGCAGGCGCGCGGCGCGACGCTGCGCGGCTTCGAACAGCCGGGAGTTTTCGATGGCCAGCGCCGCCTGATTGGCGAAAATCTCGATGACTTCGATCACGGGCCGCGTCGGGCGCAGGCCGTCGCGCGGGTCGTCCAGGCTGAGCAGGCCCACCGGCTCGCGGCCAGAGCCGATCAGGGGCACGGTCAGCAGGTCCTCCGGATGCCAGGCGTTGGGGGCCGCGCCCGGCAGGCGCTGCGGGGACGGCATCGGGGTGGTGCGGATATTGCTGAGGACGTCAGCGGCGCGCTCCACCGGCAGGAAGTAGGACTGGCTGATCCGGAACTCCTCGCGGAACAGACGGCGCAGGTTGTCCCACGGCTGCTCGACGTTCTCCGTGGCCTGGATAACGTGCAACGGCAGGCCGACGGCCACCACCCGGCGCGTCCGGCGCGTCAGCGGGTCCAGGCTGTGGATGGTGATGACGTTGAAGCCGACGGCCTCCTGCAGGCCGAAGGCGATGGTCTCCAGGTTCTCGGCCAGCGGCTTGTCCGAGCGGACGGCGCGCGAAACCTCGAACAGCTGGGCCATCTGGTCGGCGCGGCGGCGCAGAAGCTCGGCGCGGCGGATCTGGTCGGCGTAACGCTGGGCGTTGGCGACGGCGATGGCGGTCTGCGCCGCCAGGGCGGTGGCCGCCTCCTCGGCGTCGGCGTCCAGGCCGCCCGGCCGGTTGGTCCACAGGTGGATCAGGCCCACCGGGGCCTCCTGGGTGATGATGGGCACGATCAGGCCGGCGCTCGCCCCCGCCGGCCCGGCCTCCGGCCCGGCCAGGCGCTGGGTCCGGGCTGTCCGCACCGCCTCGCGCTGGGGGGCGCTCAGGGTGGCGGACGCCTCCCCATCCCCGACGCGCTGGGCGACCCGGTCCGGCTCGGCGGCCTCGACATCGAGCAGCAGGATGGCGGCGCCGTCGGCGCGGGCCGCCCGCCGCACCTCGGCGTGGACCAGCTCTAGGATATGCTCGAGCTGGAGGGTCTGGTTGATCTCGCGGCTGACGCGCGTGAGGGCGGTGAGCTGGTCCACGCGCCGTTGCAGGCTCTGGTCGGTGGCGGCGTAGACCCGCGCCCGGTCGATGGCGCCGGCCAGTTGGGCCGCGATGGTGGTCAGGAGCTGGAGATCGGATCGGCCGAAAGCGCGCTCGCGGCGGGCGGCCACGATCATCTCCCCCAGGCTGCGCTCGCCCACCACCAGCGGCACGTCCATCACGCTGTGGACCTGATACTTCTCCACCAGCGGGCGATAGGGGCCGGCGATGCGCCGGTCGCGCTGGGCGCGGTGGGTGATGAACGGGCGGCGGGTGCGCGTCACCGAGCGGTCGAAGAGCGGGTCGTCGGTGCGCAGGCGCACGGCGGCGATGTCGGCCTGGCCCTCGCCGTAAATGGCGGCCGGATGGGGGATGAGCTCGCCGCGGGCCTCATCCACCAGCGACACCGCGCCCAGGTCGAAGCGCAGCAGCGCCGCCGTCTGCTCCATCGTCCGGCGCAGGATCGTGTCCAGGTCGGTGCTGCCGGCGGCCGTGGCCGCAATGGCGCGCAGGCCCTCGGCCTGGGCGGCGCGCAGCTGGGCCTCGCGCACCAGGCGGGCGTTTTCCATGAGGGTCGCGGTCTGGCCGGCCAGCAGCGACAGCAGGCGCGCGTCCGCCTCGCCGAAGGGCGCGCCGCCGGCCTTGTTGGAGACCTGGATGATGCCGAGGCGCCGGCCGCCCAGGGCGATGGGCGCGATCAGGGTGGTGCGCACGCCGGCCGTCTCGGCCAGTGGCCTGAGCCCGACCCGCTCGACCAGCGGGTCGTCCAGCACCGTGTTGGACCACCAGGCCGGGGCCTCGCGCCAGAGCTGTTCGGCGGCGCTGTTCGGCGGCAGGGGGATGCGGTAGGCGTCCACCACCAGGTCCGGCACGCCGCGGAAGGGCGGCTGGGCCACCAGGGCGTGCTCGGTTTCGTCGTACAGCAGGAAGCCCACCATCTGCACGCCCATCAGGCGGGCGATCTCGGCCGTCAGCCGGGCGTACAACTCGCGCGGGTCGGCGGTGGCCTCGACGGCGCGGGTGATGTCGGCCAGGCCGCTCAACTCGGCCACGCGGCGCTGAGCCTCGGCGTAGCGCTGAGCGTTCTGGAGGGCGAGGGCGGCCTGGCCGGCGAGCGCGGTGAGGAGCGGCAGGTCGCTGAGCTTGTAGGTGTTGGGCCGGAAGCTGATCAGCTCCAGCGTGCCGAGCAGATTCTGGTCCACGACGAGCGGCAGGCCGGCGTATGACCGGAAGGGGAAATCGGCGCGCTGCACCTTGGGCCGGGCCAGGCTGAACGTGTCCAGTTCGTTGAGGATCAGCGGCGCGCGGCGCACGGCCACGAAGCCGGACAGGCTGTCGTCCGGCCGGTAGACGAAGTCCGGGTCGCGTCGGACCAGGCGCTCGTAATCTTTGTTGCCGGCCAGCTGGGCCGGGCGCAGCGCCTGAGCGGCGGGGTCCCAGAGGTTGACCTCGGCCGAGTCGTACTGGAAGAGCCGGCCGGCGCTGGCCAGGATGGCGGTGAGCGTGGCCTCCAGGTCCAGGCTGGCCGACATGGCGCGGCTGATTTCGGAGAGGACGGCGACGGTCTGGGTGGTGCGCTCGTCGGCGGCCAGTTGCGGCAGGCGCCCGGTTTCTTTGAGGACGACGACGAAGCGCGGCGGCTCGCCGGGCTGGACCGGCACGCTGACGGAGGTGGCCTCCACCTGCCGCTCGCCGACGGCCAGCCGGGCGGCCCCGGGCATGGCCAGGAGCTCCAGGAAGGTATCGCTCGGGCGGGCCTGGCGCGCCATCGTCATCGGGGTCGCGGGCTGGCCGTCCAGGCCGAAGAACTCGCGCGCGCGGTCGTTGATGAACTCCACCCGTCCGCCGGCCCGCGCCACCACCACGGCCGTGTCCGGGTCCGGCTCCACGGGCACGCGCACCGGCGACGCCAGGTAGGCGAAGCTCCAGCGGGCCGCCAGCAGGCGCAGCGCGGCCAGGGCGATGACCAGCAGGCCAAGCCCGAGGCCGATAGCGGCCAGCGCGGTCGGGAGAGTGTTCGCCGGGTCCATGCCGATGACAGGCGGCCGCCCGCGGC
>DAOUAB010000271.1:0-5410 GCA_034434015.1 Anaerolineales bacterium
TGACCAAGTAACCGTCATTCCCGCATCCATTACTGGCGGTTGCCACATACCGGCATGTAAGCGATGCACTGGCGGTTCTGTCAATATATACCGTGGTCAGCGATGCACTGGCGGTTCGCAGGTTGCCGTTTCTCCGACTTCGCCGGCGAGCACGGCCCTAGCCGCTTCGACGGGAACACCCACCCTCACGACTCCCGCAGGCACGAGCACGCCCGACGAACTTCCGGCAACCGAATTGACGATCCAATGCCTGGATGTCGCCGCAAGCCTCACAAGCGACCAGAGCTATTCAGGCATCATTGTTCTGAGAGACCTGTCCACCGAGCAGCTGCTCGCTCTGGAAGCCGCCCAGCCGCCTGCCACGATCGGTGCGCAGGGCAGCGACCGGCTTTTTGACCCGACGGTTTCCCCGCAGGGCAGATTCCTGGCTTACAGGCGCGTGAAGTACGACACTCAGGGTGACATCGTTGCCAGAGATCTGGAGATCGTGGATGCCGACGGTGCAGTCCGCGCCAGCCTGCCGTGGCAGAAAGGCTGGGCCGGATTTCACTGGCTGGATGAAGAACGTTTGGTGATCCTGGTAGCGAGCACCAACTTGCTTGAGCGCGAGTCGTCGCTTTCTTATCTGGTGGTCTTCCCCTTCACCGGCCAGCAGGAGCCAATCACCGCCACGCCGCCCGACGTTTACGACATTGACCCTGTGCCTTACTGGAATGGCTGGGGCCCGCAGGTTTATGAACCAACCCTGACACGGGTGGCGTATCTACAGGTGGTGGAAGGAATCGAGTGGGCCTATGCCCTGTGGGACCGCCAGAGCGCGCAGACCCTCGTGTCTTTTCGAACTTTTGACCCGGAACGACAGCCTGTCTGGTCGCCCGGCGCAACGCAGTTCGTGCTGGCCGGAAACCCGATCGAAAATCGCGCCTGGCTGAAGTTTGAACTCTATGCTTTTGACCGCGCCGGCGGGATGCGCAAACTGACAAATCTCACCGCCCACTACCCGAACACCTATATCCAAAGCTACAGCTGGTCTCCCGATGAACGTTACATTGCGTTCTGGCTGAACACCGACCTCCAGCCGGATCAGGATCAGTACTTCGGGCAGCAAAGTCTGGCGGTGCTTGACACTCAAACTCTGCAGGTCACGAACTATTGCCTGTCGGGCAACTTCAGCACTTCGCGGGCAGTTCTGGTACCGGCGCCAATCTGGTCACCTGATAGTCGGCAGCTCCTGGTCGAAAATCGCTACTCGGAGCAGGCCAGCCGTGTGCTGTTAGTTGATCTTGTCCTAAATTTCGCGGCTCAAATCGCCGATAACGCGGAACCCGCAGGGTGGATGGTGTCCGGCCCCTGAGTTTAGGGGTAGGCAGCTTTCCCCCAACCATCTGCGGGCGCAGTGCACGCCTTGTGCCTGGAATTGCCCGTCGCCCAGAGCGGCCCCTCCGCCCCGCCCGCCGGCCAAACCTGGAAGCTACCACGCCGCCGGCCGCCCCATCGCCCTGCGCGTGCTCCCACCCGACAACAACACCGGCACGCTGTACTTCCTGCACGCGGATCATTTAGGCAGCACGAGCGTAGTGACGTGCGGCCGCGGGAGTTGCGGAACAGCCGCGCTCCGGCCAGACGGAGAAGCGGATGGACACGGACCGCTAATCCGTTCTCATCCGCTTCTCCGTTGCTTCCTCCATTGTCCGGCCGGGGTCAGTTCACTTTCTCGCGCTGAAACTCGGAGTCGGTCGGGGCGGCCGGCCTGGCCGGCGCGCCGGACTTCTGCAGGGCGCGCTGAAGCTGCCACAGGATGAAGCGCACGCGCAACGCCATCGCCCGGGCGATGTTCCACAGCACGCGGGTGCCCAGCTCGGCGTCCTCTTCCACCAGCGCCAGCAGTTGGTCGCGCTCCAGGGCCAGCATCACCGTCCCGTCCGGGCCGGCGCGCAGATCGGCGCTGCGCAGGCCGCCGTCCAGCATGGCCAGCTCGCCCGTGATCTGGCCCGGCGTCAGCGTGGCGACGTGGCGCAGGTTTTTGGCCTCCGCGCCGACGTTGTCCGGGTCGTTCCAGACCTCCACCGTCCCCTCGCGGACGATGAACATCTCCGTGCCGCCGTCCTGCATGCGCGCGATCACGTCGCCGGGGTTGTACTTCTTCTGGCGGAACTGCCCGGCTAGCCGGATCAGCTGCGGGCGGTTCAGGCCGGTGCCGACGTCCGAGTTGCCCAGGAACTGGGCGACCTCGCGCGCCGCCGTCAGCTCGTCATCGCCGGCCGGCTTCTGCTGCGGCGTGAGCGGCAGGCCCAGGAACGACGCGATCTGCCGGCGGGTGATATCCGGCGTCTCGAACTGCGGCCAGTGGCCGGCCTTGGGCAGGATGCGCAGGTCGGCCTGCGGCCACTCGTCGGCCACAATGGCCGAATCGCGCAGCGGCACCGTGTTGTCCTCGGCGCCCCAGATCACCAGGCTCGGCGGCTCCACGCCGGCCAGCTTGCCCTCCAGGTTGTTCTCGCGCATGGCGAAGAAACACTCGTAACGGGTGCGGCCCTGGCCGGGCCGGCGCGCGTCGGCGCGCAGGCGCTTGTAATCGTCCTCGGTGATGCCGGTGCGCGCCGAGAACGACACCGGCCGCATCAGGCGGTCGGTGATGCCCACGATCAGGTTCTCGAAGGTCGAGACCAGCAGACTGCCCAGGCCGAAGCGCTCCATGATCGTGATCGGCGAGATGGTCAGGTTGATCATGGTCGAGAGGTGGCCGCTGATCGTCGGGCAGACCATGACCATGCGCTCCACCAGCACGGGATGGCGCAAGGCCAGCGTGGCGCTGATCATGCCGCCCATCGAGTGGCCCACCAGGACCACCGGGCCGTTGCTGACCTCCTCGATCAGGCGCGCCAGCAGATCGGCGTAAGCCGGGATCGACACGCGCTCCTTCATGGGCGGCGACTGGCCGTAGCCGGGCAGGTCCACGGCGATGCAATTGAAACGTTGTGACAGGAGCGGGATGAGCGGCGAGAGGGCGTACCACGAGCTGGACCAGCCGTGAATGAGCAGGGCCACTTGCCGGTTGGGCTGGCCCTGTTGAACGGCGTGGATCAGTTGCCCGTCGATATCGTAGATTGGCACAGCAGCAACCCTGTCCGGCTAACCATCCCGGGAAAACGTTTGAAGCGCCTGCAATATTTTAAGGAAATTACCGGCCGGATGTAAGCGGACCAAGTTATGAGAGTGTTTGAATAGTACCAATGGACCCTGATTTTGATTGTAGCACGGCCGGACGCGGGCCTGCATCCCCTGGATGTCCCGCCCGATCATAGCTCAAATGAGCGGACGATGAGTGTCTGAACCCGGACGGCGGGCGCGGAGTAAAATAGGCGTCGGACAAGGAGCCGACCCGATGTTCAAACTGGAAGAAGGCTGGGCCACGGTCTGGCTGTTCGCCGGCCTGATGGTCGTGGCCGCCTGGGGGGTGGAAGCGCCGGGCTGGGCGCCGGGCCTGTGGACGGCCAGCCTGGTCGGGATCGTCGGCGTGCTGGCCGGGCTGGCGCTGAGCAAGAGCCGCTTCAATGGCTGGGTGGCGGCCCTCTTCGCGGCCGGCTACGGCCTCTTCACCGTCGGTTTCCTCATCTGCCTCACCCTGTTCCGCGGCGACTGGCACTATCGCACGCTGGAACTCCTGATCCGGGTCAACAACTTCCTCTACTACGCCCTGCACGGCGGCACCTCGCGCGACATCCTGCCGTTCACGGTCATGGTCGGCCTGATCTTCTGGGTGGTCGCCGTGGCCGGCGCCTGGGGCCTCTTCCGCCGCGGCACGGTCTGGCCGGCCCTCCTGCCGGGCGGCGTCATCCTGCTCATCAACAGCTACTACTACGTCGGCGAGGAGCTGGAGCTGTACCTGGCCGCCTACCTGGTGCTGGCGCTGCTGCTGCTGGCGCGCATGAACCTGCTGGCCCAGGAGCACGAATGGCAGGGCGCGCGGGTGGCGTACACGCCCGAGATGCGCTTCGAGTTCCTGCGCGCCGGCCTGATCGCGGCCGTCATCCTGGTCACGGTCGCCTGGGTCGGTCAGCGCGTCACCACCGCCTCCGCCTCGCCGCAGGCCGAGGCCGCCTGGCGCCAGGTGAGCGGCACCTGGTCGGTGGTGCGCGAGAACTTCGAGCGCCTGTTCAATTCGGTGCGCAACCCCGGCATCACGGCCGAGGATTTCTACGGCGATTCGCTGACGCTGGGCGGCGCCTCGTCGCTCACCGACCGGCAGATGATGACGGTGGCGCTGGCGCCGATCGCCGCCGAGACCGGGCCGGACGGGCAGCGGCCGGCCGAGGACGTCGAGCTGCCGGACGTGCCGCGCTACTACTGGCGGGCGGCGGCTTATCAGCAGTACCTCGAAGGGCGCTGGCAGACCGGCGACAACCTGGAGTTCCGCGAGCAGGACCCGGCGCGCGGCGCGCTGCGCCAGGCCAGCTATCGCCTGCGGGTGGACCTCAGCGCCACCTTCACGTCCTTCCTGGCCGCCTCCAGCCGCCTGTACGTCCTGCCCCAGCCGCGCCTGGTGGACCGGCCGAGCACTTTTGAAGTCATCGTCGGCCCGGGCGGCCTCATCGACCCGGTCTCGGTCCGCGCCCAGACCCTCCTCACCGGCGACGACCGGCGCTACCGCGTGGTCGCCTCCGTGTCCGTCGCCGACCAGCAGAGCCTGCGCGTGGCCGGGACCGACTACCCGGAGTGGGTTCGCGCCTACTACCTGCAATTGCCGGAGACGATCACCCCGCGCACGCGCGCCCTGGCGCGCCAGATCGTCACGGAGGCCGGCGCAACCACGCCCTTCGACCAGGCCCAGGCCATCACCCGCTGGCTGCGCCAGAACATCACCTACGACCTCGCCATCGAGGCCCCGCCGCAGGGCGCCGAACCCATCGACTGGTTCCTGTTCGAGTCGCGCCGCGGCTACTGCAACTACTACGCCTCCGCCATGGTCCTCATGCTGCGCTCGCTCGATATCCCGGCGCGCATGGCGGTCGGCTTCGCGCAGGGCGAATTCGACCCGGTCACCGGCCAGTACGTGGTCCGCGAGCGCAACGCGCACGCCTGGCCGGAGGTGTACTTCCCGAACTACGGCTGGATCGAATTCGAGCCGACCGGCTCGGAGCCGCCGCTGGAGCGCCCGGAGCGCACGGTGCTGGAGGACACGAACGCGGTCGCGCCGCCCACCCCGGCGGCCGACGACGCGCCGCCCCTCGAACGCAACGACCGCGACGCGTTGGACGACGCCTCAACCGGCCAGGACCGCCCGGCGATCGATGTCGCCGCGCTGCTGGAGGCCGGTCGGCGCCTGAGCACGGCCGCGCTGGTGATCGCCCTCCTCACCCTGGCGGCGCTGGGCTGGCTGGTCAGCGCCGATCTGATCGGGTGGGAGAGC
>DAOUAB010000272.1:0-25837 GCA_034434015.1 Anaerolineales bacterium
ATGGCCCGCCGCACCGCCGAGCAGGTGATCCAGCGCGGACGGCCCATCGCCCTGGAGCCGATGCCGCCGGACGAACGGCGCCTGGTCCATCTGGAACTACGCGACCACCCGGCGGTCTACACGGAGAGCGTCGGCGAGGGCAACCGGCGCAAGGTCACGATCATCCCGAAGTAGCCGCGCCGGTGTGTTGCCTGTTGCGTGTTGCGCGTTGCGCGCTGCCGGAGCGCAAGACGTTATGCGCAAGACGCAATCTCCATGACCCCCGTCTACTACCTCGCCATCGGCCACGTCGCTCGGGACCTCACGCCGGACGGCCCCCGCTTGGGCGGGAGCGTGGCCTTCGCCGCCCTGACGGCGCAGGCGCTGGGCTACGCGCCGGGCATTGTGACGGCCTGCGCGGACGACGTCGATCTGCGCCCGCTGGACGGCCTGGCTCTGCATCGCCTCGCGGCGCCCCACAGCACGACTTTTGAAAACCGGTACGGCCCGGAAGGCCGCACGCAGTATCTGCGCGCCCGCTCCGCGCCGCTGAGCGCGACCGATGTGCCGCTCGAGTGGCTGCGCGCGCCCATCGTCCACCTGGCCCCGCTGGCGGGGGAGCTGGACCCGGAGTTGAGCCTCGCGTTCGACGGCGCGCTGGTCGGCCTGACGCCGCAGGGCTGGCTGCGCGCCTGGGACGAAGCCGGCCGGGTGTATCCCCGCGACTGGCCGGACGCCGCCGTCCTGTTGCCGCGCGTCTCGGCGGTCGTGCTCAGCGTCGAAGACGTGCGCGGCGATTGGGCGCTGCTGGAGCGCTGGGCGAAACTGGCGCGGGTGCTGGCCGTCACCGAAGGCCCGCGCGGCTGCTCCGTCTTCGTGCGCGGCCAGGGCGCGCGGCAGTTCGCGGCGCCGCCGCAGACCGAGGTGGACCCGACCGGGGCCGGCGATGTCTTCGCGGCGGCGTTCTTCATCCACCTCTACGAAACCGGCGACCCGTGGGCCGCGGCCGTGCTGGCCAACCAGCTCGCCTCGGTCTCGGTGACGCGCCTCGGCCTGGCCGGCGCGCCGACGCCGGAAGAGGTCGGCCTGGCGCGACTGAGAGCGGAACGGGCATGACTCACACGTACGCCCTGGTCAATCAAAAAGGCGGCGTGGGCAAGACCACCACCGCCATCAACCTGGCGGCTTACCTGGCCCAGCTCGGCCAGCGCGTCCTGCTGGTGGACCTGGACCCGCAAGCCAACGCCACCTCCTCGCTGGGGATGGACAAGAA
This sequence comes from Anaerolineales bacterium, assembly GCA_034434015.1. Taxonomy (GTDB): domain Bacteria; phylum Chloroflexota; class Anaerolineae; order Anaerolineales; family UBA6663; genus SpSt-583. The sequence continues at coordinate 1,253 of DAOUAB010000272.1, forward strand.
CAAAGTCGATGGCGGGGTGTACGCCGCCCTGCTCGGGGACGCCCCGGCGAGTGACCTGATGATGCACAGCCCGCGGCTCAAGCTGGCCCTGATCCCGGCCTCGCCCGCCCTGGCCGGCGCCGAGATCGAACTGGTGGGCGTGCTGGCCCGCGAGAGCCGGTTGCTCAAGGCCCTCCAGCCGGTGGAGCAGCACTACGATTACGTCCTGATCGACTGTCCGCCGTCGCTGGGCCTGCTGACGCTCAACGCCCTGGTGGCCGCGCGCAGCGGCGTGATCATCCCGGTCCAGGCCGAGTACCTGGCGCTGGAAGGCCTGGGCCAGCTCAGCCACACCATCTCGCGCGTGCGCGCGGCCCTCAACACCGGCCTGACCATCCGCGGCGTGGTCATCACGATGTTCGACGCGCGCACCGCGCTGGCCGGACAGGTGGTGGCCGAGGTGCGCAAGCACTTCCCCGGCAAGGTGTTCAGGAGCGTGATCCCGCGCAGCGTGCGCCTGGCCGAGGCGCCGTCGCACGGGCTGCCGATCTCGACTTATTCCCCGTCATCCGCCGGCGGCGCGGCCTACCAGGCCCTGGCCGAAGAGCTTCTGAAGGGTGACAAAGCCAGGGAAGATAGCCGGTGAAAGCGAGGTCGGCGCGCAGCGCCGCCCGCCTCGCCTTCACGGGACATGAGACTTATGCCTGCTAAACGCGGCCTCGGGCGTGGCCTGGACGCCCTCATCCCGGTCTCCGAAGCGGAAAGCGGCGTCAGCCAGTTGCCGATCTCCAGCATCACGCGCAACCCGCGCCAGCCGCGCCAGCGCTTCGAGCCGGCGGCGCTCGAGGAGCTGGCCGCCTCCATCCGCGAACACGGCCTCCTCCAGCCCGTCGTCGTCGCCCAGTCCGGCGTTCCCGGCCGCTACGTCCTCATCGCCGGCGAGCGCCGCCTGGAGGCCAGCAAGATCGCCGGCCTGCCCACCATCCCGGCCCTCATCCGCGAGGCCACCGACCAGCAGCATCTCGAGCTGGCGCTGGTGGAGAACATCCAGCGCGCCGACCTTGGCCCGTTGGAGACGGCCCAGGCCTACCAGCATCTGGCGCAGGATTTTAAACTTTCGCACGAGGAAATCGCCGCCCGGGTGGGCAAGAAGCGCGTCACCGTCACCAACACCCTGCGCCTGCTCAAGCTCCCGCAGCGCATCCTGGATTCGCTCGCCAACGACCAGATCAGCGAGGGCCACGCCCGGGCCCTGCTGGCCCTGCCCAACGCCCAGGCCCAACTGGCCGCCTTCGGCGCCGTCATCGCCAAGGGCCTGACCGTGCGCCAGACCGAGGAGCTGGTGCGCCGTCTGCAGGGGCAGAAGGACCGGGACGCCCGCCCGGCGCGCGCCGCCCGCAACGCCGCCGAGGCCGACGACCTGACCGAGCGTTTGCGCAGCGCGCTGGGCACCAAGGTCGTGCTCAAACGCGGCCGGCGCGGCGGCACATTGACGATACACTTCTACTCGGACGAGGAGCTGAACGCCATCACGGCCGCGATCCTGGGTGAATAACCTCCCCGGCGCCGCGGCGAGGCGCCATGCGCATCCGCCTGCCCTCCGCTCAGGACGACACGTTCACCTGGACGATCGACGAAGCGCCGTTCCGCGCCCGGGCCGGCGGCGCCGCCGAGCCGCTCTGCGCCGATCCCCCGCCAGCGCCCATTCCCGCAAAGCCCCCCGCCGAACCGGCGCGGGCGCTCTGGCTCCCGGTGTCCGCGGTGGCCGGCGTCCTGCTCACCATCTGGCTGAGCACGCTCTGGGCCGCATGGCAGCGCGAAACGGCCATACGCGAGACGGTGGCGCGCGAGGAGCGGGCCGCGCTGGCGGGCGATCTCGCCGGGCTGCGGGCGCTCTCTGACCCCGCCGACAGCGCCTGGCTGGACGAGCGCCTGCACTACGCCGCCGCCGGTCTGCCCGCGCCGCTTCCGCTGCGTTCACTTGCGCCGGCGCCAATCCCGGGCTGGGTGCGCTCGCTGACGGTTGTGTCGCCGGACGTGATCCGCGTGGACGTGGCCCGGGCTTTCCGCGCGCCCGACTGGACCAGGCCGGCCTTTGCGCTGCCGCAGTTCTACCGGCGCGTCAACGGCGCCTGGCGCCGCACGCCGCCGCCGGTCGCATTCTGGGGCCGGCCGCAGCGCCTGGAAGGCCGCTTCGTCACCTTGCGCTTCCGGCCCGTTGACGAGGCGCTGGCGCAGGAATGGCTGCCCGAACTGGAGGCGCTGCTGGAGCGCGTCTGCGCCGACCTGGGGTGTCCGCCGGCGCCGATCACGGTCAGCCTGGAGCCGGAGGTGGCCCTGCCGCCCCAAACTTCCAATCAGCGCGCCGGCGACCCGTTCCTGATCGCGGGGCTGCCGCCCGTCATCAACCGTTACCCCGAATACCGGCTGCGGGCGCCGTCGCCGCACGGCGTCGGCTATCCGCTGGACGACACCGGGCGCCGGCTGCTGCAGCGGACCCTCGCCACGCACGTGCTCTTCGCGGCGGCGGACCGGGCCGCGTTCGCGGACGGCGACGGCGAGGACGACGGCAACGCCTTCTTCTACGCGCTGGTGGTGCGCCTGGCCGCGCGGTATGGCCTGGAGGCGCCGGCGGTCTTCACGTATCGAGCGCCGCCGGCAGAGGAGCCGGTGAACCTCGACCGGCTCTGGCGCCTGCGCTTCAGCGTCTGGCGTCACCCGGACCTCATCCGGCACGCCCTGGCGCAACTGAACGATTGGCTGGCCGAGGCGCCGCCGCAATCCGAGGCGGCGCTGCTGCTCCATCTGCGCGAGGCCCCCTCCCTGGAAGCCTGGCTGGCGGCCGGAACAGGCTATAATCGGCTCATCCCATTGGAGGAGAGTCCGACCGCATGGCAAAGCATGGCCGCGTTTTCTCCGGCGCCCGGCCCACCGGCCGCCAGCACCTGGGCAACTACCTGGGCGCCATCAAAAACTATGTCGCCCTGCAGGACGACTATGAGTGCGTCTACTGCATCGTCGACCTGCACGCGCTGACGACGCTGGATGAGTTCGAAAACCTGCGCCACAACACGGCCGAGATGGCCCTGGACTGGCTGGCCGCCGGCATCCGCCCGGCCGAGACCATCATGTTCGTGCAGAGCCACGTCCCGCAGGTCACCGAGTTGCACACCATCCTGAGCATGTTCACGCCGCTCGGCAAGCTCACCGACCTGCCGACCTTCAAGGAGAAGGTCGCCCAGCAGCCGCACAACGTCAACTACGGCCTGGTCGGTTACCCGGTGCTGATGGCGGCCGACATCACACTCTACAAGGCCGATGTCGTGCCGGTGGGCGTGGACCAGGCCTCGCACCTCGAGTTCACGCGCGAGATCGTGCGCACCTTCAACTACCGCACCGGCAAGCAGGCGCTGGTCGAGCCGCAGATGAAGAACACCGAGTACCCCAAGGTGCTCGGCACCGACGGCCAGGCCAAGATGAGCAAGAGCCTAAACAACCACATCGAGCTGGCCGCCACGCCCGAGGAGACCCAGCAGCGCGTGATGACCATGGTCACCGACCCGCAGCGCCAGCGCCGCACCGACCCCGGCCGGCCCGAGGTCTGCAACGTCTTCAGCCTGCACAAGACCTTCTCGCCCGGCGACGTGGCGATGGTCGATGCCGAGTGCCGCCGCGCCGGCATCGGGTGCGTGGATTGCAAGAAGCTGCTGGCCAGGAACATCAACGCGCACCTGGAGCCGTTCCGCCAGAAGCGCGCCGAACTGGCCCGCGATCCGCAACAGGTCTGGGAGACGCTGGCCGACGGCGCCCGCCGCGCGCGCGTCATCGCCGAGCAGACGCTGGCCGAGGTCAAGGACGCGATCGGGTTGCCGTAATTGAGAAGGGTGACTGGAGAAGCCTCACTTCGCCCTTCCTTACCGTTTGCGGGAGACGTCTATGGACATCAGCCTGGCCGCCGAGAAAGCCTACCACTTCATCCCGCAGGTGGCCCTCGAAGTCGCCCGGGACCGCGTGGAGCAGAAGAAGGCCAGCCTGGTGGCCGGCACCGTCGGCGCGCTGCTCTCCCGGCCGAAGCCGGAGGAGATCCAGCTGGTGTCCGTCGAGAACCGGCTGGAGTCGTTCTGGCAGGTGGCGGCCTCGGCGCGCACGGCCTATGACCGCAGCCGCACCTATTCGGTGACGACCGGCGGCCCGGACGTGGCGCGCGTGACCGTCTTCGGCCAGGAGCTGACGGTGGACGCCAAGGCCAGGGGCGGGCCGGCGTTCACGTTCATGGGCACCGAGCACTGCGTCCAGGAACTGCGCCTCAACCAGACCTTCGACGGCGTCACGGGTGAGAAGGCCGACCTGGGCCGCTACCTGGGCTATTCCAAGACCGAGATCACCGACCTGGCGGCCTTCGCGCCGGCGGCGACGCTGGTGGTCCCGCCGCAGGTGCGCGCCACCGCCGTCGTCCGCCAGGTGCTGTCCGAGGTCGTCCGGCCGGTGCAGAACGCCCAGGTCATCCACGAGGAGCGCGTGGACGTGGAGCTCATCGACCTGAACTTCCGCCCGGTGTACGCCTTCGAGTATGAGTGGGCGGCCAAGAACAAGCGCAGCGTGGTGGAGTTCGACGCCCTGACCGGCGAGATCCGCGCCGGCGGCAAGAAATGGAGCGACCAGCTCAAGAGCCTGACCGCCATGGTCACGCGCGACCTGGTCTTCGACGTCACCGCCGACGCCCTGGGCATGATCGTGCCCGGCGGCGGCATCGCGGTCAAGTTCGTCAAGGCCGTCGTGGACCGGGGCAAGTAAGGGCGGCTTCCCGCCGCGACCATCTCTTCCCGATGCGCCTCGTCCTCCAGCGCGTCACCTATGGCGCCGTCGCCGTGGCCGGCGAGACCATCGCCGAGATCGGGCCCGGCCTGGTGATCCTAATCGGCGCCCGCCTCGGCGACACGCCCGCCCAGGCCGACTGGCTGGCCGAAAAGACCGCCCACCTGCGCCTCTTCGAGGACGCGGCCGGCAAGCTGAACCGTTCGGTTATAGAGGCCGGCGGCAGCGCGCTGGTCGTCCCCCAGTTCACGCTCTACGCCGACGCCCAGAAGGGGCGCCGCCCAGCCTTCACCGACGCCGCCCCGCCCGACCAGGCGGAGCCCCTCATCGCGCGCTTCGCGGAGGGGCTTCAGCGTCTCGGCGTGCCCGTGCAGACCGGGCGCTTCCGGGCCGAGATGCAGGTGACCATCCACAACGACGGCCCGGTGACGATCATCCTGGAACGCTGATGACCCTCTTGCGCCTCCAGCACGCCGCCGTCATCGACGGCACCGGCCGCCCGCCCCAACCCGACACGCTGGTGGTCGTGCGCGGCGACCGGATCGCGTACGTCGGGCCGGAGGCGGCCTGGGCGCCGCCCCCGGATGAGCCGGCGGCGGCCATCGACCTGACCGGGCGCTACCTCCTGCCCGGCCTCATCGACTGCCACGTCCATCTCGCCTGCGAATGCCTGCCGGACAGCACCCTGCAAGGGCCGCTCGGCTGGACCACGCTGGTCATGCTGCGCCACGCCCAGAACACGCTGGCGGCCGGCTTCACCAGCGTGCGCGACGTCGGCGGCCGGCACTTCCTCGAATTCTCGCTGCGCCGCGCGCTGGAGGCCGGCTGGTTCGCGGGCCCGCGCCTGCAACTGGCCGGCAAGCTGCTCTCCATCACGTCCACGGGCAGCGAGTGGTACGACGGCATGTACCGCGAGGCCGACGGGCCGGACGAGGTCCGCAAGGCGGCGCGCGAGCAACTCAAGGCCGGCGCCGACCTGATCAAGGTCCTGGCGACCGGCGCGGTGCTGGCGCCCGGCGAGCAGCCCGGCGCCGTCCAGTTCGGGGTGGACGAGTTGCGCGCGGCGGTGGAGGAGGCGGAGAAGGTCGGCAAGAGCGTGGCCGCCCACGCCCACGGCCTGCAGGGCATCCGCAACGCGGTGCAGGCCGGCGCGCGCACCATCGAGCACGGCACGTATCTGCACCAGGACCCGCGCCTGATGGAGACCATGGCCGAGCGCGGCGTGTTCCTCATCCCCACCCTCAAGGCCGGCTTCGACGTGATCGCCGGCGACCGGCCCGGCATCCCGCCATGGATCATCGAAAAATCGAAAGAGGTCCAGGAGGACGCCTTGCTCAGCGTGCGCCGTGCGCTGGCGATGGGCGTGCCGATCGCGTTGGGCACGGACGCCGCCACGCCCTACAACTTCCACGGCGAGAACGCCCTGGAGCTGGTCTACATGGCCGAGGCCGGTCTCTCCCCCATGCAGGCCATCGTCGCGGCCACGCGGGACGCCGCCCGCGCCCTGGGCTGGGCCGACCGGCTGGGGACGCTGGAGGCCGGCAAGCTGGCGGACCTGATCGTCGTGAAGCGGGACCCGCTGGCCGACCTCAAATCCCTGGCCGACCGGCGCAACATCGAATACGTGATGCAAGGGGGCCGGTTCGTGGCGCGCGAGTTCGCGGACGCGCGCGGGATTCCCGAAGCGGCTATGGCCGGGGCGTGGGTTTGTTGCGGATTACCGGGGCGGGAGATTTAGCGCAACTGCCCGTCCGCCTCCCAGCGCCTCAACACTCCCGGTTCCTGCCACAACACGGCGTCCAGCTGCACAGCCACGGCGCCGGCCGCCCGCATCGCGTCCGCATTCTCCACCGAGAAGACGCCGCCCGCCCCGATGATGGGCGTCGCTGAGCCGGCCAGCGCCGCGGTCACGGCCCGCACGGCCTCCACAGCCGCCGCGAACTGGCCCGGCCCGTAGACCCGGCCGGTGACGGTCCGCCCGCCGGCCTCCACGCTCAACCGGGTCGGCGCGCCCACGGTGAGCGCGTCGGCCCCGGCCTGGACCGCGGCCCGGCATAGCTCTGCCGCCCGGGCCACGGGCAGACGCACCAGCAGCGGCGGGCCGCCGTGCGCCCGGCGCACGAGGGCTATCAGCTCAGACTCGTCCACGTCCTCGCGCAGACCCAGTTCGACGCCGCCCACCCGCTCGTCGCGGTCCAGCGCTTCCAGCGCCCGGCCGACGTCGTCCGGCGTGGTCGCCGCCAGGTGGACGACGACGGGCACGCCGGCGCGGGACAGCCGGCGCTCCCACTCGCGCGCGAACTGTCTCAGCGCGGCGCGCACGCCGGGATTGGGCAGGCCGGTATGGATCAGCACGCCGTCCGTCAGTTCGATGGCGTTGGGCGCCGCCGCCGGTGTGCGCGGCGTCCAGGTGAGCGGATTCGTGACGAACGCGCCGAGCGCCGTCAAGTCGGCCAGGCCGCGGGCCTCGCCGGCAAAGCCCAACGTCCCGGCGGCGTTCAGCAGCGGGCGTTTGAGCGCCAGGCCGCGTTTATGGTTGGAGGCCAGCTCGATCAGGGTGTTGTTCATCGCTGGGCGGTGATCGCCGTCACCCAATCCGGGGACGACGCGAGAATTATAATCGTCGCGCCATGATCGTCCGCCTTCTGAAAGCGCTGGGGAGCTTCCGGCGTCGGCCCGTGATCTGGCGCCGCGCGGAGGCTGAGCGCGTCCTCACCATCGAGTTGCGCGGCTGGCTGCCGCCGGCGCTGCTGGCCGTCGCGTTGGCCTGGTACGCCGCCGCGCCGGCGGCCGTCATCGCCATGAGCGTCGCGGCCCTGGCCGGGCTGCTGCTCAGCGCCTGGGGCTGGGCGCGGACGCTGGCGACGCGCGTGGTCGCCGGGCGCACCTTGCGCTACGCCGCCATGCAGGTCGGCGACGAGATGGAGGAGGCGATCACGCTCGCCAACCGGGCGCCGCTGCCCGCGCTGTGGGCCGAGTTCGTTGACCGGTCGGACCTGCCCGGCTACGCCCTGGCCAGCGTCCGCGGCGCCGACGGCCACAGCGAAATCCATTGGCGCGCGCACGCCCTGTGCTCGCGCCGGGGACGCTTCCTGCTCGGGCCGTGGGAATTGCGCCTGGGCGACCCCTTCGGGATATTCCTGGTCCGCCAGGTCTACCTCCAGCCGCAGGAACTGGTCGTCTATCCGTCGCTGGCCGCCCTGCCGCGCCGCCTGCTCCCCCACACGCCCACCTTCGGCGAACACCGGCTGCTGCGCCAGCCGCTGCCGGCCGAGACCCTGAACGCCATCATTACGCGGCCCTACGTCCCGGGCGACGCGCTCCGCCGCGTACACTGGCGCACCTCCGCACGCCGGGGCGCCTACTTCACCAAGGTCTTCGAGCCGGAAGCCACGTCGTCGGTCTGGCTGCTGGCCGATTTCGACCCGGCCGTCCACCTGGGCGACGGCGACGACTCGACTGAGGAGACCATGGTCCTGCTGGCGGCGTCGCTGGCCGCGCAACTTCTGCGCCAGGGCCTGTCCGTCGGCCTGGCGGCCGCGCACGGCGAGCGGGTGATTGTCGTGACGCCGCGCCCTGGCCCGTTGCATCTGTGGGCGCATTTGCGCGCCCTGGCGCCCCTCCACCCATTGCCGGGAACCCTGCCCCTGGACGCGTTGCTGCACGCCATCGGGCCCCTGCTGTCCGTCCGCGACCTGATCGTGACGCTGACGCCCTCGTTGGCCGAGGCCTGGCCGCGGGCGCTCGTGCAGGTGGCCCATCGCGGCGCGCGGGCCGAGGCCATCCTGATTGATCCGGCCTCGTTCGGGGGCCTGGCGGAGGCCAGGGCGCTGCTGCCGGCGCTGGCCGGCCTGGGCCTCCCGGGCAAGGTCGTGCGCCGGGGCGAAATCCAGCCGCTGACGGCCGCCTACGGGGCGCTGCGCCGCTGGGAGTTCCTCACCACGGGCACCGGGCGCGCGGTGGCGCTTCAGACCCCGCGCAGCGCGCCGACGCTCGAGGCGCAGTGGGCGGCGCTGGAGGCGAGGCCGCGATGAGACGGCTCAGGCTTCCGCCGGGCGCGCGCTCCACGGGCCTGCTGCTCATGTTGACGGCGGCGACCGTGGCCGTCGCCGTCTACAGCCTGGAGGCGGCCGAGTGGGTCCCGTCCGGCGCGCGTTACGCGAGCGGTTTGTGGCTCGGCGCCATGTGCGGCGCGGCCCTGGCGGTCTCACGCTTCCGGCCGCATCTGGCCCTGGCGTACAGCCTGGCGTTGTCGCTGGCGGCGGCGGGCGAGGCGGCGGGCGAGGTGTTCCTGCCGGCCCTGTCCCAGGGCGGGCAGCCGTTCGGCGAGATCGTCTGGGGCTGGCATGTGCGCCTGGGGACGCTGGCGGACCGCGCGGCGGCGTGGGCGGCGGCCATCGCCGGGGGCGGCACGCTCCGCGACAACGGCCTGTTCGTCTTCGCCGCCGCCTGGCTGCTCTGGCAGGCCGGCGCCTGGCTGCTCTGGGCGCTGATCCAGCGGCGGCCGGCGCTCGCGGCGGTGACGCCGCTGGCCGCCCTGCTCGGCGTCAACAACCATCTGGGCGACCGTCCTTCGGGCGAGTACGCGGCGTTCCTGGCCTGCGCCCTGGGCCTCATCGCACTGACGGCCTTTCGGGCGGCGCGCGACGACTGGGAGCAGCGCCGCGTTGACTACGCCGACGCCATCGGCCTGGACTGGGGGATCAGCGGCGCAGCGCTGGTGCTGGTGATCAGCGCGACCGTTGCGGCCGCGCCGCTGGCCGGCACACCGGCCGGCTGGCGGATGCTGGCCGACCTGCTCCGGGACGCGCGCCAGCAGACGGCGGAGACGGCCGCGCGCCTGTTCGCGGACGTCAACCCGCCGCGCGCCGATGTGCCCGCCCTGTCCGCCGACACGCCGGACCTGGGGCGTATCGGGCGGCCGTTGCCGCAGGGCGACGCGGTGGTGATGTGGGTGTCGGTCAGCGACCCGGCGCCCCCACCCCCGGAGGCCGGCCTGCCCGCGGAAGCCGCGCCGGGCCATTACTGGCGCAACCAGGTCTTTGCGACGTATACCGGCCTGGGCTGGGCGCCGCCGGCCATTTCTGGCGCGTCGGACGCGGGTTCAGGCTCGTCCGAGCCGATAGCGGGCCGCTACACGCTCACCCAGCATTACGAGATCGTGGCCGCGCACGGCCGGGAACTCTTCGCCGTCAACGCGCCGGTCTCCGCCACCGCCGGCGCCGCCGTGCAGACGCTCGTCCCCGGGCCGGACGCGCTCGTCCTCGGCGAGCCGTCGAGCTACAGCGTGGTCTCCTGGGCCACGCGCCTCACGGCCGCGCAGCTCGCCGCCGCGCCTGCGGACTATCCAGCGGAACTGCGGGAGCCTTACCTGCAACTGCCGGCCAGCCTGCCCGGGCGCGTCCGCGACCTGGCGCGCCGCATCGTGGCGGGGGCGGAAACGCCGTTCGCCAAAGCCCAGGCTGTCCAGGCTTACCTGCGCGCGACGTATCCTTATCAACTCGACGTGCCCGCCGCGCCCGCCGGCCAGGATGTGGTTGATTATTTCCTGTTTGACGCGCCGGGCGGCTTCTGCACCTACTACGCCTCGGCGATGGCCGTGCTCTTGCGCGCCGAAGGCGTGCCGGCGCGGGTGGTCACGGGTTTTGCCACCGGCGATTACGACTTCGACCGGGGCGCGTACCGTGTGCCCAGCGACGCCGCGCACGCCTGGGTCGAGGTCTATTTCCCGGGCTACGGCTGGGCCGAGTTCGAGCCGACGGCGGCGCGCGCCGCAATCGATTATGGGAGCGTGATCACGCCGCTGCCGGCGCCGACCCCTTCCGAGCCAACTACGGCCGGCGAGGGCGTGGATTGGCCCCTCGCCCTGGCGGCGGCGTTGGCGGTCGGGTTGGCGATCCTGAGCAGTGTCTGGTGGCGGCGGAGCCGGTCGCAGCCCGGCGTCGATCCGGCCACGCGGTCCTACTGGCGGATGCGCCGCGCCCTGGCCGAGGCCGGGCTGGAGGCGCCGCCGAGCACGACGCCGGACGAGTTCCTGGCGCGCTGCACCGCGGCGCTGGCCGGCCATCCGGCCCTGCGCGCGGCGACGGCTCAGGCCACGCGCCTGTACGTCGAGGCCCAATACAGCGGGCGCCCGGTGCGCGCGGCCGACGCCCGCCTGGTAGATGGCCTGTGGCGCCAGGCGCGCGGCGACCAGCGGCGGCTGTGGCTGGAGGCGTGCTGGACCCGGCTCCGGCGCCGCGCCGCTCACCGCTCGCCGGCCAGCCAGGCCTGAAACACGTCGCGGCCCGGCCCGGCCGGCGGCCAGTGCCGGTGGAAGGCCTCCTCCGTCAGGAGCACCTCGCGCACGCTGAGCGCCCGGCCGGCCTGCTCGGAGCGGCGGCGGACGAAGAGCGCGTTCTGCGTGGCGTGGCACAGCGCCGCCGCCTCCTTCTGGTCCAGGTACGCGCGCACATCCACCACGATGTCCGCCGGGTCATCGGCGTTGGCCAGGCGCGGGTAAGGGTGTTCAGGATAAGCGGCCGCGAACGAGTACAGCAGCGGCGCGGCCTCCCCGAGCGATTGCACCGCGATCCTGGCCATCCGGTGCAGGAGTTGATGCGCCGGGTGCCCGTACTCGCCGTTCGAGCCGTGCGTCAGCACCACCTCCGGCTTGAACTGCCGGAGGCTGCTGATGATCTGGCCGGACAGCATCACGGGGTCATGCTCCGGGGCGGAGAGCGTTTCGCCCGGCCCGATCTCGGGATCAACATAGCCGAGCAGGGTCAGGCTCTTGCCGCCGAGCTTACCGACGGCGCAGACCAGTTCCTGCTCGCGCACGGCGCCCAGCGCGGACCGGGCGCAGCGCGGCGGCTCGCCCAGTTCGCCGCCCTCGCCGCGCGTCAGGCAGACGACGTGCACCGACACGCCGCGCGCCGCCAACAGCGCCAGCGTCCCCCCGCACAGCATGGTCTCATCATCAGGATGCGCCACCAAACAGACCAGAGAAGGCATGTCACACCGCCACCACCGGCCCGTCCAGGCACGTCAGCCGCCGGCCGTGGCGCGTCTCCACCCAGCAGGCCTGGCAGCCGCCGAAGCCGCACGGCAGCGCCGGGAGGCGGAAAGCCAGCACCGCGCCCGAGGCTTTGAGCGGGCACAGGCGCCGGATTTCGCGCGCCGTTTCGGACGGATCGGGCAAATCCAGCACGATGGCCTCCGCCCACTCGGCCAGGTCGGGCGTGAGCGGACCGCGGGCCAGCTCCACGGCGGGCGGCAGCACGTCCAGCAACTCGTCCGGCGCGTCCGGCCACCACCAGGCGACGGCCCAGCCGCGCGCCAGCGCCCAGTTCAGCAGCGGCCACAGGCGCGGCAGCGCCCCGCCGGCCAGCAGCAGACGGGAGGCGCGCTCCGGCCAGGGGACGGCGCGGCCGCACGGCCCAAGCAGGTCCAGTTCGTCGCCCGGCTCCAGCGCGGCCAGGGGATGATCGGCCTCCAGCCAGATCGCCTGCCCGACCGGCGCGGCCGGGGCCGGAAAGACGGGCCGGCGCAGGAACGGGGCTGGCGCAGCCGTGGTCCGAGCCAGATAAAACTGCCCCGGCGCAGGCGGCGCGGCGTCGGCAGCCGGCCACCTGACGAGCCGATGTCGGGCAAATGTCGTGATTTCAAGGACCGTGACGATAAGCGAGTCCATATCAGCGGTGATATTATATGGGTAATCCATTCAACGAAAGGTGAAGCCGATGGGTATTCAGGAGATCGTTTCGGTTATTGCGACCGTCGCCTGGCTGGCGGCGATTGGCGGGTTGGGCTGGGCGGTTTTCAACAGCGCGCGCGGCCAGCGCGCCGGCGGCAGCTTTGCCGTGGTGATCGCCGTAGCCGTCACGGCGGCCGTCCTGAGCACGGTCGCCGCCGGGGTGGTGTTCGTCCAGCCCATTCAGCGCGCGGTGGTCATCACCGCCATCGGCCAGGGCGGCATCCGCTCGACGGCGCTCGAGCCGGGCCTGCACTGGGTGGTCCCGTTTGTCGAGCAGGTGCGCCTGTACGACATGTCGCGGCGCACCTTCACCATGTCCAGCACCGCGGACGAGGGCAGCGCGGTGACGGACGAGCCGATCCAGGCGCGCACCCGCGACGGCCAGATCGTCACCATCGACGCCTCCGTCATCTATTCGCTGGACCCGGACCGGATCGTAGACCTGCACAAGACCTGGCAGGACCGCTTCCAGGACGGCCTGGTGCGACCGGCGGCGCGCGGCATCATCCGCAATGTGGCCTCACAGTACGGCGTGGAAGAGATCGTCAGCACGCGGCGGGAGGAGATGTCGGAGCGCATCACCGAGCAGATGCGTCAGCAGTTTGCCGACAACAACCTGATCCTGCAGGATTTTGTGCTGCGTAACATCACCTTCTCGGAAGAGTACGCGAACGCGGTGGAACAGAAGCAGATCGCCGAGCAGCAGGCGCTGCAGGCGGCGTTTGTCGTCGAGCAGCGCAAGCAGGAGGCCGAACAGGCCCGCCAGGTGGCGCAGGGCCAGGCCGACGCGGTGGTCATCCGGGCCAAGGCCGACGCCGACGCGCGCATCATCCAGGCCCAGGCCGAGGCGGAGGCGCTCCGGCTGGTGAGCCAGGCGCTCCAGGATAACCCGGACCTGTTGACGTACCGCTACATCGAGAAGCTGGCGCCCAACGTGCAGGTGATGTACCTGCCGTCCGGGCAGCCCTACCTGATCCCGTTGCCGCAGGCCTCGGCGGCTGAGACCGCCCTGCCGACGCCGACCGCGCCCGTGAGCCCGACGGTGACGACGCCGTAGCCTGCCGGAGCAGGTTCATCCGCGCCGGTCCTCTTCCAAAGGACCGGCTTTTTTTTCAGGCGTACGGCGATCCTGCCAGGCAGCCCGGGTCATTGACAATGAATGCCTATCCATTACACTACAGGCGCCGTCCGGGTGCTTCTTTTTTTGTCTGCTCACATGGACCGGAAGTTGTTTTCGCTGGAAAAAGCGCGCGAGGCTTATCGGCTGGGGGACGTGGCGGAAGCCCGTCATCAGCTCGTGAACCTGGTGCGCCTGGAGCCCAGCAACGTCACGGCCTGGTTCTGGCTGGCGGACCTGGCCGAAAACGAAGAAGACGCGCAAAAATACAAGCGGCGCGCCGAGCAAATCCTGATCCTCCAGCGCCTCACCGGCCCGGGCGGCGCCCTCTGACCTCCGCCTCAATTGACAACTCACCCTTTCGGGTTAAACTGTTTTCACCCCTTTTAGGGGCGATTTCCGCTCGGGCGGGTGGCGCCGATGGAGTAAGGAGCCGGGTCATGCAGACTGTACAAGACCTATTACGCGCCAAGGGGCAGAACGTCTACGCGATCGGGCCGGACGCCACGATCTACGAGGCGCTGGAACGCATGGCCGAGTTCGATGTCGGGGCGTTGGTGGTGGTGGAGGGCGACCGGCTGGCCGGGATTGTGTCGGAGCGCGACTACGCGCGCAAGGTGGAACTGAAGGGCCGGCAGTCGCGCGAAACCCGCGTGCGCGACATTATGGTCAGCCATGTGTTCACGGTCAACCTGCGCCAGGACGTCAACGATTGCATGACGCTGATGACCGAGAAACGTATCCGGCACCTGCCCGTCGTGGAAGGCGGCCGGCTGGTGGGCCTGATCTCCATCGGGGACGTGGTCAAGGCCATCATTTCCGAGCAGGAGTTCGTCATCGCCCAACTGGAAGGCTATATCACCGGCAGCCGATAGCGGCGCTAGCGTTGTGTCTCCACCCACAACTGCCGGCCATCACTGACCAGCGTCACGGCCCCGCGCTCATCGGTGCGCAGCAAGGTCCGGCCGGCCAGCCGCCCGAGCAGTTCAGGGCCGAAGATATCGCCTGCCCGCCCGGCGCCGACGGAAGCCACGACCACCTGCGGGTCCAGCGCCTGCACCCATTCGTCCGTCAGCGCCGTCCGCGCTCCGCGCTCGGTCGCCAGCAACGCCGTCGCCCCGGCCACCGGCGTGCGCGCCAGGAGCCGGGCCTCGTCCTCGGCTTCCAGACCGACCGGCATCACCAGCGCGAACGCCCCCCACTCCAATCGCAGGGCTGCGCCGCCCGGGCCATCGGCCAGAACCCACAGCCTCACGCCATCCCCCAGATCGTAGGCCGGCAGATCGGCGGCGCTGGCCTTGCGGACCGGGCGCGTGTTGAGCGCCTGCAGGACGGTCTCAAACGCCGCGCCCTTGCCGGCGGACTGCGTCACCAGCGCCTGATCAACGCCGTAGCGCGCCAAAACGTCCGGCAGGCCGCCGACGTTCTCGTCGCGCGCGCCGGCCACGACCAGCAGATCGAGCCGGTTGTGGAAGAGCGGCAGGTGACGGGCCAGCCCGCGCACCAGCGCCCCGCCGCTCGGCCCGCCATCCACCAGGACATGCCCGCCGCCGGGAGTCTGGATCAGCACGGCGTCGCCCGAGCCCACGTCCAGCACGGTCACCCGCAGGCGGCCCGGCGCCTCCGGCAGGCTGAAGGCCGCACTCCAGGCCAGCAGCGCGCACAGGGCCAGCCCCGCGGCGCCGCCGGCGGGCAGGCTCTCGGACGCGAAGCGCGCCCACCATGTCGGACGCCGGTCAGCCGGCCGGCTCAGCATCCAGGTGAGGGCGAACAGCGCGGCGTAGAACCCGACCACCAGCGCCGGCGCCACGTCGCTCAGGCCGAGCGCGCCGCCGGGCACGCGCGCAAACAAATCGACAAACGCCAGTGTGTACGCCGTCAACGGCCAGGTGAGCCAGGCCGCAAGCTGCCCGAGCGGGAACCACAACAGGCCCAGGATCAGGGCCAGGCCGCCCAGGATCATCACGGCCGGCTGGACGGGCAGGATCACCATGTTGGCCGGCAGCGAGATGAGCGAGACGGAGCGGAAGTAGTAGGCCAGGAGCGGCAGCGTGGTGACCTGGGCCGCCAGTGTGATCAGGAACAGCTCACCGGCCAGGTTCGCCAGCCGTTCGGCGCGGCGGGCCGGCAGGCGCCGCTCCAGCCAGGCCTGGAATGCGTCCTGAAATCGGTCGCCGTACAGGATCAGGCCCAGCGTGGCTGCCGCGCTGAGTTGAAAACCCACGTCCCACAACGTGAGCGGATTGACGGCCGTCATGGCCACGGCCGCGGCGGCCAGGGCGTTGAGCCCGCCGGCGCGCCGGCCCAGGCGTTGGGCCACCACGCCCAGGCTCCCCATGATGGCGGCCCGCACCACCGACGCCCCGGCGCCGACCAGCACGGTATAGGCTGCGATCACAACCAGGGTGAGCGCGGCGCCGCGGTTCGCGCCCAGCGCCCGGCGAAAGGCCGCCATGAACAGGCTCACCAGAATGGCAATGTTAAAGCCGGATATGGCGACGATGTGCGATGTGCCCGTGGCGCTGAAAGCATCCTTGATCTCGGCCGGGATGCCGCTCTCGACGCCTAACAGGATTCCGCTCAGCAGGGCGGCGTGCGGTTCGGGGAACAGGCGGGCCAGCGTCGCCAGGGCGCGCCGTTTGAAATCGAAGACGCGCTGAAACACCCACTGGCCCTGGCGCTCGGCCAGGAACTCCACCGACCCGCCGCGCAACTGGGCGTGGATGCCCAGCCGGGCCAGGTAGTCCCGATAAGAAAAATCCGCCTCCTCCGGCGGCGTCTCAAGCGCGCCGGTTACGCGAATACGGTCGCCGTAGCGCCACTCGGGCGCGCCGGCCGCTGTGAGCCGTTCCTCGGAGTAGCGGGGCGCCGAGACCAACACCAGACCCTGAACCGGGATCGGGGTCTGAGCGCCCGGCCAGGCCAACGTCGCGGCGCGGACGCGCAGGTTGGTGCGGGTGTCGCGCACGTCCGGCTCATCCCAGACGACGCCCTCCAGCGTGACGTCGGCGCGGCCATTGTGGGCGGCGACGAAACCCGGATCGTCGAAGGCCGGCTGCGCGGACCGGTGACGCCAGGCGCCCAGCGCAAACGCCAGCGCGCACACGAGCAGCGTCCGCGCCGGGGCGCGCCGCCGGAACGCGATCAGGCCGACGCCCGCCAGGCCGGCGGCGCCGGGCCAGGCCCAGGCCGGCAGGGCCAGTTGCGCGGCGGCCCAGATCCCGGCCGCCCAGCCGAGTGCAAACAGAATCAGCGGAGTCATCCGGTTCCCCCTTTCCTTTCATTCGCGCCCCTTGTCCTCTACGCGCCTCTTCGAACGCGGCGCGTCTCTTCGTGGTGCTTCGCGCCCTGCGCGTCTTTCCGGTAACTTCGTGGAACTCAGCCCTCCGCAAAATACCTCTGCAGCCACTCCGTCGCGCCGCTGATGTCGGCGTCCACGGCGACCTCGATCAGGCGCGCGATCTTCTTGTGATCGTCCAGGCTCACTTCCTCGCGCAGGGTGGGGTTGAGGCGGCAGTAGCGCTCCCGCAGAATCTGCCGGCACTGGTAGTCGGCCACGTCGGCGGTGCCGTCGATCAGGATGCTCACCAGGCTGGTGGCCCACTGGGCCAGGCCGAGATTGGCGCCCTTCTTGCGGCTGACGTACTGCTGGTTGCGGCCGGTGCCGAGCGAGAGCAGGACGACATCTTTCAGGCCGACGCGCGCCGGCTTGTCCTCGCCCCGCTCGATCCGGCCCGAGTCCAGCGCCTGCGCCAGCGCGCACATGCTCGGGTTGTTGGCCACCACGCCGCCGTCCACAAAGCCGTCGTAGATCGGGAAGTAGGTCGGCGCGGCGCTCGTCCGCAGCGCGACGTCCACAATAGACTCGCCTTCATCCGACCCGCGCTCCTCGGTCGTGAAGTTGTGAAAGAACTTCGCCTTCCAGGTGCGCAGCACCTCCAGGTTGACGGCCTCATCTTCCTGGTTGTCCAGGTCGAAACTGGAGATGAGCACGTGGCGCGGGAGCAGATCCCCCAGCGTCCGGTCGCCGAAGTAAGCGCGCAGGACATCGGCCAGAGCGGCGTTGTCGTAGCGGGCCGACGCCACCCCGCCCAGGTCCAGCCAGTCCGGCACGGGGTTGGAGAAGATGCGGGCCCCATGCTCGACATACAACTGGCGGCATTTCTCCGCCGAGAAGCCGGCGGCCAGGCCGAGGGCCAGGATGCCGCCGGTGGACGTGCCTGCAAACAAATCGACCCGGTCCAGAAAGCCCGGCACGACCGCGTCGAGGCGTTTGAGCAACACGGCGGTCAGGACGCCGCGGATGCCGCCGCCGTCCAGGGACAGGATGCGGAAGTAGTCAGCCATGGAGCGCCTCCGTCGCTGAGCCCATCCGCCCCCAGTCTATGCGGGAGTGATGGCCTCACAATCTACAAACGGCAAGCAAAAGTTTGTCGCCTCGCTCAATTTTAGCTGTTTTTCTCCGATTTCTTGACATGCCTGCGGGCGTCGAGTACAATCCGGGCCGAGCGGGCCTGTAGCGCAGTTGGGAGCGCGCCTCAATCGCACTGAGGAAGTCGAGGGTTCAAATCCCTCCAGGTCCACACAGGAGCCGCGCCGCCGAGCGCGGCTCGCTCGTTTTCGCCCGACCCACGCACGCCGACAATTCTCCTTTGCGGAGCCCGGCATGAGCCTTGAGCTTCCCCGTCTCCCCGCCTACGGCCGTTCCAGGGCCGAGGTGCTGAACCGGATGCAGGCGCTGCGCGACCACGATGTGCAATGGCGTCGCGGCCGCGCCTTCAGCCTGGTCTTCCACGCCGGCGACGAAGTGAGCGAGCTGCTGCGCGACGCTTACGCCCTGTTCATGGCCGAGAACGGCCTGAACCCCACTGCCTTCCCCAGCCTGCGTCGGCTGGAGACCGAGGTGGTGGCGATGACGGCCGGCCTGCTGGGCGGCGACGCCGCCACCGTCGGCAACATGACCTCGGGCGGCACGGAAAGCCTGCTGCTGGCCGTGAAGACCGCGCGCGACTGGGGCCGGGCCGAGCGCGGCATCACACGCCCGGAGATGGTCCTGCCCGCCACCGCGCATCCCGCCTTAGACAAGGCCGCGCACTATTTCGACGTCCGGATCGTGCGTGTCCCCGTCGGGCCGGACTTCCGCGCCGACGTCGCCGCGACGCGCGCGGCGGTGACGCCGAACACGGTCTTGCTCGTCGGCTCCGCGCCGCAGTACCCGCACGGCGTGATCGACCCGATCGCCGAGCTGGCCGCCCTGGCGCGCGAGCGCGGCGTGCTGATGCACGTCGACGCCTGCGTCGGCGGCCTGATGCTCCCTTTCCTGCGCCCGTTGGGATACCGGGTCCCGGACTTCGACCTGAGCGTGCCGGGCGTCACGTCCCTCTCGGCCGACCTGCACAAGTACGGGTACGCGGCCAAGGGCGCATCGGTGCTGCTTTATAAAGACAACGCGCTCCGGCGGTATCAGCTCTTCGCGGCCATGGACTGGCCGGGCGGCATCTACGCCTCGCCCACCATCGCCGGCACGCGGCCGGGCGGCGCCATCGCGGCGGCCTGGGCCGTGCTCAATTTCCTGGGCGAGGCCGGCTACCGGCGGATCACGGAGACCGTCATGCAGACGACCATCAAAATCCGCGACGGCGCGCGCGCCCTGCCCGGCCTGAAGGTGCTGGGCGAGCCGGCGATGAGCGTGATGGCGCTGGCCTCCGACACGCTGGATATCTACGAGGTCGGCGATGAACTGACCGCGCGCGGCTGGTACCTGGACCGGCAGCAGCGCCCGCCCAGCCTGCACCTCACCATCAACCACGCCCACGCCGCCGTCGCCGACGAATTCCTGGCCGACCTGGCCGCCGCGGTCGAGACGGTCCGCCGGTCAGGCGTGCGCCAGACCGTTAACGCCGCCGTGGTCCGGGCCGCGCGCGCCCTCACCCGCTGGCTGCCGGAGGCCTGGGTCAGCGCCCTGTTGCGCCGGCTCTCCGGGGCGCTGGGCGGGGCCGGCGGGCGCGGGGGGCGCACGGCGGCCATGTACGGCATGCTGGCGACCCTGCCCAACCGCGGCGACCTGCGCGAGCTGGTGCTGGACCTGGTGGAGGGGTTCACGCGGCCGCAGGCGGACAGTTGAATCCACGAAGGGCACGAAGTCGCACGAAGCCTCTATGGCAACCCTGCTATGTATTTGCAGGCGCTGTGATCGGCGCAGTCTTTGCGCCAACTCGGATTGTCATCCGGCCGCCAGGTCGCTTCTCCTCCCGAGCGGCGCTTTGCTCCTTTTCGCTTCTCGCATGAACCCGTGAATTTCATGGCCGGCCTATCTGTCGCTGTCCTGCCTGACCTTCGCGCCTCTTCGTGCCCCTTCGCGTTTCTTCGCGCCTCTTCGTGTCTCTTCGTGTCCCTTTGCGCTTCTTCGTGTCTCTTCGTGTCCCTTCGTGTCCCTTTGCGCTTCTTCGTGTCCCTTCGTGTCCCTTCGCACTTCTTCGTGTCCCTTCGTGTCCCTTCGTGGAAAGTCCCCGTGCCGCCTGTGAAGGAGGTCGTCCGTGAATAAAACCCAACCACGCCTGCCCCTGTGGACCAGGCTCGTCTACGGTTCCGGCGACTGGGGCATGGCGTCGTTTAACACCCTGCGCCAGATCTTCTACGCCATCTTCCTGACCGACGTCGTCGGCCTGGACCCGCGCCTGGCCTCGGTGGCGGCGCTGGTCGGCGTGGTCTGGGACGCGTTCAACGACCCGATCGTCGGCGCGCTCAGCGACAACCTGCGGACGCGCTGGGGACGCCGGCGGCCGTTCCTGGTGCTCTTCGCCGTCCCGTTCGGCCTGTGCTTCCTGGCGCTGTGGTGGGCGCCGCCGTGGGAGAGCGAGGTCGCCGTCATGCTGACCGTCATGGCGGCCTACATGCTCAGCGACACCCTGCAGACGCTGGTGACCGTGCCTTTCTTCACGCTGTTGCCGGAGCTGACGCCCGACTACGATGAGCGCACGGCCCTCACCGGCTACCGGATGACCTTCAATCTGATCGCGTCGCTGGCCACCGCCGTCGCCGGGCCCGCCATCGTGGATGAAGCCCTGGCCGCCGGCCTCACCCAGCAACAGGGCTATCTCATCGTCGCGGCCCTGTTCGGCGGCCTGGCGGCTGTGCCCTTCCTGCTCATCGGCCTGCTGCTCCGCGAACGCGCCCCGGCGGCCGACCCGGCCGCGCCGACGACGCCCTTCGCCGAGGCGCTCAAGGCCGCCTGGGGCAACCGGCCGTTCCGGATCGCGGCCCTGCTCTACATGCTCAACTGGATCACGTTCGACCTGGTGGCCCTGATGCTGCCGTTCTACCTGATCTACTGGGTGGCGGGCGGCGACCTGCTGGCCAAGGCCGACCTGTTCGGCGTGAAGCTGTCGCTGGAGTCGGCGGTGCTCGGCCTGCTGTTGATCACGGCCGTGCTGGCCCTGCCGCTGTGGACCTGGCTGGCGCGCCGCTTCAGCAAGCGCAGCGCCTACATCGGCGGCATGCTCTTCTGGGCCGGCGTACAGATCGTGCTGATCACGGCCCAGCCGGGCCAGGTGAACTTCGTGCTCGGGTTGGCCGTGCTGGCCGGCCTGAGCGTCTCCACCGCGCATGTGTTGCCGGAGGCCATTTTCCCGGACGTGATCGAGTGGGATGAGCTGCGCACCCGGCAGCGGCGCGAGGGCCTCTACTACGGCGTGAAGAATTTCATCCGCAAACTCACCGGGGCGCTGGCGATCTTCGCCGCCCTGCAGGTGCTGGGCTGGTTCGGCTACCAGACGCCGCCGGACGGGGCGACGCAGTTCGCGCAGCCGGCCGGCGCCCTGGACGCCATCCGCTGCCTCACCGGCCCGGCCGGCGCGCTGCTGCTGCTCGGCGCCGCCGGCGCAGCCTGGTTTTACCCGCTCACGCGCGAGCGCCACGCCCGCATCCGGGCGCTCCTGGCGCAGCGACAGGCGCGGAAGGTGAGGCTATAATGGCCTTCGTCCGCGGCGTCGGGGAGGGCGCCGGCCGGGACCACGCCTTACGCTGGGGGGCCTGCAGCCTATCGTCGCTGACCGACCCGACGCGGCCAGGGCAGAGGGCGTTTGACGCCTGGGCTCGATCATTCTGGAGGCCGAGATGTTCGCCCGCCTACGTTCCTGGCTGGCGCCACCGGTGTTGGGCGACGAGGAGCAAACACGCCAGGCACAACTGCTGTACGCTGTCCTGGTGTTTACGTTCGGCCTCACCCTCGTCGCCACAACCGTCTTCATCTTCTTCTATAGCGGGCTGACGACCTCCACCGTCACCGGCCTGGTCCTGGCAACGGCGCTGCTCGGCCTGCTGGTTCACCTCCACCAGGGCCGCTTGCGGCTGACCGGCTGGCTCCTGGTAGCAACCCTGCTGGCGGCGCTGACGGTGATCGCCGCGGGCGCCTACGGGCTGCGGGCGCCCAGCCTGCCGGGTTACCTGCTGGTCATCATGATCGCGGGCCTCGTGCTGGGCCCCCGCGCCGCCCTGATCGCCGGCGGCCTGTCGGCGCTGGCGACCTTCAGCCTGTTCTTCCTGGAGCACGCCGGCTGGCTGCGTCCCATCCCGCTGGCTCCCCGGCCTTCCCTGGCGGAGTGGATCGTGTTCGGCCTGGTGTTGATCGCCGCCACGCTGATGATGCGCAGCGCCGCTCACAGCCTGGCCGGCAGCCTTCGACAAGCCCGGGAACGGGCCCGGCACCTCGACGCCGCCAAACTGGCCCTGGAACAGCGTGTGCAGGCGCGCACGCTGGAGCTCCAGGCCCTCAACACACAGCTCCAGAAGGAGCTGGTCGAACGCCGGCGCGTGGAGGCCGACCTGCGGCGCTCGCAGGACCTGCTGCACGGGTTTGTCAACGCCCTGGACGATCCCGTCTTCGTCAAGGACGCGCAGCACCGCTGGGTGATCCTGAACGACAGCTTCTGCGCGCAGCTGGGGCAGCCGCGCGAGGCCCTGATCGGGCGGAGCGACTACGACTTCCTCCCGGCGGCGCAGGCCGATATCTTCTGGGCCGTCGATCAAGAAGTGCTGGACACCGGGGCCACCCGGATCAACGAGGAACTGATCACCTGGCAGGCCGGCACCCGCCTCCTCTCGACCAAGAAATCCCTGTTCGTGGATCCGGTCTCCGGCGAGAAATTCGTCGTCGGCACGATCCGCGACATCACCGACCGCCGGCGCATGGAAGAGGACCTGCGCCGGTCGGAGGCCCATCTGCGCTCCATCGTCACCAATCTGCCGGTGATCCTGTTCGCGCTGGATCGTGACGGCGTGTTCACCCTGTCCGAGGGCCGCGGGTTGTCGGCCCTGGGCCTGCGGCCGGGCGAGGTGGTGGGGCGCTCGGTCTTCGACGTCTACGCCGACGCGCCGGACGTCCTGGCCCTGGTGCGCCGGGCGCTGGCCGGCGAAGCGTTCCTCGGCCTGACCCAGGTCGGCGCGCTGTGGTTCGAGACCTGGTATTCCCCCCTGCGCGACGCGGCCGGGGCGGTGGCCGGCGTCATCGGCGTCGCCAGCGACATCACCGAGCGCAAGCGGGCCGAAGCGGCGTTGCAGGCCAGCGAAACGCGCTACCGCACCACGCTGGCGCACATCGACGAGGTCGTGTACATGATCCGGCAGTCCGCCGACAACCCGTACCAGGGCGAGATCGAGTTCGTCAGCGACCGGGTCGAGACGATCCTGGGCTACCCGGCGCGCGCCTTCGCCGACGACCAGGGCCTGTGGTTCACGCTGGTGCACCCGGACGATGTCCCGCACCTGCAGGCGCAGACGGCTGAGCTGTTCGAGACCAAACGGCCGGTCACCCGCGAGTACCGGATGCGCCGGCGCAACGAGACGGAGTACCGGTTGATCGAGGACCGCGTGGTGCCGCAGGTGGACGAGGCCGGCCGGATCGTCGCCACCTTCGGCGTCGCCCGCGACATTACCGCCCGCAAGCAGGCCGAGGCGGAACGCGAGGCCCTGATCCACGAGCTGGAGGCCCGCAACGCCGAGCTGGAGCGCTTCACCTACACCGTCTCCCACGACCTGAAAAGCCCGCTCATCACCATCACCGGCTACCTCGGTTACCTGGAGCGCGACGCCCTGGCCGGCAACTTCGACCGCTTCCGGGCCGACCTGGCGCGCATCGGCAACGCCGCCGAGCGGATGCAGACGCTCCTGGACGAGCTCCTCGAGCTCTCGCGCATCGGGCGCCTGATCAACCCGCCCGAGGCCGTGCCGCTGACCGAACTGGTCCGGGAGGCGCTGGAGATCACCGCCGGCCGGCTGGAGCGCCGCGGCGTCCTGGTCCAGGTCGCGCCGGACCTGCCCGTGGTCTTCGGCGACCGGCAGCGCCTGCGTGAGGTCGTCACCAATCTTTTGGAAAACGCCGCCAAATTCATGGGGTCCCAGCCCGAGCCGCGCGTGGAGATCGGCGTCCGCCGCGACGGCCCGCTGCCCGTGATCTTCGTCCGCGACAACGGCCTCGGCATCGACCCGCTGTATCACGACAAAGTCTTCGGCCTGTTCGAGAAACTGGACGCCCACAGCGAGGGCACCGGTATCGGGCTGGCGCTGGTCCGGCGCATCGTCGAGGTCCACGGCGGCCGCATCTGGGTCGAGTCCGCCGGCCTGGGCCGCGGCGCCGCCTTCTGCTTCACTTTGCCCGAAGCGCCGCCGGGGGCGGGCTAGGCCCATGCGCAGCCAACCCCTGGTGGTCCTGCTGGTGGAGGACAACTCGGACCACACCGAGCTGATCGCGCGCAGCCTGCGGGACCACCGCGTCGCCAGCCGGCTGTTCCACGTCTCAGACGGCGAGGCCGCGCTCGATTACCTGTTCCACCGCAACGCCTTCGCCGACCCGGCGGCCGCGCCGCGCCCGCACGTGATCCTGCTCGACCTGCGCCTGCCGCGCGTGGACGGCCTGCAGGTGCTGGCCGAGATCAAGGCCGCC
>DAOUAB010000273.1:0-48235 GCA_034434015.1 Anaerolineales bacterium
GCGAGTCGGTGAACATGCGCCCGTAGGCCTTGCTGATGATGCGCCGGTCCAGCACAGCGACCACGCCGCGGTCGGTCTTGGCGCGGATCAGGCGCCCGAAGCCCTGGCGGAACTTGAGCACGGCCTCCGGCACGCTGTACTCGTCGAAGGCGCGCTCGAAGGTCTCGGCCCGCGCGGCGATGATCGGGTCGTCCGGCACGTCGAAGGGCAGGCGCGTGATGACCAGGACCGACAGCGCCTCCCCCGGCACGTCCACGCCTTCCCAGAAGCTCTTGGTGCCGAGCAGCACGCCGCCGTCCGAGGTCTTGAAGTTGTCCAGCAGCATGCTGCGTGAGGTGCCGTCGGACTGGTCGTAGACGTCGATGCCGGCGCGCAGCAGTGGTCCGCGGATGGCGCCGGCGGTCTGCTTGAGCTGGGCGTAGGACGTGAACAGCACCAGCGCGCGGCCGCGCGTCGCCTTGCACAGGTCGATCAGCGTCTTCTCCAGGGCCTTCTGATACTCCGGCTTGAGCTGCGGCTCGGGCATGTCGGTGGCCAGGTAGAGCAGGGTGGAGGCCTGGTAGTCGAAGGGCGAGCCGACGGCCAGTTCGTCCACGTCGCGCGCGTTCAGGCGGCCCTTGAGGTAATCGAACTCGCCGGCGGCCGTCAGCGTGGCCGACGTCATCACCACGGCCTGCTTGGCGTTCCAGAAGTGTGTCTCCACCAGGGCGCCCACGTGCAACGGCGCGGCGTGCAGCGACAGGCGGCCGTCGCGGCCCTGGACCGAGGCCCAGTAGATCGTGGCCGGGTCCGGCTTCACCACCAGGCCGTCGCCGTTCAGCAGGATGGCGGCGAAGTAGCGCGCGGCCTGCCCGACCGAGGTGGCCAGGTCCTCGGCCGCGTCGAACTCCAGCTCGGCCTCCCGGGACCACTTGTTGAGGGCCTGCGCGATGCGGGTGAGCGCGGCCGCCAGCGCGTCCAGGGACGGGCGCAGCTGGTCCCATTGCAGCACCAGCTGGCTCCACTCCGGCAGCGAGCGCGTGGCCGGCACGATGCGGACGGTCTGCCCGTAATCGCCGACCGGGCGGCCGTCGCGCCGGTCCTCCAGGAAGGCGGCCACGCTCTCGAAGAAGGCGCGCGCCAGCGTGAACGCGGTCGTCGCGCGCTCGGCGACGGCGCCGACCTCCGTTTCCAGGCCCAGGTAGCGCTCGGGCGGCAGCGTCTCCCGCGCGGCGCTCAACAGCTCGCCCAGCAGGCCGCTGTTCGGCCCGCCCAGGTTCTTCAACTGCCGCTCGAAGTCGGTCTGGAAGAGCTCGAAGGAAAGGCCCTCGGTGGTGGCGGCCTCCAGGTGATGGGCCTCGTCCAGGACCAGGTAGTTGTAGGGGGGCAGGACGTGATGATCGGCGGCGATGTCGGCCAGCAGCAGGGCATGGTTGACCACCAGGATGTGCGCGGCCTCGGCCGCCTTGCGCGCCTGGTAAAACGGGCACACGCCGCGCATGCGCTCGCGGCAGGTGTCCAGCGTGCAATGCTCATCCTCGGCCGAGAGGCGCGCCCAGCCGCCCCGGTCGATGGGGCCGAGCGAGATCTCGCGGCGCGCGGCTTCGTCCTGGCTGAGCCAGACCAGCACCTTGGCCAGCACGCGCATCTCTTCGGCCGTCTTGGGCCGGTGCCTGCGCATGTTCTCCAGCCGGCGCGGGCACAGGTAGTGGCCGCGGCCTTTGAGCAGCGCGGCGCGGAAGTCCAGGCCGAGCGCCGCCCGCAGGTCGGGGATGTCCTTGCCCACCAGCTGGTCCTGCAAGTTAATCGTGTTGGTCGAGACGACCACGCGCTCGCCGTTCTGCATGGCCCAGTGGACGGCCGGGATGAGGTAGGCCAGGCTCTTGCCGGTGCCGGTGCCGGCCTCCACCATCAGGTGCCGGCCCTCGGAGAAGGCGCGGGCCACGGCGCGCAGCATGGTGACCTGCTCGGCGCGGTGCTCGTAGGCCGGGAAGTAACGCGCGACCGGGCCGGACGGCTCGAGCGCGGCGGCCAGGGCGTCGGCGTCAAGGGGCCGGATTTCTTCATTCGGCGTGAGCGGGCGCAGGTCGCGCTCGGGCGCCGGGAAGAGCGGCCGGCCGCGGCGCGGGCCGGCCACCTCGCGGGAGCGGGCGCGCATCGCGTCGTCAAAGAAGTGCCCGACCGACCAGTCGATGTCCTGGCTGAGATTGGTGATCTCGGCCAGCACGTCGAGCGGCAGCTCCAGCGCGCGCTGGAACAGCGTCTGGTAGATCGCCACCGTCACCCGGCAGTCGTCCAGGGCGCGGTGGGTGGCCGGGAGCAGGATGCCCAGCTCTTTGGCCAGCGCGCCCAGGTTGTAGCGGCCGGCGCTGGGCAGCAGCGCGGCGGCCAGGTTGTAGGTGTCGGCGATGTCGTTGTACTTGAGCGCGCCGCGCGCCTGCAGGAAGCCCAGGTCGAACTTGATGTTGTGGCCGAGGACGGTCGCCTCGCCGACGAAGGCCGTCAGCCTGGGCAGCGCCTCGGCGACGCGCGGCGCCTTGGCGACCATGGCGTCGGAGATGCCGGTCAGGTGGGTGATGGCGGCCGGGATGGGGCGGCCGGGGTTGACCAGCGTGCTGTACTCGCCCTCGATCCGGTCGCCCTTGAACTTGACCGCGCCGATCTCGATGATGGCGTCGCTGCGCGGGTCCAGGCCGGTGGTCTCCAGGTCGATGGCGACGATGGTTTGAGACATAGGGCAAGTATAAAGGAGGATGGCGAAAGGCTGAAGGAGTCAGGGAGGCCGCTTGTGATGATGCGCCGGCGTGTGGTATAGTCCGGCTTGTGCCCTGGTAAACAAGTTGACGGTCGCGCGAAGCGCAAACGCGCCACGTCCGCACCCGGTCCGAACCGAGGGCGGGGAGCCATGCCGCAACGGCGGAACTCCCCGCCTCTCTTTTTGTCTGCCCGGCGCTTCGATCGTCTGTCATCGGTCGTCTGACCCGGAGGGATCCCCATGACCAAATACATCTTCATCACCGGCGGCGTCGTCAGCTCGGTCGGCAAGGGCGTCACGGCGGCGGCGATGGGGCGGACGCTCAAGGAACGCGGGCTGACGGTCTCTATCCAGAAACTCGACCCGTACATCAACGTGGATCCGGGCACGATGAGCCCGTATCAGCACGGCGAGGTGTTCGTGCTGGACGACGGCGCCGAGTGCGACCTGGACCTGGGCCACTACGAGCGCTTCATTGACGTCAGCCTGACCCGCGACTGCAATGTGACCACCGGCCAGATTTACTCGGAGGTGATCGGCAAGGAGCGGCGCGGCGACTACCTGGGCGGCACGATCCAGGTGATCCCGCACATCACCAACGAGATCAAGCGCCGCATGGCGCTGGTGGCCAAGAACAGCGGCGCGGACGTGGTGCTGGTGGAGGTCGGCGGCACGGTCGGCGATATCGAGAGCCAGCCCTTCCTGGAGGCCATGCGCCAGATGCGCACCGACGTGGGCCGCGAGAACACGTTGTTCGTCCACGTCACCTGGCTGCCCTACATCGGCGCCACCGGCGAGCTGAAGACCAAGCCGACCCAGCACTCGGTGCGCGAGCTGCGCTCGCTCGGCATCAGCCCGGACATCATCGTCGCCCGCTCCGATCACGCGGTAAGCACCGACCTGCGCCAGAAGATCGCGCTGTTCTGCGACGTCGAGGAGCGGGCCGTCATCCCGATGGTGACGACCGACGTGCTGTACGAGGTCCCGCTGCTGCTGGAGAAGGCGCGCGTGGCCGAGCTGATCCTGGCCCGGCTGGGGCTGGCGGCCACGCGCACGCCGGACTGGAGCCGCTGGGAGACGCTGGTGGCCGAGGTGCGCCGGCCCAAGCCGAAGGTGCGCGTGGCCATGGTCGGTAAGTACGTGGAACTGCAGGACGCCTACATGAGCGTGCGCGAGGCCCTCAAGCACGCCGCGCTGGATTTGGGGCGCGAGGTAGAGATCGAGTGGGTGCACTCGGCCGACCTGGAAAAAGGCCGCGGCTGGGAGCAGTTGCGCAGCGCCGACGGGATCGTGGTGCCGGGCGGCTTTGGGGCGCGCGGCATCGAGGGCAAGATCGCGGCGGCCCGCTACGCGCGCGAGCAGAAAGTGCCCTATCTCGGCCTGTGCCTGGGCATGCAGGTGATGTGCATCGAATTCGCGCGCTACGCCCTCGGCTCGGAGGACGCCAACTCCACCGAGTTCGACCGGGGGACGCCGATCCCGGTGATCGACCTGCTGCCGGAGCAGCGCAGCATCGCCGACCTGGGCGGCACGATGCGGCTGGGTGTGTACCCGTGCCAGCTCGTGCCCGGCACGCGGGCCGACGACGCCTACGACCTGCCGGCCGGGAGCCTGGCGCGCGAACGGCACCGCCACCGCTTCGAGTTCAACAACGCCCTGCGCGAGCCGCTGGCCGAGAAGGGGATGGTGTTCTCCGGCCTGTCGCCGGACGGCAGGCTGGTGGAGATCGCCGAACTGGCCGATCATCCCTTCATGCTCGGCACGCAGTTCCACCCGGAGTTCCTGTCGCGCCCTAACCGCCCGCATCCCCTCTTCCGCGCCTTCGTCGCCGCGACCGTGACGCGGCGGGAGGGGCGGGGGACGAATGGAGAAGGCAGCCAGCCGTGAGCACGCGGCCGGCCCCCGGCCGCCGCCGTCGGTTTGCTCCACAACCTCACAGGTCACCATGTCGCACACACCCCTCCCCCTCAACCGCGTCTACCTGGCGCATGCCCTGTCCGAGCCGGCCTTCGGCGATTCAGCCGACCAGCTCTTCTACGTCCGCACAGCCGACGGGCGCCGCAGCCTGGTGCGGCAGACGCTGTCCACCGGCCTGGCGCAGACCATCACCACCGAACCCGCGCCGGCCGGGGGCGTCGGCTACGGCGGCGGCCTGTTCGCCGTGCGCGGCGAGGTCCTGATCTACGCCGCCAAAGACGGCACGCTCCAGGGCCTGAGCCTGAAAACGGGCGCGCAATGGGCGGTCACGCCGGCCTTTGAAGGCGTGGCCGCGCCGACCCTCTCGCCGTGCGGGCAGTTCGTGGCCTTCCTGGCCGAGGCGTCCGGCCGCTGCAACGTCCTGCTGACGGAGGTGCGCGGTCAGACGCTTCCGGTCAAGCTCTCGGCCGACCCGTGGTACGCCTTCAACCCGGCCTTCTCGGCCGACGGGCGCCGGATCGCGTGGCAGGAGTGGGACGAGTGGGCGATGCCGTGGGACGAGGCGCGCCTGCAGATTGCGACGTTCGCCAAACCCACCGGGCGCTGTTCAGCCGGCTACCAGTTGCTGCCCGTGACCATGACCACGCTGGCCCGGCCGCGCGTCAGCTACGCCTCGCCGCAGTTCAGCCCGGGCGGCAAATTCCTGGCCTACACCAGCGACGAGACCGGCTGGCGCTCCCTGTGGGTGGCCGAGGCCGACGGCCAGAACCCGGTGCTGGTCGAGACCGGCGAGGGTGAGATCGGCGGGCCGGACTGGACGCCGGGGCGCCGGGCGATGCGCTGGAGCGAGGACGCCAAGACGCTCTTCGCCGTGCGCCGGCGTCAAAGCCGGGATGTGCTGCTGCGCGTCGGCTGGCCGGACCGGACGGTGGCCGAGGTCCCGTTAAGCTGGACCTTCATCGACAGCCTGCACCTGCGCGGCGATCAGCTCGCCTTCCTGGCCGGCGACCCGGCGACGCCCACCGGCCTGGTCACGTTGAACACGCGCACGGGCGAAGCCGTGGCGCGCGCCACCATCGGCGTCGGCCTGGTTGATCCGGCCTCGCTCTCGCAGCCGGAGGTGGCGCGCTGGACGACAGCCGGCGGCCTCGAGTGCTGGGGCCTCTTCTATCCGGCGGTCGGGCCGCAGCCGGACCCGCGGCCCACCCTCGTCCACATCCACGGCGGCCCGACCTCGGATGTGCCGCTGGTCTGGCAGGCCCAGGCCCAGTACTTCGCCACGCGCGGCTGGCACTACCTGTTCGTCAACTATCGCGGCAGCACCGGCTTCGGCCGGGCTTATCAGGACCGGCTCAACGGGCAGTGGGGGGTGGCGGATGTGCAGGACGCGCGCAGCGGGGCCGAGTGGCTGATCGCGCGCGGGCGCGCCGACGCCTCGCGCGTGGTCATCACCGGCGGCAGCGCCGGCGGTTACACCACGCTGATGGCGCTCACCCAGGATCCGGATTTCTGGGCGGCCGGCGTGGCGCTGTACGGCATCGGCGACCTGTACGACCTCAAGCAGGGCTCGCACCGCTTCGAGGTGAATTACGAGATGAACATCGTCGGCCGACTGCCGGAGGCCGGACGGCTGTGGAAGGAGCGTTCGCCGTTGACCTTTGTCAAGAACGTGCGCGCGCCGGTCCTGCTGTTCCACGGCCAGGAGGACAAGGCCGTGCCCGTCCAGCAGTCGGTGGATTTCGCCGAGGCGGCGCGCCGCAACGGCGTCCCGGCCGAGCTGGTCCTGTATCCCGACGAGGGCCACGGCTTTATGAAGGAGGCCAACCGGCGGGACTGCCTGGAACGGACCGAGCGGTTTCTGGAGAAATATGTGGTGAACGCGCAGCGGTGAGGCGGCGCGAGGGGCCGGGGCGCCGTGATGAAAGTTGCGCCGCGGCCCGGTTTGGCCTATAACTGGCCCTGACCGAACACACCTTCTCCGCCGCTCGCACTGGAGGGCTGAACTCATGACCGACGCCAACGACGCACACGCCAATCGCCGCGCCCTGGGCCAGGAGATGGAGGGCCTGGAAGGCCTGATCTACCGCCTGTCCACCACGCTCGAGCCGGGCGGCATGCACGCGGCCTCGCTGGCGCTGGTGTGCGAGGCCATCTACCTGGCCCGCCAGGTGCTGCTCCACGACGCCGTGCGCCCGCACGACGTGGACAACCTGAACGCCTCCCTCGCCGACCTCAAGCAGAAAGCGCTGGAGTGGAAGATCAGCGCCCGTCAGGCCGAGATCTGGCCGCTGCTCCCGGAGCGCCTGCAGCCCGAGCCCGGGCCCACCCGCAAGGCCCTGGAGTTCGCCCTGCACGAGTGGCTGTCCGAGGCGGACCTGGACGGCAAGGGCGCCGACCAGTTGGCCCAGGAGTTCACGGAATTCTGTGAGGCCACGCAGAAGCCGGCCGAGCATCGCCGCCGTCGCAAGGACGACTGACCGCTCCAGTTTCAGCCGGGGTGCGTGAATCGAAAGAGGGCGAGGAACCGCCGCTTTGGCGCTTCTCGCCCTCTTTTAGCGAGTTCTTTTCGGTCGGCGTTCGCCCCTCGACACGCCCGGGGCGCGCGGCGTAAAGGCGATCGGAAACCGCGGTCGTTGCCGGAGCCGGCTAGGCCGGCTGTTGCGTGTGGGAGATCACCGCGGCGACCACCAGCACCACGGCGGCGGCGGCCGCAAGCCTGGCCGCCGGCATGGGCGGCTTCCCGGGCGCGGGCCGGCCCTCGGCCTGGGCCCGGCGCTCAGCTTCCCGCTGTTGGCCGTGGGCGGCGGCGCCAAGCGCCAGGGTGGTGGGGATGGCAGCGCAAAACAGGCACATGAGCCGAAAGCCTCCGCCTCCAAGGGCGCGAAGGACCGTTGCGTCACTCGCGCGAGGCCGCGTCATTCGATGCCGGAACCGACGCCGGCATTATAACTGAATTGCGTTGCGCGGGGCGCGCGCTCGCGCTACACTGCCCGGCATGTATACCCCCTCCCGCTGGACCCATCGCCTCGGCATCATCGACCTCGGCTCGAACTCGGCCCGCCTGATCGTCGTGCAGTACACGCCGGGCGAGTCCTTTAAGGTCACCTACGAGTACAGCCGCCGGGTGCGCCTGGCCGAGGGCATGGCGTCGTCCGGCGACCGCCTGGACCCGGCCGCCGTGGCCCGCGCGGTCGAGACCCTGGCGATGTTCCGCGACTTCTGCGCCGCGCACGGCCTGCGGCGCGTGATCCCCGTGGCGACCGCGGCGACGCGCGACGCCGCCGACCGGGCCGCCTTCCTGCGCCAGGTGCGGGCGGCCACCGGCCTGCGGCTGCGCGTGCTCTCCGGCGAGGAGGAGGCCTATTTCGGCGCGCTGGGCGTCATCAATGGCCTGGGCCTCTCGGCCGGACTGGTGATGGACGTGGGCGGCGGCAGCGCCCAGATCAGCCGGGTGCGCGGCGGGCGCTTTCAGCGCGGCCAGACCACGCCGCTCGGCGCCGTGCGCCTGACCGAGGCCTATCTGCCGGGCGAGAAAGTCGGCGCGGCCGAATTCAAGCGCCTCAGCCGCGCCGTGGATGAGACGCTGGCCAGGCTGGAGTGGATGACGCTGGAGGCCGGCGGGCGCTTCGTGGGGTTGGGCGGGACGCTGCGCACGCTGGCGCGCATCGACCGCGACGAGCGCGATTACCCGTTGCGCCTGCTCAACGGCTACGAGCTGGAACTGGAGCGCCTGGAGGCCCTGATTGAGCGACTGCGCGCTCTGCCGGTGAAAGACCGCGCCCGCCGCATCCCGGGCCTGCCCTCCGACCGCGCCGACGTGATCCTGGCCGGGGCCGTGGTCGTGGCCGCCGCGCTGCGCCGGACCGGCGTGGACCGGATGGTGGTGAGCGACCAGGGCCTGCGCGAGGGGCTGTTCTACGAGACGTTTCTGGGCGCCGGCCGCGCGCCCGTACTGCGCGACCTGCGCCGCTTCAGCGTGCTCAACCTCGGCCGGGTCTACGGTTACCAGACCGCGCACGCCGACCAGGTGGCGCAGTTGGCCGTCGCGCTGTTTGACCAGCTCGAACCACGGCACGGCTACGGCCCGCGCGAACGCGAGTATCTGTGGGCCGCCGCCCAGCTCAACGACATCGGCTCGGCCGTGAACTACCAGGATCACCACAAGCACTCGGCGTACCTGATCCTGAGCGCCGGACTGCCGGGCTATTCCCACCGCGAGATCGCCCTGATCGCGCTGTTGTGCGTTTACCACCGCAAGGGCAAAGCCGACCTCCGCGCGTACCAGGCGGTGCTGGGGAAGGGGGACGAGGCCCGCGTGCGGCGCCTGGGCGCCCTCCTGCGCCTGGCCGAGGCCCTGGACAGCAGCCGCACCCAGGATGTGGCCGGCGTCCGCGTGGACGCGCGCCGCGATCCGATCCGGCTGGCTGTGCAGGCCCGGGCGCGCCATGATGTGCGCTGGGAGGCCGGGGAAGCGCAGCGCAACGCCGATCTCTTCGAGGAGGCGTTCGATTGCCGGCTGGAGGTCAGGGTGGTCTGACCCTGCCGCGGGTTTCAGGCCGGGCCGGGCGGCGCCTCGGCCACCTTCACGATCGTGCCCTGGGCGGCGGCGCAGAGCTTTTCCTGGCCGCCCTGGATCACAAAGACGTCGCAGCGGCAGACGGCCTGGGTCCGGCCGCGGCCGATGACGCTGGCGCGCGCGATCAGCCTCTCGCCCGAAGCCGGCCGAACGTAGTTGAGCTTATATTCGGACGTCAGCACGGCTTCCCCCAGCACTGCGCCGCCCGCAAACGTCAGGGCATCGTCGGCCAGGAAGCTGATGACGCCGCCGTGGATGAAGCCGTGCTGCTGGCCGAACTCCGGTCTGACTTCCAGGGTCAGCTCCGCGAACCCATCGCCAAAAGCCGTCAGCTCGGCGCCTAACAGGCGATTGAAGGGCTGCGCGGCCAGGATGCGGCGGCCCCACGCCAGTTGCTCAGACATCGCCTGCCGCCTGCGGCTCAGACTCATCGGGCTGCAGGCGCTCCAACAGCGCCTGAATTTTGCGCCGCAACGTCTCCGGCGCGATCAGGCCCCAATCCCGCTTGAACTTGCGCAGGTGCTTCTGGACCTGGGCGTTGCACAACTGCAAATAGCGGAAGGCATCGCTGTCCTCCGGATGCGCGGCCAGCCAGGCGGTGAGCTTTTCGCGCGCCACGCAGGCGTCGTTCAGGTAACCGAGCCGGTCCTGGGTCTTGACGATCTGCTTCAGCAGCGCCTCGGCCGGCTCGCCGAACGCCGGGGCGAAGAACTCCAGCGTGAACCGGCAGCGCTTCACGGCCACCCGGCGCAGGTCGTGGAAGGTGGTCAGGTCGCGCTCATCCAGCGCCGCGGCGTAGTCGCGCAGGCTGTCCAGGCGCTCTTCCAGGAGCGCGCCGGCCTCGGCGGCCAGCGCGGCGTGCGCGCGCTTCCGCCGGGTCGGCGGCCCGGCGATGAACTCGGCCAGCGCGGCGCGCAACCGGCCGGCCTCGCCGCCGTCCAGCCAGCGCAAGCCTCGCGCCAGGGCGGCCTGACGGGCCAGCTTCCAGCCCTCGAGGAAGGCCCAGGTCTGGCCGTGCGCGGCGCCTTCGGCCTCCGCAATCAGGACGTCCCAGTCCCGCACCTCGGACAGGGCGTCTTCTGCGTCCTTGAGCTGGCGGCTTAGCCGTTTCACAGCCTTTTTCTTGAAATAAGACCGGAACAGCTCCAGCGCGGCCCGCGACCGGCGCGCGGCGGCCCGCAGGGCCTTGATGGCTGGAGGCGCGCCCGCCCGGACCTCGGCTTCGGCGGCCTGCCAGCGCGTCAGCTGGTCCGCCAGCGCGCGCACGACGACTACCGGCATGGGCGTTTCGGCCGTAAGCGGCATGTGCGCCAGTTGGTCCAGATCGATCGGCGCCGCGGCCACGGCCACGGCGCTGCCGAAGACCTCGGTCCACAGGTCGGCTTTCTCGACGGCGCG
Source organism: Anaerolineales bacterium (assembly GCA_034434015.1). GTDB lineage: Bacteria > Chloroflexota > Anaerolineae > Anaerolineales > UBA6663 > SpSt-583. Next base: position 10,626 of record DAOUAB010000273.1, read on the forward strand.
CTCGCCGTCGCCGTCGGCCTGCGGACCGGCCAGGGTCAACGTAAGCGTCTCGGGGGCCGCCGCCACGGCTTCGAGGCGCGTCGTCTGGGACTGCGAGTAGTCCAGGCCATCGGCGATGCGCAACAGGGCGGAGAGGGCCAGGGCCTGCTGCTTTTGGCGGGCGTTCAGCTCCGCAAAGAAGGGCTCTTTGTCCGGGCGGACGGCCTTGCGATGGAAGCGCACGGCGCAGGCCAGCAGCTTATGCTCGGCGGCGCTATGGCCGACCAGGCTGACGGCCGCCAACAGATCGCGCCCGGCGGTGTGGTGCCGGGGGGCATCGACCTCCAGGCCCACGTTATGGAGCAGGGCGGCCGTCTCCAGCAACTCGCGCATGCGCGCGGAGAGTCGATGGATCGAGCGGGTCTCATCGAACAGGCGCAGGGCGTGGTCCGCCACCTGCCGGGCGTGGCCCATATCCACCCGCGCCGCTTCGAGGAGCTCATCCACAAACAACGCCGGGCGCGGGAACAGCCCCAACCGCTTCTGCTGGAATTGGGCCAGCGTGCGGGCGAGTCCGGCCGGGGTGAGCTTCAGTTCGGCGGCGATGTCCGCCGGTTCCAGCCCGGCCTCGGCGCGCAAAATCGCCGCGGCCTTGCGCGCTGTGGCCCGTTGCCCATGGTCCACATGCCATCCTAGCCAGAAGGTCTCAACAGGAGTGAGCATCAGGAGTTCTTTCCCAGATAAGGGGTTGCCATTCAAGTATAGCCGCGCCCATGCGATTTGTGGGACGGGCTAGCAAACACAAAAACATAAAAGCCGCCGGGGTGTGATTTTATGAAAAGATGATATAATACAGATACCTTCCCGGGTGGAGTGCACACATGGAACAATACATCGGCCAGTTTCTGAGTACACTGTCAACCCAAAAGGGCTACACAGAGAACACGATCGCGGCTTATCGCAATGACCTGGGGCAATTTGCCCAGTTCATACGCGATCAGCGCGGCGGCGTTGTGGAGCCCGGCGAAGTGACACCCGATCTTGTCGAGGCTTATGTAGAAAGCCTGCAACGTTCCGAAGGCGGATATGCGCCTTCGACGGTCGCCCGCAAGATCGCGGCCGTCAAGTCCTTCTTCCATTTCTTGAGCGAGCAGCAGCTCATCGGCAGCAACCCGGCTTTGCGGCTTAACTCGCCGAAGATCAAGAAGAGCGCGCCGAAGACGCTCTCGCGGGACGAGATTGAACGGCTCCTGGCGGCGCCGCGGCAATCGGCCGGCCCTAAGGCGTTGCGGGACAGCGCCCTGCTGGAGCTCTTATGCGCCACCGGCATGCGCGTGACCGAGGTCGTCAACCTGCGCGTCGACGACGTCGATTGGGAGCAGGGCGAGGTGATCTGTCGCAGCAAGGGAGAGCGTGAGCGCCGCATCCCGCTGGCGTCGGCGCAACTGCCCCTGCGCGACTATGTCGACAACGCCCGCGCCGCGCTCCAGAACGACGGCTCGCCCGAGACCCTGTTCCTCAACCATCGCGGCAAAAAGCTGACGCGGCAGGGCGTCTGGCTGATCCTGCGCGAGGCGGCCGAGGCCGCCGGCATCCAGACCGACGTGACGCCGCGCACGTTGCGGCACTCGTTTGCCAAGCACCTGATCGGCTCGGGCGAAAACCTGCGGCGCGTGCAGAAATTGCTGGGCCACGCCAACCTGTCCACCACGCAGGTCTATCGCCAGCCGCCGGCGGCGGAGGCGGCTGACGCTGCCGTCCCGCAGGACTGAGGCCATGGACGAGTTCCTGACGCGGGCGCACTTCGAAGAGGCGGTGGCCTACATCCGGGCTCACACGCGGCATGCGCCCCGGATCGGGCTGGTGCTGGGCTCGGGCCTGGGCGGGCTGGCCGAGGCCGTCGAGGACGCCGACAGCCTCCTGGCGGAGCGCATCCCGCACTGGCCGCGCTCCACGGTGCCGGGCCACGCCGGCCGTCTGGTCATCGGCCGCCTGGAGGGCCAGACCGTGATGGTGCAGCAGGGCCGCGCCCACTACTATGAGGGGCACAGCCTGCAGCGCGTGACCCTGCCGATCCGCGTGATGCAGTTGATGGGCCTGCACACGGTGATCCTCACCAACGCCGCCGGCGGCATCAACCCGGATTTCGCGCCCGGCGACGTGATGCTGATCGTTGACCAGATCAACCTGATCGGCATGGCGGGCCTCTCGCCCCTGCGCGGACCCAACGACGACTCGCTCGGCCCGCGCTTCCCGGACATGAGCGTGCCGTTCGACCGCGAATGGCGGGCCGCCGCGCTGGCCGCCGCCGCCGAAGCCGGCCTGACGTTGCGCCAGGGCGTGTACGCCGGCCTGGCCGGACCGTCGTTCGAATCGCCCGCGGACCTGCGTTTTCTGCGCACCGCCGGCGCCGACGCCGTGGGGATGTCGACGGTGTCGGAAGTGATCGTGGCCCGGCACGGCGGTCTGCGCGTGCTGGGGTTCTCCGGGATCAGCAACAAGGCCAACCTGGACGGCAGCACCGTGACGACGCACGAGGAGGTCCTGGAGGCGGGGCGCGTGCTGGCGCCCAAGCTGACGGCGCTGGTGCGCGGAGTGTTGCGCCGGATGTAGATGAGCGTCGTCGCCGTCCTCCTCGCCCGTTACGAGTTGTGGATCTACGGCGTGTTGGGGGCAGCGGCGCTTTTTTTTCTGGCGTCCTTCTGGTCGGCGTACCAGCATTATGAACGCACGCCGTTCGGCCTGGAGAAAGACGCGGCCCGCCGGCGGCAGAACGGCGCCCTGGCGGCGCTGATGTCCATGCTGGTCCTCGGCGGCGCCCTGTTCGTCTTCAATCGCTATCTGGTTTTCTCCCTTGATCCGGCGGCGGCGACGCCCGGCCCCGGCGACGCGCGTCCCACGGCCGCCCCCACGGCCACGCTGATCCGCGGCGGCGGCCCGCTGGCGGTCGATTCGAGCGGCTGCGACAACCCGGGCGTGACCCTGCTCAAGCCGGGCCCCGGCGAACGCATCGCGGGTTCGTACGAGATCGTGGGCACGGCCAGCATCGCCAACTTCGCCTTCTACAAAGTCGAGATCAGCGGAGCCGCCACCAACGGCGCCTGGGTGACGCTGGCCGTCGGCAACGTGCCTCAGGTGGAGGGCCCGCTGGGCACCTTCGACACCAGCCCCTACCAGCCGGGCGAGTACGCCTTTCGTCTGGTGGTCACCAACAACGTCGGCGAGGCGGCCGCGCCCTGCGTGATCGCCGTGACCCTGGCCCCGGGCATCGAAGCGCCGTCGCCGGCGCCGTGAATTCGTGTAGAATCGTCGCATGCCTCAGGTCCAGGTCCGACCCGCTGCCAGCGCCGATCTGCCCGCCCTCGCGGCGCTCGACCACAGCTACAGCACAGACTACGTCTGGCAGATGGAGGCGCGCCAGGAAGGCGAGGCGGTCTCGATCGTCTTTCGGACCGTGCGGCTGCCGCGCTCGGTGCGGGTGACCCCGCCGCGCGACCCGAACGCGCTGACCGAGGCCTGGGCCCGGCGGGTGTGTTTCCTAGTCGCCGAGGAGGGCGGCCATCTGAAAGGTTACCTGAACCTGACGCTGGCGCCGGTGGCCGGCACCGGCTGGATCGCCGATTTCGGCGTGGAGCGCCGCTTTCGCCGGATGGGCGTGGGCAGCGTGCTGCTGGCGGCGGCCATGCAGTGGGCGCGCAGCAACCGCCTGCAGCGTGTGGTCCTGGAGACGCAATCCAAGAACTTCCCGGCCATCAGCTTTGCCCAGAAGCACGGCCTGGTCTACTGCGGGTACAACGATCGCTACTATCCCAATCAGGACGTCGCGTTGTTTTTTGGCGCCCAGCTAAAATAACCGGTGACGAGTGGCGGGTGACGAGCGACGGCCGGGTCTCGTTCACTTGCCACCCGCCGCTCGCTTCGTTGGTATGTCCCCCGTCGTCAACGCCCTGGACACCGTCAGCCAGATTCTGGCCTCCGGCATCGTCATCACCACCTTCTCGCTGCTCCTGTACGCGCTGACGCTCAATCTGCGCGACCGCGTGGTGCGCGCCTTCACAGCGCTGCTGGCGTTTATCACGGTCGTCTACTTCTTCGATGTCCTGGTGAGCACGCTGACCGACCTGGCGCGGGCGGAGATCGGCCTGCGCCTGCAGTGGCTGGGCATCGCCTTCATCCCGGTGGCCTACCTGCACTTCTCGGATGCCCTGCTCGCCACCACCGGCCGGCCGTCGCGCGGCCGGCGGCGCGCCGCCATCCGCATCCTGTACGTCACCGGCCTGGTCTTCCTGGCGGCCGCGCTGTACAGCGACGTCCTGGTGCGTTCGGCGGTGCTGGAGGCCGAATCCGGCGCCGCCCATCTGCGCGCCGGGCCGCTGTTCGTGGCTTTCATGGCCTACTTCGCCGGCAGCCTGGGCTGGGCCGGCTGGAACTTCGTGCGCGCCTACCGCCGCTGCCAGACCTCCACCTCGCGCCGCCGCATGCTGTATCTGATGGCGTCGGCGGCGGCCCCGCCGCTGGGGACTTTCCCGTTCCTGCTGATCGCCGGCGGCACGGCGGCGCTGCACCCGCTGCTGTTCTGGGCGCTGGTGATCGTGACCAACGCCGCCGTCACGGTGCTGCTGGTGGTGATGGCCTACACCGTCGCCTTCTTCGGCGTGGCCCTGCCCGACCGCGTGGTCAAGGCGCGCCTGTTCCAGTGGATCCTGCGCGGGCCGGTGGTGGCCTCCAGCGTCCTGGCAGTCTATGTCCTGGTGACCCGCTACGGGCCCGGCCTGCCGTTCTACGACTCGCGCCTGCTGCCCTTCCTGCTCATCGCGGCCCTGCTGCTGCTCCAGTTCGTGATCACGCTGGTGCGCCTGCCGATCGAGCGCGCCCTGTTCTACGGCGCCGACCGGCGGGAGTTGCGCCGGCTGCAGACCCTGGAGGAGCGGCTGCTCACCACGCGCGACCTGGACCAGTTCTTCGAGTCGGCGCTGGCCGCGCTGTGCGACGCGCTGCGCAGCCCGTCCGCGTTCCTGGCCGCCTTCGGCGACGACGGCAAGATCGAGTACGAAGCCGCCGTGGGCTCGGCCGACCGGCTGCGGGCGCGCGGGGAACTGCCGCCGCTGGCGGCCCTGCGCGCGGCGTCCGGCGACCAGGCCGACCTCAACGGCCACGCGGCGCTGTTCCCCCACGGTCTGTTCGTCTGGGGCGAGTACTGGATTGTGCCGCTGCGCTCGGAGACGACCGGCGACTCGCTGGGCCTGCTGGGGGTCCAGGCCCCGGCCGGGGCGGACCCGCTGCCCGGTCCCGAGGCGCTGGCGGTGTTGAGCCAGTTGAGCGCGCGCGCGTCGGCGGCGCTGGAGGACCGCCGCCTGCAGCAGGGCGTCTTCGCGGCGCTGGACCGGCTGCTGCCCGAGATCGACGCCCTCCAGCGGCTGCGCGCGTCGGCGGCTTTCCCGGGGAGCCTGACCGGGCCGGAAGCCGCGCCGTCGGCCGTGGACAGCGCCAGCCTGCCGGGCCTCGTCAAAGACGCGCTGCGCGACTATTGGGGCGGCCCGCGGCTGACCAACAGCCCGCTGCTGCGCCTGCGCGTGGTGGAGCGCGCCCTGGCCGAGCACGACGGCAACCCCGTCAACGCGTTGCGCGCTGTCCTGCGCGAGGCCGTGGAGCGCATCCGGCCGGAAGGGCAGCGCAAATTCACGGCCGAATGGCTCCTCTACAACATCCTCGAACTTAAGTTCTTGCAGGGCCAGAAAGTGCGCGATGTGGCCGCCCGCCTGGCCATGAGCGAGGCGGACCTGTACCGCAAACAGCGGGTGGCGCTGGAGGAACTGGCCGCCGCAATCGTGGAGATGGAACGGGAGGCCGGCGGCGCTGTCCGGGCCGGGACGTGACGGTCCTTAGACGGGCGGGGGCGCTGTGGCAGGCTTGTACGATATTGCTCTTTGGCGCGAATCGAGTATCCTAGAGGGGCCACTCTCACTCGGAGGGAAATTGAATAGTGATGACGCGTGAACGCGACGAGCGCACAGGTAATGACGGACCTGAGCTGACCGACGAAGGCTGGTGGGCGTCGGTGCTGCAGGATGAGCTCTCGATGGGCCACCCGGGCGGGCGCGGGGACCGGGCCGGGAACGGCCACGGCCTGGCGGCCGACCACGCGGATCCGGCGCCGGACTGGGAGGCGGCGCGCGGGCTGTATGAAGCCGATGAGACCGTCGAGCTGACCGTGATCGGCTACAACCGCGGCGGCCTGCTGGTGGCCTGGGGCGCGCTGCGCGGCTTCGTGCCCGCCTCGCACCTGGTGGAGTTCCCGAACGACGCCCTGGAGCCCGAGCGCAAGGCCGCGCTGGCCCGGCGCGTGGGCGGGCGCCTGAGCCTGAAGGTGATCGAGCTGGAGCCGGCCAAGGGCCGCATCGTCTTCTCGGAGCGCGCGGCGCGCGCCGGGCCCGGCCAGCGTCAGTTGCTGCTGAACTCGCTCAAGGCGGGCGACCAGGTCTCGGGCGTCGTCACCAATGTGTGCGACTTCGGCGCGTTCGTGGACCTGGGCGGCGTGGAGGGCCTGGTCCACGTCTCCGAAGTGTCCTGGAACCGGGTGGCGCATCCGCGCGACGTCCTGACCCCCAACCAGTCGGTGGACGTGGTGGTGCTGTCGGTGGACCGGGACCAGGCCCGGGTGGCCCTGAGCCTTAAGCGCCTGCGACCGGACCCGTGGGCCACGGTCGAGCAGCGCTACGATGTCGGCCAGGTCATCGAAGGCCGGATCACCAACGTCGTCAACTTCGGCGCGTTCATGAGCCTGGAGGACGGCCTGGAGGGCCTGATCCACGTCTCGGAGCTGGCCGAGGGCCACTTCCTGCACCCCCGCAACGTGGTGCGCGAGGGCGACCTGGTGCGCGCCCGCATCCTGAGCATTGACGGCGCCAACCGGCGTCTGAGCCTCAGCCTGCGCCGCAACAGCCACGAGGCGCTGCCGGCCTGACCCCGCCTGCCGCCGGCCGGCCGGAGCGCAGCCTCTCCGCGCCGGCCGTTTTGCTTTAAGAGCGGCCTGAAGTAAGATAACGACAGAACACCGGTGCTAACGCCGTGAGCAAGAACAACGCCTCCTCCCCGGCGAGGTCCCGTCGCCGTTATGCGCGCGACGACGCCTCGCGCAAGCACATCCCGCCCGTCCACCCCGGCCTGGCCCAGGCGGCGCGCCTGGTCGAGCGCCTGGGAAAGTACGGCGACGATCTGGCGGCCGTGATCCTGCTCCTGGCGGCCGCGTTGACCCTGCTGGCGCTGCTCGGCCTGACGGAGGGCGCGCTGACCGAAGCCTGGGTCGGCCTGCTGGAGAGCGGTTTCGGCTGGGGCGCGGCGCTGGCGCCGCTGGCGATGGCCTGGACCGGCGCGTGGCTGCTGGCCCGCAGCCTGAGCGCGCGGCGGATGACGCCGCCGCCGCCGGTCCGCTGGGGGCGCGTCATCGCGGCCGAGGTGACGGCGTTCGCGCTGCTCGGCCTGCTCAACCGCCTCATGGGCGGCCTGGCCGCCCAGGCCATCGCCGGGCAGGGCGGCGGCCTCATCGGCTGGGGCGTCGGCTACGCCGTGGCGCGCGTCTTCCCGCCCCCGTCCGACGCTTTTGTGTTGGGGAGCCTCTTCGTCGTCGGCCTGTTTTTCACCCTCGACATCACCGCCAGCCGCTTCGCGCGCCTGCTGGACTGGCTGGCCGCGCAGGGCTTCACGTCCGAGGCGGCGCGGCCGCCGGCGCGGCAGTTGCCGCTGCCGCTGGAGCAGAAGCCCCGGCCGGCCGCTCGCCCCGCCGCCCCGGCCCGGCCGAAGCCCAGGTTTGCGCCCGGCGAGCGCCTGCGCGTCCCGGTGGAGACGGTCGCCGACGAGGTCAAACTCAAGCCCAAGAAGCGTGACCGGCGCCTGCCGGGCTACGAACTGCTCGACAACACCGATCTGCGCCGGCCGGCGCAGAAGGAGATTGATGAGACGGCGTCGTTGATCGTCAAGACCCTGCGCGAGTTCGGGCTGCCGGTGGACGTGCTGGGCGCGCGGGTAGGCCCGAGCGTCACCCAGTACCAGGTGGAGCCGGGTTTTGTGGAAAAGGCTGGCCCGGTCACCGGCCATACGGCGCGGCTGCTGCGCGCCCTGCAGGCGCTCGGCCGGCACTGCGCCGAGAATGAGGCCCTCACCGAGAAGGCCCTGATCGAATACGCCCTGCACGAGGCGCACCTGTTCTCGGCTTTGGGCTACGAGACCGAGGCGGAGGAGTACGTCGAGCAGAACCGGAACGCCGTGTTCCTGCGCAACGCCAAGGGGCGCACCCTGGTGATCGTGGAGTTCCGGCGTCCCGGCCGCGACCTGGGGGGCGGGGGGCGGCAATGGGAGGAGGACCCCCTGCCGGAGGTCGGCGCGCAGTGCAACGGGCAGGAGTTGTGGGTGTGCCGCTTCGACGGCAAGCGCATGGCGGACGAGCCGCTGGCGCGGGTGACGCTGGCCGAGGCCGGCGAGTCGGACGCGCGCACGGTGCAGGGCTGGCTGGGCAAGAAGCAGCAGTGGAAGGTGCGCGTCGCTCAGATCGCCACCCTCAAAGACGACCTGGCGCTGGCCCTCTCGGCCAACACGCTGCGGATCGAAGCGCCGGTGCCCGGCCAGAGTTACGTCGGCATCGAGGTGCCGCACCGCCGCACCTCCATCGTCGGCGTGCGGCCGGTGATGGAGGCCGAGAGCTTCCAGAAGATCAACAAGCCGCTGGCCATCGCCCTGGGCCGCGATGTGTCCGGCGGCGCGGTGGCGGCCGACCTCGGGTCCATGCCGCACCTGCTGATCGCGGGGACCACCGGCTCGGGCAAGAGCGTGTGCATCACGGCGATCGTCACCTGCCTGGTGATGAACAACACGCCCGACGACCTGCGCCTGGTGATGATCGACCCGAAGATGGTGGAGCTGGTGCGCTTCAACGGCCTGCCGCACCTGCTCGGCAAGGTCGAGACCGAGCTGACGCGCATCCTGGGCGTGCTGCGCTGGACGGTGCGCGAGATGGACCGGCGCTACAAGCTCTTCGAGGCGCACGGCGCGCGCAACCTGGACACCTATACGGCGAAGACGGCCCGGCAGAAGGACGCCGAGCGGCTGCCGCGCATCGTGGTGCTCATCGACGAGCTGGCCGACCTGATGATGCAGGCCCCGGACGAGACCGAGCGCATGGTGGTGCGGCTGGCGCAGATGGCGCGCGCCACCGGCATCCACCTGGTGGTCGCCACCCAGCGCCCGAGCACCGACGTGGTCACCGGCCTGATCAAGGCCAACTTCCCGGCCCGCATCGCCTTCGCCGTCGCCTCCAGCATCGACTCGCGCGTCATCCTGGACACGGTCGGCGCCGAGAGCCTGCTGGGCAAGGGCGACATGCTCTTCCAGTCACCCGAAATGCCGGCGCCCGCGCGCCTGCAGGGCTGTTTCGTCAGCGACAAGGAGATCGACAAGATCGTGAACTGGTGGCGCGAGCAGGCCGAGGCTTACGAGGACGAGGCCCGGCCCGAAATCGAGCCGGTCCAGCCCGGCTCCGGCGGCGAAGCCGGTGCTCCAGCTTCGCCGATAAGCTCCGCCGGCGGCGGAGCGACGACGGCTCCCTGGGACGAGATGCTGGCGCGCGAGGCCGCGGTGGAGGACAAGGATCAGCAGATCGAGCAGGCCATCGAGATCGTCAAGAAGTACGGCACGGCCAGCGCCTCGCTCCTGCAGCGCAAGATGCGCATCGGTTACCCGCGCGCCGCCCGGCTGATGGACGAGCTCAAGCAGATGGGCATCGTCGGCCGCGAGCAGGCCGGCGGCAAGACCCGCGAGGTCTTCGTGGGCAAGGACGACGATCCCATCGGCCAGCGCGCCGCGCGTATCCTGGGGATGGACGAAGAGGAGTAGCTCCGCAGCGGACTGTTTTGGCCGCGGATTTCCCGGATTACCACGGATTCACAACCATCCGCGCCAGTCCGCGGCCATTCTCTTTAAGAACCTGTCTCTAAACCTCAGCAGAGGCGTCGCCGACGGCACTGCCGTCGGCTATCGGGCGGGTTTAGAGATAAGCTCTAACTTGTCCGGGTGAAGATTTGCTACAATGAGACAGCCAACGGAGGGCCGGCGGACATGAGCGGACATCCCTTTCTGGTCGAGTTAGCGCGTCTCTTCCCCCCGGACCGCCTGCTCACCGCCGCCGCCCAGCTCGCCCCCTACGAATCCGACGCCCTGACCGCCTTCCACAGCCGCCCGCGCGCCGTCGTCCTGCCCGAGACGGCCGACGAAGTCATCGCCGCCGTCCGGCTGTGCCACCAGCACCAGGTCCCGTTCGTGGCGCGCGGCAGCGGCACCAGCCTCTCCGGCGGCTCGCTGCCCGTCAAGGACGGCCTGGTCATCGGCCTGAACCGCCTCAACCGCATCCTGCGCCTGGACCCGCAGGAGCGGATCGCGGTCGTCGAGCCCGGCGTGATCAACCTGAACGTCTCCAAGGCCGCCGCGCCTTACGGCCTGTACTACGCCCCCGACCCGTCGAGCCAGCCCATCTGCACCATCGGCGGCAACGTGGCTTTCAACTCCGGCGGCGCCCACTGCCTCAAGTACGGCATGACCAGCAACCACGTGCTCGGCCTGAAGGCGGTGCTGCCGGACGGCGAGGTGGTGCCGCTCGGCGGCGAGAGCCAGGAGAGTGTCGGCCCGGACTGGCACGGGCTGTTCGTGGGCTCGGAAGGGCTGTTCGGCGTGGCGCTGGAGATCACGCTCCGGCTGCTGCCGAAGCCGGAGCGCTACCGCACCGTGCTGGCCGCCTACCACTCGATGGAGGCGGCCGGGGAGGCGGTGGCGGCCGTGGTGGCCTCCGGCCTGCTGCCCGGCGCGATGGAGATCATGGACCGGCTGGCGATCCAGGCGGCCGAGGCGGCCGTGCACGCGAACTATCCGCCCGGCGCGGCGGCGCTGCTGATCGTGGAGCTGGACGGCGAGGCCCAGGCGGTGGAGGAGGAGTTCAAGCGCCTGATGACCGTCATCGACGGCACCGGCGCCTACGAGGTCCGCGTGCCCACGACCGAGGCCGAGCGCCAGACCATCTGGAAGGGGCGCAAGAGCGCGTTCTCGGCCGTCGGCCGCATCAGCCCCGATTACATCGTCCAGGACGGCGTGGTGCCGCGCAGCAAGCTCGGCCGGGCGCTGGCCGAGATCGATGCGCTCAGCGCCCGGCACGGCATCCGGGTGGCCAACGTCTTCCACGCCGGCGACGGCAACCTGCACCCGCTCATCCTGTACGATGGCCGCGAGCCCGGCGCGCTCGAGCGGGCCGAGGCGCTGGCGTCCGAGATCATGGCGCTGTGCATCCGGCTGGGCGGCTCGATCACGGGCGAGCACGGCGTGGGCATGGAGAAGCGCCAGTACATGCCGCAGCTCTTCGCCGAGGCCGATATGGACGCCATGTGGGCCCTGCGCTGCGCCGTGGACACCCTGCAGATCGCCAACCGGGGCAAGATGTTCCCGGGCGGCGACGCGCCGGCGCTGACGCAGCGCGGCCCGCACCCGCTGGAGAAGGCCGGCGTTATCTCAAGAGAGTAGTTGTCTTCACCGCAAAGCGCGCCAAGCCCGCGAAGGAAGATGAACTTCGTGCTCTTTGCGCCCCTTGCGGTTAGCGTTGAGTGATGACGATCAAGACGTTAGGCCATCTCCAGGATGCTGTCCGCGCTCACTCGCGCCTCCTCCCGCGCGGCGCCGGCACCAAGCCCGCGCTGTCCACGCCGCCGCCGGGCGTCACCGCGCTGGACCTGACCGGTCTGAGCGGCCTGGTGGAGTACGATCCCGGCGAGTTCACGTTTACGGCCCTGGCCGGCACGCCGGTGGCCGATGTGCAGGCCCTGCTGGCCGAGCACGGCCAGTACCTGCCGTTCGACCCGATGCTGGCCGAGCGCGGCGCGACGCTCGGCGGCACGGTGGCGTCCGGCCTGAGCGGGCCGGGCCGTTACCGCTACGGCGGCGTGCGCGATTTCATCCTGGGCGTCCGCTGGGTGGACGGCGCCGGCCAGGTCATCCACGGCGGCGGCAAGGTCGTCAAGAACGCCGCCGGCTTCGATTTCCCCAAGCTCATGGTCGGCAGCCTGGGCCGGCTCGGCGTGCTGGTCGAAGTCACGTTCAAGGTCTTCCCCAGGCCGCAGGCTTACGCCACGCTGCGGCGCGAGTATCCCCGCCTCGAACAGGCCCTGGAGGCCGTCTACACGCTCTATCGCTCGCAGTTGGACCTGGAAGCGCTGGACCTCCGGCCGGACGCGCGCAGCGCGGGCCTGTATGTGCGCCTGGGCGGCCTGGCGGAGGCGCTGCCGGCGCGCCTGGACCGGCTGGCCGCGCTGCTCGGCGGCGGCGATATCCTGGAAGGCGGCGATGAGGCGGCCTTGTGGCGCGACGTGCGCGAGCTGGCCTGGGCGCCGCAAGACGCGGCGCTGGTCAAGGTCCCGCTGACGCCGAGGCGCATTGCGGCGCTCGACGCGGCGCTCGAAGCCGGCGGGAGCCGGCGGCGGTACAGCGGCGGCGGCCAGGTGGTCTGGATCGCCTGGCCAGGGCCGGTCGAGGCCCTGCATCAGGTTCTCGCCGCGCAGGGCCTTTCCGGCCTGATGGTCTTTGGTGATCCGGGCGAGCGCGGGCCTCTCCTCGGCGCGCCGCGCTCAGACCACGCCTTCGCCCGCCGGGTCAGGGCCGCGTTGGACGCGGCCGGCCGCTGGGGTCCCGGCTGATATGCAGGCGGAAGACTTCACGGCCCCGGCCGGCCGCTGATCACTGCGCTCTGCCTACTGCTCACGGCCTACTCTATGCAGCACACCATCCCCGTTGACCAGCTCGGCCCGGAAGGCAGCGTGATGGCCCGCGCCGTGGAAGCCTGCGTCCATTGCGGCTTCTGCCTGGCGGCCTGCCCGACGTATGCGGTGCTGGGCGAAGAGATGGATTCGCCGCGCGGCCGCATCTACCTCATGAAGTCCGCCCTGGAAGGCGCGCTGCCGGTGGAGGCGACTCTGCCGTACGTCGACCGCTGCCTGGGTTGCCTGGCCTGCGTGCCCGCCTGCCCGTCCGGCGTGCCGTACGGTGAACTGCTGCCGCTCTACCGCGCCCATGTCGCCCCTCAGCGCCGCCGCGGACTTGTCGGCCAGGCCGCCCATACCCTGGCCCACGCGACGCTGCCGTATCCGGACCGTTTCCGGCTGGCGGCCGCGGCCGGCAAACTGGGCAGGCGCGTGCAGGGCGCGTTGCCGGAGCAGTTCCGGGCCATGCTGGACCTGCTGCCGGAGTCTCTGCCTGCGGCCCAGCCGTTGCCGGACGTCACTCCAGCCCAGGGCCGGCGGCGCGCGCGCGTGGCGCTGTTGACCGGTTGCGTGCAGCAGGCGCTGGCGCCGGAGATCAACGCGGCCACCGTCCGCGTCCTGGCGCGCAACGGCGTCGAGGTCGTCGTCCCGCCGGGCCAGGGCTGCTGCGGCTCGCTGGGCCTGCACACCGGCGAGCTCGACCGCGCGCGCGAGCTGGCGCGCCAAAACCTGCGCGCTTTCCCGAGCGACGTGGACGTGATCCTGACCAATGCGGCCGGATGCGGCTCCGGCATGAAGGAGTACGGCGTGCTGTTTGCGGGCCAGCCGGAAGAAGCGCAGGCGCGGGCGTTCGCGGCGCGCGTCCGAGATGTAAGCGAGTTCCTGGATGCGCTCGGCCTGGTCCCGCCGCCCGCGCTGGCCGAGCCGCTGACGGTGGCCTATCACGACGCCTGCCACCTGGCGCACGCGCAGGGTGTGGCCGCCGCGCCGCGCCGGCTGTTGAGCCTTATCCCCAACCTCACGCTGGCCGAAATTCCAGAAGGCGAGATGTGCTGCGGCTCGGCCGGCACCTACAACCTAGAACAGCCGGCCCTGGCGGCGGCGTTCGGCGCGCGCAAGGCGCGCAATATCGCCGGCGTGGGCGCCCAGGCCGTCGCGGCCGGCAACATCGGATGCCTGATCCAGATCCGCACGCACCTGAAGAAACAGGGCCGCGCGCTGCCTGTGATGCACACCCTGGAAATGCTGGATCGGGCGTATCAGGCGCCGGGCGAAGACGCAATCCGCAGTGCCTAGGGCGTCATCTCCATGCGCGCCCTCCAGCTTCTCAAGCCGGCGCCCATCGAGACCGCGCCGCTCGTCCCGGTTGACGCGCCCGCGCCCGAGCTGACGGCGCATTCGCTTCGGATCTCCGTTCGGGCGTGCGGCGTGTGCCACACCGACCTGCACGTCGTGGAAGGCGAGCTGCCGCCTCGCAAACTGCCGGTCACGCCCGGCCATCAGGTGGTCGGGACGGTGGCGGCGCGGGGCGGCGCGGTGACGCGGTTCCAGGTCGGCGACCGGGTGGGCGTGCCCTGGCTGCACTGGACCTGCGGCGAGTGCGACGCCTGCCGGCGCGGCCAGGAGAACCTGTGTGCGCGCGCGCAGTTCACGGGCTGGGACGTGGACGGCGGTTACGCCGAGGGCCTGGTGGTGGATGAGCGCTTCGCGGTCGCTATCCCCGCCGGGTTCTCCGATGTGGAAGCGGCGCCGCTGCTGTGCGCGGGCATCATCGGTTACCGGTCGCTGCGCGTCGCCGAGCTGCAGCCCGGCGAGCATCTCGGCCTGTTCGGCTTCGGGGCCAGCGCTCACCTGGCCCTGCAGATCGCGCGCGGCTGGGGCTGCCCGGTCTCGGTCTTCACGCGCGGCGCCGGACATCGCGCGCTGGCGGCGGCGCTGGGCGCGGCCTGGACCGGCGCGGCGGACCAGGCGCCGCCCCGGCCGCTGGACCGCGCGATCCTGTTCGCGCCGGCCGGCGAGCTGGTGCCGCTGGCGCTCAAGCAGTTGCGCCCGGGCGGCGCGCTGGCCATCAACGCCATCCACCTCAGCCCGATCCCGTCGCTCGATTACGCCTTGTTGTACGGCGAACGCGTGGTCCGCAGCGTCGCCAACGCCACCCGCCAGGACGCCGCCGACTTTCTGGCCGAAGCCGCCCGGATCGGGATTAAGACCGAGGTCCAGACCTTCCCGCTGGCGGACGCCAATCGCGCCCTCCTGATGCTCAAGCGCAGCCAGATCAACGGCGCCGCCGTCCTGATCATGGACCACCAGCGCGCTTCCACGAATAACTGACTCGACCCGCCGGCGGGTCGTACGGGCCGGTCTCGGACCGGCCCCGACGGAGTTGGGACATGATCACCCAAGACACCCTCGAGCTGATCTACGCCTATCACTACTGGATAAACGCCCAGATGCTCGACGCCTGCGAGGCGTTGACGCCTGAGCAGTGGGACCGGCCTTTAGGGCACTCGTGGGGCAGCGTCCACGGCCTGGTCGTGCACATGCTGGCGGCCGAGACCATCTGGCTGCGGCGCTGGCAGGGCCACTCGCCCACCGCCCTGCTGCAGCCGGAAGAGTTCCCGACCCTGGCCGACGCGCGCCGGGCGTGGGCCGGTCTGGAGGTGGAACTGCGCGCCTTCCTGGCCGCCTGCGACCAGGCCCGCCTGGACGCGCCCGTCCACTACACCACCACGCGCGGCCAGCCCTACCGCGAACCTCTGGGCGAGTTAATGTTGCACGTCGCCAACCACGGCACGCACCACCGCGGCGAACTGGCGGCGATGCTGGCGGTCCTGGACGTGCCGCACCCCGAGGACGACCTGCTCCGCTACCTGCGCGAGCGCGGCGCCTGACGGCCGTGCGCCCCAGCGCGCTGACACCGAAATCGGGATACAGCCCGGCGAAGAGTGGTATAGTTTTCGCACCACAAGGAGCCGGTATGTTTAATTCCACCGCCGACGTGATGGACGCGCTCGGCCGCCAGCAGTACATCGCCTCGGACGAGATCGCCACGGTGCTGTTCCTGGCCGAACGCCTGGGCAAGCCCGTGCTGGCCGAAGGGCCGGCCGGCGTCGGCAAGACCGAGCTGGCCAAAGCCTGGGCCGGCGCCACCGGCCGGCCGCTGATCCGCCTGCAGTGTTACGAGGGCCTGGACGAGACCAAGGCCCTGTACGAGTGGGAATACTCCAAGCAGATGCTGTACACGCAGCTGCTGCGCGACAAGCTCAGCCAGTTGCTGTCCGACGCGACCACGCTGGCCCAGGCCGCCGACCGGCTGGCCGGCGAAGACGACGTCTTCTTCTCCGAGCGTTTCCTGTTGCCGCGCCCGCTGTTGCAGGCCGTGATGGCCGATGCGCCCGTCACCCTCCTGATCGACGAGATCGACCGCGCCGACGCCGAGTTCGAAGCCTTCCTGCTGGAGGTGCTCTCGGATTTCCAGGTCTCGGTGCCGGAGCTGGGCACGATCACGGCCAGGCATCAGCCGCTGGTGCTGCTCACCTCCAACAACACCCGCGAACTGTCCGAGGCCCTCAAACGCCGCTGCGTCTACCTGCACATCGACTACCCGACCCTGGAGGCCGAGCTGCGCGTCGTGCGCCTCAAGGTGCCGGACCTCTCGCCCCAGCTCGCCCGCCAGGCCGTGGAGCTCGTCCAGCGCCTGCGCTCCCTGGACCTGAAGAAGTCGCCGTCGGTGAGCGAGACGCTGGACTGGGCCCGGGCCCTGGTCCTGCTCAACGCCAAATCCCTGGACCAGCACACGCTGGACACGACGCTCTCGATCCTGCTCAAGCACGAGGCCGATCTGCAACGCGCCAAGCGCGGCATGAGCCGCAACGAGCGCGAAGAGCCGCGCGGGCGCGGCGACGACGACCCGGCCCTGTACCGGCGGATCCGCGGGCCGCGCAACTGACGACGCCGCCGGGCTGGCCGCCCGGCTTCCGGCGGAGCGCGTCGCGTTCCGCCGCCGTCACCGGAGGTGACGCATGGACGACCGCATCGCCCAATTCATCGCCGGCCTGCGCGCGGCCGGGGTGCGCATCTCGCTGGCCGAGAGCGCCGACGCTTTCCGCGCCACCGAGCTGCTCGGCGTCCTCGACCGCGACTCGTTCCGCAGCGCCCTGCGCGCCACCCTGATCAAGGAGAACCACGACGCGCCGGTCTTCGAGCGCCTATTCCCCATGTACTTCGGCTCGGGCGGCCCGCCGCTCATCCCGCCGGACCAGATGCTGACGCCCGACCAGCAGAGGCTGCTGGAGGCCGCCATGCGCGCGCTGGCCGGCGACCTCAGCCGGCTGCTGCAGATGCTGGCCTCCGGCCAGGGGCCGAGCCGGGAGGAGCTGGAAGCCATGGCGCGCCGGGCGGGCCGCGGCCCCGCGCGCCCCGAGCAGCAGCCGCGCATCACGCGCGATATGCTGCGCCAGCTGGGCCTGGAGGCGCTGGCCGAGCAGATCGAGAAGCTCATGCAGCAGCTGGCCCAGATGGGGATGACGCGCGAGGGCCAGGCGGCCATCCTCGGCCTGCTGGCCGCCAACCGCGACGCCCTGGCCCAGCAGGCCAGCCAGGCCGCCGGGCAGAGCCTGGCCCGGCAGCTCGCCGAGCGGCCGCCCGACCGGTTCGACGAGGGCGAGCTGATGCAGCGCCCGTTCAACGACCTGACCGAGGCCGAGGCCCGCGAGCTGCGCCGGCTGGTGACGCGCCTGGCCGCCAAGCTCCGTTCGCGCGCCGCGCTGCGCCAGAAGAAAGGCGACGGCAAGACCCTGGACGCCAAGACCACGCTGCGCGCCAACCTGCGCACCGCCGGCGTCCCGTTCGACCTGCGCTTCAAGAAACGCCACCTCAAGCCGAAGTTCGCCCTGATCTGTGATATCTCCACCTCCATGCGGCCGGTGGCCGAGTTCATGCTGCGCCTGATGTACGAGATGCAGGACCAGGTGGGCAAGGCGCGCTCGTTCGCCTTCAACGACCATCTGGAAGAGGTCAGCGACGAGTTCATCCTGCACCGCCCCGACGAGGCCATCCCGCTCGTCCTGCACCGTATCCCGCCCGGCTACTACGCCACCGACCTGGGCTTCAGCCTGCAAAACTTTTGTGACCAGTGCCTGGACGCCGTGGACCGCCGCACCACCGTGATCTTCCTGGGCGATGGCCGCAACAACTTCCGCGACCCGCGCCTGGACCTGTTCGAGCACATCAAGCGCCGCGCCCGGCGCGTGGTCTGGTTCAACCCGGAACTGCGCTTCCAGTGGGGCGTCGGCGACAGCGACATGCCTCAGTACGCGCCGCTGTGCGACGCCGTCCACCAGGTGAGCAACCTGTCTGAGCTGGCCGACGCGGTGGATCGGTTGTTTATGACGCGCTGAGGACCGGGCGCAGACGACAGCTCACTGCTCACTGCTCACTCATCACTGATTACTACCCCTACCCACCGCTCCCCCTCTCTGACTTTCCTCGGATTGCGCTGTCCCCGGTTTCGGGCCGATAATTTGTGTGAATGGAGAGGTTTGGCTCACGATGACATTCCGTCAACGCTTGTTCCGCACGGGGGTTGCCTGTCTCCTGGCGCTGGTGAGTCTGGGGTGGGGGCCGACGGCCGGCGCCGCCGACCTGGGGCCGACGCCGGAAGCGCCGGGCGTTGACGAGGCGCTTATCCTCAAGGCCCGGCAGGGCGGGCCGGTGCGCGTCATCGTGGAAGTGCGGGCGGATTTCACGCCGGAGGGTGCGCTGGAAGGCCCGGCGTTCGTGGCCGTCCAGCGCGCCGCCATCGCCCGCGCTCAGGCCGAGGTGGAACGCGCGCTTCAATCGACCGGCGCGGGACCCGCGCACAAATATGCCACCATCCCGTACATGGCCCTGACCGTGAATGCCGCAGCCCTGGACGCCCTGCGCCGGTCCCCGTGGGTGGTGAGCGTGGCGGAGGATGTTCCGGAGATGCTGGCGCTGGCCGAGAGCACCGGCGTCATCGGCGCTTCGACGCCGACGACCGGCGTCTGGGACCTGGGCTTCACGGGCGTGGGCCAGACGATCGTCGTCCTGGACTCGGGCGTGGACAAGAACCATCCGTTCCTGGCCGGCAAGGTGGTGGCCGAGGCGTGCTTCTCCAACGCGAATGGAGATGGCAGCCTCTTCGGTGGACAGTCGCTGTGCCCGAACGGCCAGCCGCAGGATTTCAGCCCCGGCGCGGGCCAGCCCTGCACGCTGGGCTCGTGCGGGCACGGCACCCACGTGGCCGGGATCGCGGCCGGCAAGGATTATGCCGGCGGACCGGGCTTCTCAGGTGTGGCGCCGGAGGCCAAGATTATCGCCATCCAGGTCTTCACCCAGTTCGGCAGCGCCATCGGCACCTATCCGTCGGACCAGTTGAAGGCGATGGAACACGTCTATAACACCCTGCGCCTCAGCCACACGATTGCGGCCGTGAACCTGAGCCTGGGCGGGACCGCCAACTACACCAGCGCCTGTGATGGCACCTCGGCCGATCAGGGCCGCAACGCGGCGTTCGGCCAGTTGCGCTCGGTGGGCATCGCGCCGGTGGTGGCGGCCGGCAACAACTCCTTCGCCAGCGGCCTGGCCGCGCCGGCCTGCCTCTCGAACGCCATCAGCGTCGGGTCCACGCGCGACGGCGGCCCCGGCGCGACGCCCGTGGACACAGTCTCCTCTTTCTCCAACAGCGCCTCGTTCCTCAGCCTGCTGGCGCCGGGCGAGGAAATTCAGTCCTCGCTCCCGAGCGGGAACTTTGGCAGTCTTCAAGGCACCTCCATGGCCGCCCCGCACATCGCCGGCGCCTGGGCCGTGCTCGAGCAGGCCAATCCCGGCGCGTCGGTGAACGAGGTCCTGGCCCTGCTGCAGGGCACGGGTGTCCCGGTCACCGACACGCGCAACGGCCTGACCAAGCCGCGGCTGCAATTGGACGCCGCCCTGAGCGCCTATCTGCCGCGCATCGCCGAGAGCCCGTCTGTCGCTCTCGGCAGGACGGTCCTGGACCTGACCAACCGCCGGACGCTCAACGTGCAGAACCCATCCGGCCTGGCGATGACGCTGTCAGGGCCAAGCCTGACCGGGACTGCGTTAAGTTATCTGGGAGGCGCCTTCCCCGGCACGGGCGGCACCTGTAGCACCAGCACGCCGCTGGCGGGCGGCGGCGCTTGTACGGTCGAATTAGCTTATGCCCCTACGTCGCTGGGCGTCCTGAACGGTTCGTTCTCCGTCAACTACACGCTGGCGGGCGTCGGCACGCCGGGCGCTCTGAGTGTTGCGCTGACCGGCTCCGGCGTCGAGCTGTGTACGGACAATCTGATCGACAACGCGGTGTTTGAGAAGCCCGGCGTGGCCTGGGCGCAGACCGACAGCGTCGGCGGCCAGGCGCTGCCCGTGGTGTGCACCACGGGGCTGTGCGGCGGCGGCAGTTTCGCCCCCGCCGGCCCGCTGAGCGGCCTCGGCTGGGCGTGGTTCGGCGGCTACACCACCACGCTGACCACGACGGTCACCCAGGTCTTGACCCAGTCCGTGATGGTGCCGACCGGGACGGCCTCGCTGCAGTTCCAGTTCAACATCAGCCGCGCCGACCCCGGCGCCGGGATCACGGACACTTTCCAGGCCCTGATCGACGCCACGCCGGTGTTCACGGCCACGGCCCTGGACCGGCCCGCCTACGCCGCCTACCAGACGGTCCGGCTGGACGCCAACGCCTTCGCCACCGGCGTGACGCGGACGGTGACGTTCTCGGCCACGACGACGACGACGGGCCCGGTGGTCAACTTCAACCTGGACGACGTGGCGATGTGCTCGCCGGCTTTCTATCCGGCGTATCTTCCCGTCATCTCTCAGGAGTCCGGCCCATGACGATCCGGCCCGTGGCGCGCTTCAGCCTCGCCCTCTGCCTGGCGCTCGCCGGCCTGAACTGGGAGGCCCCGCCGCCCGCGCCGGCTGCGGTGGGCGCGCCGGCCGCGGCCTGCAACAACCTGCTGGGCGACAGCGATTTCGAGGCGGCGCTCAGCCCGTGGGTGGTGTCTTCGACCCCGCCGCTGGTCGTGATCGACCCCGGCGGGCCTTCCAGTCACGATGACCTGAGCCGCGACACCGCGCCGCTCCGGACCTGCGACTCGGGGACCTGCGATGTGATGGCGGGCGTCAACGATCCAGCCGGCCCGCTGAGCGGCGCCAACTGGGCCTGGTTCGGCGGCGGCTACACCAGCACCACCACGCTCCCCAACAACGTCATCGTCCAGACGGTGTCCCAGACGGTGACGCTCAGCCCGGCGATGCAGCCGGCGCGGCTGGAGTTCAGCCTGTGGCTCAGCCGGGCCGACCCCGGCACGGACGCCAGCGACCGGCTCGAGGTGAGGTTGAACAATACGCTGGTGTTCTCGGCCACGGCGGCGATGACGCCGACCTACGCCTCGGGCTATACCCCCGTCAGCGTGGATGTGTCATCGTTCGCCACCGGGGCCAGCACCGATCTCGTCATCTCGGCCACGACGCGCGCGCTGGGCGGGGTGGCCGTGGGCGCGCCGCCGCCCCCGGTCGTCAACTTCAACGTGGACGACGTGAAGTTGTGCGTGCCGTTCCCGTTCCTCATCTACCTGCCCCTGGTGCGGCGCTGAGGTCAGGGCCGGCGTGGGCCGGCGCCCGCCGCCCGGCGCTCGACCTCGGCGATCAGGGCCGCGAACTCCGGGTCGTCCGGCGTCAGCGCCTGTCCGCTCTCCAGCGCCCGCCGCGCCTGTGGGAAGCGGCCCAGCCGGGCCTGGACGAGCCCAAGCGCTTTGTAATGCGGACCGGTGCGCGGCTGCAAGGCGATGGCCTTGCGGAAGTGGAGGGCCGCCAGGGCCAGGCGCCCGCGCCCCAGGTGTTCCTGGGCGCGCCTGGCGTAATCGAACCCTGAGTACAGGTCCCGGTCGAGCTGGGTGAAGAGCCGGCGCCGCGCCAGGGCCTGACTGACCAGGGAGGCCGCCGCCAGCAGCAGGACCGGGCCGGACAGACTCAGGTTGACCAGCGCGATCCCCGGCGACAGCCGGCCGGCCCACCACAGGCCGGCGTTTGCCAGGACGTCCAGCGTCAACAGCCCGACGGCGAGCGGGTAGGCCAGCGCGACGTCGCTCAGGAACATGAAGAGCAGCCCGGCCAGCAGGATGGCGCGCGCGGCCAGCGCGCCCCAGGGCAGGGCCAGGAGCGGCTGCAATTGCAGAAATTGCACAGCGCTCTCCAGCAGGGGGAAAGGCGGCAGGACGGGCAGCATCACCGGCACAAACGCTTCAACGATGGCCGCCTGCACGTCCAGGCCGAAGATCAGCAGGAGCAGGTAGAGATAGAGCCCGGCCTGCCAGCGTCCCGGCGCCAGCAGGCTCTTGCGGCAGTGCGGACAGCGCAGGTCGACCTCGGCCGTCAGCTGGCCGCAGAACGGGCACTGGAGCGGGTCGTCGTCCGGGTCGACGGCGGAGGCGGCGTGCTCGGCGGGCGTTGCCGAAACTTCCCCGCCGGCGTCTGTGGCGGGCGGCGCGGGAGCGGGCGGGGGCGCCGCGCCTCGGCTGCCTCGCGCCTCGGCGCCCGTGCCCTGCAGTTCGGCCAATCGTCGCCGCGCCGGCGCGTTGTCCGGGTTGAGGGCCAGCGCATTCTCCAGCGCCATGATCTGGTCCGCCGGGTCGTCCAGCGCCGCGCTCAACCACAGCCAGGCCGGCTCGATGCGCTCGTCGGCCGCGACCACTTCCAGGAGCAGGCGTCGGCCGCGCGCGCGGTCGCCGGCGCGCAGCGCCTGGATGCCAGCGCGCAGTTTGGCCTGGGTCTCCGCCGGGGTCATCGCCTGGATTATACGGCACCTGCGGTATAATCGTTGCGCTCTGAGAATGTGTTGAATGGAAGGCTGAAGGAGGAGTGCGCCATGTCTGGACACTCAAAGTGGAAGACCATCAAGCGCCAGAAAGGCGCGGCGGACGCCAAGCGCGGCGCGATGTTCACGCGGCTGACGCGCGAGATCATGCTGGCGGCGCGCGAGGGCGGCGGCAACATTGACGCGAATTTCAAACTGCGCCTGGCTGTGGATAAGGCGAAAGCCAACTCGATGCCGAAAGAGAACATCGAGCGCGCCATCGCCCGCGCCACCGGCGCCGACAAAGACGCCGCCGCGTTCGAGTCGCTGATGTACGAAGCGTACGGCCCGCACGGCTCGGGCGTCCTGATCCAGGTGGTGACCGACAACAAGAACCGCACCGTGTCCGAGTTGCGCCGGCTGGTGACGCGCAGCAACGGCAACATGGCCGAGTCCGGCGCGGTCTCCTGGCAATTCTCGCGCAAGGCCTATGTCGCCGTGCCGCGCGCCGGCCATGATCCGGACAAGGTCTTCGAGATCGCCGTGGACGCCGGCGCCGACGACGTGATCACGGGCGACGACCTGATCGAGATCTACGCCGCGCCCGACCACTTCGGCGCGGTGGTGCACGCGCTGGAGAAGGCCGGCATCCACCCGACCGAATCCGAGCTGCGCATGGAGCCTAACCAGAAGCTCGAGCTCGACCCCGAAGCGACCGTGGCGATCATGAAGCTCATCGAGCAGCTCGAGGAGCTGGACGACGTCCAGAACGTCTTCACCAACGTCGAGTTCAGCGACGCCGCGCTGGAGCGGATGGCGGCGTAGCGCGCCGCGCCACGCTATAAGCGAACGCAGCGCGTTCGCCATGCTCGTCCTCGGCATCGACCCCGGCCTCGCCACCACCGGCTACGGCCTGATCCGCGAGGCCGACGCCGGCCCGGTCCTGGCGGCCTATGGCGTGGTCCTCACCCCGGCCGGCGCGCCGGTGCCCGGACGGTTGCAGACGCTCTTCCGCGAGCTCACGCAGTTGATCCTTCTCCATCGCCCGGACGCGGCGGCGGTGGAGAAGCTCTTTTTTCAGCGCAACGTCAGCACCGCCATGCTCGTCGGGCAGGCGCGCGGCGTGGCGCTCCTGGCCCTGGCCGAAGCCGGCATCCCGGTCGGCGAGTACACGCCCAAGGACGTCAAGCAGGCGGTGGCCGGCTACGGCGGCGCCGACAAGCCCCAGGTGCAGCAGATGGTGCGCGCCATCCTCAACCTGGCCGAGGTCCCTAAACCCGACGACGCCGCCGACGCCCTGGCCGTGGCGATCTGCCACCTGCACTCGATGAAGCTCAAATCTCTAACCGAATGATCGCCTCCCTGCGCGGCACCCTGCTCTCGTTTCATCCCCCCGACACCTGCGTGGTCGAGGTCGCCGGCGTCGGGTTCAGGGTCTTCGTGCCCACCTCGGTGCTGGACGGCGTGCAGACCGGCCACGGCCTCTTCCTGCACACCCACCTCGTGGTGCGCGAGGACGCGCTGACGCTCTTCGGGTTCGCCACCGAGGAACAGCGGACGCTCTTCGAGTTGCTGCTGACCGTCCAGGGCGTCGGGCCGAAGCTGGCCCTGGCCGTGCTGTCCGCGCTCTCGCCCGACGTCCTGCGGCGCGCGGTCGTCAACGAGCAGCCGGAGGTCTTCAACCGGGTGCGCGGCGTGGGCAAGAAGACGGCCGAGAAGATCGTCTTCGCGCTCAAGGACAGGCTCGGCGGCGAGCCCGGCCTGGCCGCGGTGCTGGCCGCCGCCGACGTGGACGCCGAAGTGATCGCGGCGCTGACGGCGCTCGG
The DNA here is from genome assembly GCA_034434015.1 of Anaerolineales bacterium. Classification (GTDB taxonomy): domain Bacteria; phylum Chloroflexota; class Anaerolineae; order Anaerolineales; family UBA6663; genus SpSt-583. The sequence goes on from DAOUAB010000273.1 coordinate 35,054, forward strand.
CTACAGCGTGGTGGAGGCCCAGGCCGCCGTCCAGGCCATCCCGAAAGAGGCGGCGGCCGAGGCCAGGACGCTGGAGGACCGCCTGCGCCGGGCGCTGGCGTATTTTGCGTAAGCATGCCCCTCATCACGGTCGCCTCCACCAACCCGGTGAAAATCCAGGCCGCGCTCAACGGCTTCCGGCGCCTGTTCCCGGAGCAGGCCTTTGAGGCCTCCGGCGTGGCCGTCCCGTCCGGCGTCGACCATCAGCCGATGACGGACGCCGAGACGTTGCAGGGCGCGCTCAACCGGCTGGCCAACGCCCGCGCCGCGGCGCCGGCGGCCGACTACTGGGTCGGCATCGAGGGCGGCGTGGACCCCGACGCGCAGGGCCTGGCGGCCTTCGCCTGGATCGTGATCGAGGGCCGCGACGGCTTGCAGGGCCGGGCGCGCTCCGGCACGTTCCTGTTGCCGCCGCCGGTGACGGCGCTCATCCGCCAGGGCGTCGAGCTGGGCGAGGCCGACGACCGCGTCTTCGGCCGCAACGACTCGAAACGCGGCAACGGCGCCATCGGCCTGCTCACCGCCGACGTCATCGACCGCGTGGCTCTGTACGAGCACGCCGTGATCCTGGCGCTCGTGCCGTTCCGTAACCGTGAATTGTATGCTGCTGGCCGGGGGACAGGGTGACAAGGCGCTGGATCGCAAGGTGACCTGACGGGATCGGGCCGGTTTTCCCCGGTCATTCAGCCACCGCCTCACCCGGCCACCCCTGCCCCCTCGCCTCTCAAGGAGAACTATGCTCCAGGACTCCCGCATCGCCTTCATCGGCTCCGGCGCCATGGCCGAGGCCATCATCTCCGGCCTGCTCAACAAGGGCATGACCCAGGCCGGCCGCCTGATCGCGTCCGGGCCGCGCGAGGAACGCGGCCGCGCTTTGCAGGAGAAGTACGGCGTGGCCTGGACCACCGACAACGTCGCCGCCGCCCAGGGCGCGGATGTGGTGGTGCTGGGCGTCAAGCCCCAGGTGCTGCCCAAGGCCATGCCCGCCCTGCGCGGCCGGATCAAGCCGGACGCCCTGGTGCTCTCCATCGTGGCCGGCGCGCAGATCGAGACCATCACCAGCGGGCTGGCGCACGTCAACGTCGTCCGGTCGATGCCCAACACCCCGGCCCAGATCGGCCAGGGCATCACGGTCTGGATCGCGGCGCCGGGCGTCCACGACGCGCACAAGGCGCAGGCCCGCGCCCTGCTCGGCGCGCTCGGCCAGGAGGTGGAGGCCGACACCGAGGACCAGCTCGACATGGCTACGGCCCTGTCCGGCAACGGCCCGGCCTATGTCTTCCTGTTCATGGAAGCGCTGGTGGACGCCGGCGTCCACCTGGGCTTTTCACGGCGCGTGGCCGAGCAGCTCGTGGTGCAGACGGTGAAAGGCTCGGTGGACTACTACGAGCACAGCGCCAGCCATGTCGCCCGCCTGCGCAACCAGGTCACCTCGCCGGGCGGCACCACGGCCGAAGCCCTGTACTTCCTGGAAAAGGCCGGCTTCCGCACCGCCATCTCGCGCGCGGTGTGGGCCGCTTACCAGCGCAGCGTCGAGCTCGGCCAGGGCCGCAAACGCTTCCAGAAACTGGATGGCGACCGGTGACCCGGCGGCCGGGGCGCGCGCCCGCGTCGATCCGGGCTGGGTCGTCGCCGCGCTGATCGCGCTCCTGGCGGCCTGGCCGCTCCTCGCCCGCCCCAGCCTGCCGGACAGCGTCGACTCCACCGTCCACATTTTCCGCACTCAAATCGTCCTCGACGCCTGGCGCGCCGGCGTGCTCTACCCGCGCTGGGCGCCCGACCTGTATTACGGCTTCGGCTATCCGGTCTTCAACTATTACGCGCCGCTGACCTATCACCTCGGCGCGCTGTTCGCGCTGCCATCCGGCGACGCGGTCCTGGGCGTCAAGGCGGTGCTGGCGCTGGCCGCCGCGGCCGGCGCGCTGGGCATGTACGGCCTGGGCCGCGCGCTGTGGGGCGGGAGGGGGGGCGTCGTGAGCGCCGCCGCGTTCGCGCTTGCGCCGTATGTCCTCTTCATTGACCCGCTTGAGCGCGGCGCCGCGCCGGAGACCTTCTCAATCGGCTGGGCGCCCGTGGTCTTCTGGGCCTTCGCGCGCCTGCGCCGCGCCCCCACCGCGCGCGCCCTCGTCCTGGCGGCCCTGGCGCTGGCCGCCCTGCTGCTCGCGCACAATCTGCTGCCGGCCGTGTTCCTCGGTCTGCTGATTGTGTGGCTCCTGGCCGACCTGGCGGCCCACCGCGCCTGGGATCGGGCGCACCTCGCGCCCTGGCTCCTGGCCCTGGCGTTGGGCGCGGGCCTGACGGCCTTCTTCTGGCTCCCGGCCGTCGTCGAGCGCGGGGCCGTGCAATATCAGACGCTGACCGGCAGCGCCCTGTTCGACTATCGCCACTACTTCGCCCGCGCCGACGAGTTGCTGGCCCCGGCGCTGTGGTTCGACCTGGGCGCGCTGCGGACCCGCTTTCATTACAACGTCGGCGTGGCGCAGTGGGCGCTGGCCGTGCTGGGCGCGGCCTCAGCCCTCCGCGCCCGCCCGGGCCGCGCGACGCTGCTCGTCTTCACCGCCGCCGGCCTGGCGCTGCTCTATCTGATGACGCCGGCCTCGCTCTGGCTGTGGGAGGCGGCGCCGATCCTGCCGTTCCTGCAATTCCCCACCCGCCTGCTCGGCCCGGCCGCGCTGGCGCTGGCCGTGCTGGCCGGCGCCGCCGTCCGCTGGCTGCCGGAGGGCGCCGGCGGGCGCCTTCCCGGCGCGTTCGGCCTGGCGGCGTTCGCCGCCCTGTATGCCGCCGCCGTGCCGCTGCTCAACCCGCCGCCCTGGCCGGACTACGGCCCCGTGAGCGCCGCGCGCATCCTGGAGACCGAGTTGAGCGGCCGGCTGGTGGGCACGACCGCCGGCGTCGAGTTCCTGCCCGTCGGCGTCCAGCAGAGACCGCAGCCGCAGCCGGCGCTGGTCGAGTCCCTGCGGGCCGGCGCGCCGGATCGCGTGGACCGGGCCGCGCTCCCGCCCGGCGCGTCCGTGTTGCTGGTTGGGCAGGGGCCGCTGCACAGCGCCTACCAGGCGGCCTCGCCTGGCCCGTTTCGACTGCGCTTGTTCACGTTCTACTTCCCCGGCTGGAGCGCGTCTGTGGATGGGAGACGCGTCGCCGTGGACGTCGCCCGGCCCGAGGGGTGGCTGGTGATCCCGGTCCCAGCCGGCGAGCACGAGGTGCGGGTGCAGTTTGAGGAGACGCCCGTGCGCGTCCTGGCCTGGGTCTTGAGCGGCCTGTCCGCGCTGGCCGTCGTCCTATTGGTTTTGGGGAAGCCGGCTTTCCTTCCCCCTCTCGAGGCGAGGGTCGGGGCGAGGGGGGCCGAAGCTCTCCCTCTCCCCGCCGCCGCGCTCCTGGCCGGCGCCGTCCTCGTCGGCCTGGGCCTGCGCGCCTGGGCGCAATCGGCGGGCGCGTGGGTGGTGCGCTCGACGGGCCGCGAGGTGGTGGTCGCGCAGCACGCGCATTTCACGCCGCTGGAGGCCGGCCCGGCGCTGCTGGCGTTCGACCTGCCGCACACACAGGCGCGGCCCGGCGCGACCTTTCCGCTGACGCTGTACTGGAAGGCCCTGAAACCGGTCGGCGTGAATTACCGCGTCTTCGTCCACCTGCTCGGGCCGGACGGCCAGCTCTGGGGCCAGTCCGACAAGTGGCACCCGGCCAACATCCCGATGGTCGCCTGGCCCCTGGACCGCTACGTGGCGGACGCCCACACGGTGCCCGTCAGCGCCGACGCGCCGCCCGGCCGATATCGCCTGCAGGCCGGCCTGTGGGACGCCGACACCGGCGCGCGGCTGCGCGTGCTGGACGCCGCCGGCGCGTCCACGGAGCAGGACAGCGTGTTGCTCACGGATCAGTTCGTCATCACACCCTGACATCGTCCAGGCCAGGACTTAACCCGCGCCGCATTGCCCGCCGGGCGTGATTGACTTATCATCGCGAGGAAGAATTCTTCCGGGGGTGAGGATGCCACTAGAGATCGGCACTCTGCTGGACGACCGGTACCGGATCGAGGCGATCCTGGGTCAGGGCGGGTTCGGGGCCGTGTACCTGGCGACCGACCGGGACCTGGGCATCCAGTGCGCGGTCAAGGAGAACCTGAACACGTCGCCGCAGGCCGAGCGTCAGTTCCGGCGCGAGGCGACGCTGCTGGCGTCGCTGCGGCACGCCAATCTGCCGCGGGTGACGAACCATTTCGTGCTGGGGGGCCACCAATACCTGGTGATGGACTACGTCGAGGGGGACGACCTGAAACAGCGGCTGGAAGCGGGCGGGGCGCTGGGGGAGGCGGAGGCGCTGCGCTGGGTGCTGCAACTGTGCGAGGCCCTCATCTATCTGCACAGCCTGACGCCGCCGGTGGTGCACCGGGACATCAAGCCGGGGAACGTGAAGATCACGCCGCAGGGGGAGGCGGTGCTGGTGGACTTTGGGATCGCGAAGGCGGGGGAGGCGGGGCAGAAGACGACGACGGGGGCGGCGGCGCTCACCTCCGGCTACGCGCCGCCCGAGCAGTACCAGATGGGCAGCACCGATGGCCGCACCGACGAGTACGCGCTGGCGGCGACGCTGTATCACCTGTTGACGGGCCGCATCCCGCCGGACAGCGTGGAGCGCCTGATCGGGCAGGCGACGCTGACGCCGCCGGAGGAGCTGCGGCCGGACCTGTCGCCCAACGTCGCCGCCGCGCTCCGCAAGGCCCTGGAGATCCGGCCCGACTCGCGTTTCCCGGGTGTGGCGGCCTTCCGCGACGCCCTGCGCGACCCCGATTTCCGCTACGTCCCGGCCGCCGAGCCGACGGTCGAAATCACGCGCTCGGCGCCGACGGACGAAGCCACCGCCGCGGCCCGCACGCAGGCGGCGGCCACCGCCGCGGCCCCGCCGCGGCCCCGCACCTGGCGCGACGTGGCCGCCGCGTTAGCGCTGGCCATGTTCTGCCTGGTCATCATCGTCTGGCTGGCCGCCGGGCTGGCCTGGTTCTTCATCGGGCCGTGGGAGCTGAACAACCGCGCGCTGGCGTTCCTGGGCACGCCGACGCAACCGCCGTTGCACCTGTTCGGCGCGCCGCAGGCCGTGGCCCGCACCCCCTACCCGACCTCGTCGCCCTACCTCTCGCCCACCCGGACTTCGCCGCCGACCGCCACGCCCACCCGGACGCTGACGCCCACGCCCACTCCGCTGTTCACGCCGACCTCCACGCCGGCGCCGCTGCCGGTGTCGGTGGATACGGCGCCGGGACAGGGCTGGCGCCTGTTCAACCGCTGGCAGGCCGGCGACCTGTCGGTGCTGGCCGCGCTCAGCCAGGACGGTGAGACGGTCGCCGTCTATCAGCCGGATATCCAGGGCGTTGAGATCTTCGACGCCGTCACCGGCGAAAGCGTCCAGCAATTGCGCAGTTTCCTGGCCGGCGCCAGCCTGGGCCGCCCGCTCGGCCTGGCCTATCTGAACGACTCGATCCTGGTGCTGTATCCCGACAAGGTGCTGCGCCAGGACCTGGCCCAGAACCGCGCCATCCCGATCTCCGCCTTCTTCCGCCCGCCGGCGCGCGGCATCTGGGCCAGCCCGGACCGGCGCTGGGTGGCCGTGCGCGCCGAGTACCTCAGCGTCTACAACGTCGAGACCAGGGCGCTCTACAACCTGGGCGACCAGAACTCGCAGCAGGCGTTCGCCTTCTCGCCAGACGGCCGTTATCTGGCCCTGGCGGTGGGCGTCAACGTGGACCTGTACACCCTGGCGGACGGCCGGCTCGCGCGGACCCTCTCCGGCCGCAACAAGGCCGTGCGCGGGCTGGCGTTCACGCCGGACAGCGCCCGCGTGGTGGCGACCAGCGGCGATATCTGGGAGGCCGCCACCGGCCAGCGCCTGTCGCTCATCCTGGATACCGCCGCCGACCTGGCGCAGATGGCCGTCAGCCCGGATGGGCTGGTGGCCGTCGGCAGCGACGGCGACGTCTGGGAGCTGGCCGGTGGACGCCGGGTCGGCAGCGTGCGCGGCCTCAGCGCCGCCGCGGGCCAGGGCGTGATGGCCTTCATCCAGGAGGGCCGTTTTCTGATCACCCACGCGCCGGACGCGCCGATCGAGTTGTGGGCCCTGGACCCCAATGCCGCGGCGTCTGAGCCGGCGTCCACCGCGGTCGCCGTCGCCACCCCGGACCGCGAGCCGATCACGCGCCTCAATCTCTCGCGGCTGACCGAGATCGAGTCGCTGGAGGCCGGCGCCGGCGGCGTCGCCCTCAGCCCGGACACGACGCGCGCCGCCGTGTGGAGCGGCTCTGCCATCACCGTGGTTGACCTGCTCAGCCGGACGCCGGTCTCCACCTTCACCAGCCGCAGCGCGGTGCGCGACGCGGCCTTCCTGGGCGACGAGTTCCTGATGGTGGCGACCGCCAACGGCGTGGAGCGCTGGGATATCCGCGAGGCGGAGCGCAAGCAGGATTACGCGCAGACCGGCCGGCGCCTGATGGCCAGCGGCGCCGCCGGCCTCTTCGCCCTCCAGGACAAATATATCCAGGTCGTCGACGTGGCCAGCGGCCGATTGAAGTACAACCTCGGCTCGGCCGACTCCGGCCAGCCGTTCACCTTCACGCCGGATGGCCGGTTCCTGGCCATCGCCGCTCGCTCGGCCGTCGCCTTGTGGGATATGGGCACGGGGCAGCAGGCGCCGGGCCAGTTCGGCGGCCACGGGCCGGAGATCACCGACATGGTCTTCACGCCGGACGGCGCGACCCTGGTCGCGGCCAGCGGCGACGTGTGGGACGTGGCTTCGCGTCGGCGCCGCGCCGCCTTCGACACGCAGGCGCGGAGCGTGGCGGTCAGCCCGGATGGGCAGTTGGTGGTGGGCGACGACGGCACGCTCTGGGACGCCGCCACCGGCCAGTACCTGGGCGACCTCGCCGTGCAGGCCCAGCGCCTGGCCTTCGCCGGCGACCGGACGCTGCTCTGGCAGGCGCGGGACGGCCGGGTGTCCGTCTACGGCATCGACAAAATCCGGCCGCACTCGCGCCCGGCGTCGCCCTCGGCCGTCGCGCCCGAACGGCTGCCGTTGTCGCCGAGCACGGTGGTCAGCGTCACGGTGCTGGGGTGGTGGGGCCCGGACCCCGTGCTCCAGCGGCGCCTGGTCGACGACCCCGCCTCGCCGCGCGCGGCTGTGTTCGGCGCGGCGACCTTCGGCCCGCTGACGCTCAGCCCGGACGGGCGCTCGTTCACGTCGCTGACGCGCGACGGCCTGGTGATGGTTGATCCGGCCACCGGCGCGCTGGTGGACGAGTATCGCATCTTTCTGAACCCGGAGACCGTGATCGACGCCGCCTACGCCGGCGACCAGGTCCTGCTGCTCAAGGAACGCGCCGGCGTCGAGCGCTGGGATCTGGAGGCGCAGACGCTCGAACAGCGCTACAACGTCCAGGGCGAGGGGCTGGTGGTGAGCGCCGACGGGCGCTGGTTCGCGCTGCGGCAGGGGAACGAGGTGCTTGTCGTGGACGTCGAGACCGGCGAGGTCACACAGCGCCGGCGCGTGCAGGCCGGCCCGCAGGAGTACGCCTTCGCGCCGGACAACCGCACCCTGGCCGTGTCCACCGGCCTGTTTGTGGAGCTGTACGACCTGGAGACCGGCCAATCGGCCGGCCGGCTGCGCGGCCGGGGCGCGCGCGTCTTCGGCCTGGCTTTTACGCCGGACGGCGCGCGCCTGCTGGCGGCCAGCGGCGATGCCTGGACGTTCCCGGACGGCCAGCCGGCTTACGAGCAGAAGTTTGAGACCAGCGGCGCGCGCCTGGCCGTCAGCCCGGACGGCGCGCTGTTCGTGGCGGACGATGGCTCGGTCTGGGAGACCGCCGCCGGCCGACGCGTGATGACGCTGCCCGAGCTGCGCGCCCCGGCGGTCCAGATGCTGTTCACGGCGGACAATCGCCAGTTGTTGTGGCGCGCCGCCGACGGCCGCGTCTACACCTGGGCGGCGCGCCCCCCGGCGGCCGAGACGCCGCGCAGCTTCGGGCCGGCCGCCGTCACCGTGCCGAACGCGCCGCTGCTCGCAATCCAGAACCATATCGGCCGCGGCCGGCTGCTCAACGCCGTCTGGTCGCCGGGCGATCAATACCTGGCGGTCAACACCACCGAGAACGTCATCATCTACGAGGGGGCCACGCTGGAGCGCCGCCTGGCCTTCCTGGACGCGGTCGCGCTGGCCTTCGACCCGCAGGGCCGCGTGCTGATCGGCGGCGAGACGCAAAACCTGCGCCTGGTGGACGTGACGACCGGCCAGGTGGTGACGGATTATCAGCGCACCGGCATCATCGCCGCCGCGTTCAGCCCGGACGGCGCGCGCCTGGTGTTGGGCGGGCGCGTGTCGGAGGGCGCGCGCCTGGACGGCCTGGCCGTCATTGACCCGGACGGGCTGGTGCGCGAGTTCACGCGCGGCACGGGCGCTTATTCGGCGTTCACCCGGCTGGAGTTCACGCCGGATGGCCGCTTCCTGGTCGCGTCGTTCCCGGGTGTCAACGTGCGCGGCACGATCTCAATCTGGGATGTCGAGAACGCCAGCCTGGTGCGCGCCCCGATCCAGGGCAACGCCCTGCCGGCCGTCATCTCGCCCGAGGGCCGCTACCTGACGTATTTCACGGGCGCGCGCTTCATCGTGGAGAGCCTCGAGCGCGGCGGCCAGTTGTTCACCATCAACGCCGACGGTTCGCCGTTCATCGAGCAGAGCATCGACTACCCGACCAAGTTCCCGCTCGCCTACAGTTACCTGGCGAACGGGCAACTGGCGGTCTTCTACCGGGACACCAGCCGGCGGGGCGGCGGCGTGGATACCTCGGTCGTGCTCTGGTCGTTCGACGCCAGCAGCGTCCGCGGCGCAGCCGGCAAGTTCCCGACGGACAAAGAGAACCGGAACCTGCGCGGCCTGATCAAGCTCAACCTGGTCCGAGGGTGGTACGTCGATGACTACGCCCGCGACCGTGAGCAGCACACGCCGACCTTCGGGCTGGGGCCGGCCGGCCAGCGTTTCTACTCGCTCACCGGCGACGGCGTCGTGCGCGTGTGGAGCTTCGATACGGGCGTGGAGCTGGCGCGGACCGAGCCGGACAGCCTGCCCGTGATGGCGCTCAGCCCGGACGGCCGCACGCTCGCGGTGGCGGACGCGCTCGGCGCCATCGAGCTGCGCGAGGCCGCCACCGGCCGGCTGGTGCGCGCGCTGGCCGGGGAGTGGTACCCGGCGGCGCTGGCCTACAGCAGCGACTCGCTGCTCATCGTGCTCCAGGCCGGCCGGCTCTCGCTGGTGGACGTGGAAACCGGCGAAACCGTGGCGGCCTATTCCGGCGACCTGTACAGCCAGACTCGTTTCCTGGCCGTCAGCCCGGATGGCGGCGCGTACGCCCTGTGGGGGCGGGCCGGCAATCGCAACGTCGTCAATGTCTTCTCCTTCCTGCCCGACCGGCCGGTGCTGAGCGTGGGTTCCTTCGCCAGCGCCGACTATCTGCGCTTCGCGCCGGACGGGCAAACGCTGGCCGTGGTGAAGGGCCGGACGGTGGAAGTGTGGCGCGTGGCGACGCGCGAGCTGGCGCTCACGTTGCAGGGGCAGGGCCGGGCGGTGGGCGCGCTCGCCTTCAGCCCGGACGGGTCGCGCCTGTATGCGGCCAGCGGCGAGATCTGGAGCCTGGCCGACGGCGCGCTGATCGCCACGTTTGACCCGAAGCAGGCGACGGCGGTAGAGGTCACCCCGAACGGACAGGTGCTGGTGGGCGACAATGGCTATCTGTGGAACGCCGCCGATGGCCTGGAGACCGGCGCACTCGCCGGCTGGCGCGGTCCGGCGGCCCGTTTCCTGTTCACGCCGGATGGCGAACGCCTGATCTGGCAGGACCAGAGCGGCCTGATCGAAGTGTGGGGCCTGGGGCCGTGACCTCAACTTATTCCACCCCGGCGCCTACAGCTACAGCGATTTCCAGTTCGATTTATGCCGGTCATTCCGGCGAAAGCCGGAATCTAACCGATTCTGGCAGGGTCTGGACCCCGGCCTCCGCCGGGGTGACGGCAGAGCAGACGGAACTCGCTATAAGCACGAGCGCGCGATGGACATCGCGCGTCAGCTTGGCGCTGTTGGTGGGCAGAGCAGACGGAACTCGCTATAAGCACGAGCGCAGCGAGCGCGACGGCGCCACCCTCCTCCTCCCGGCGGGAGAGGGAAGGGTGAGGTGTATTTGTGAACCACTGGACAATTGAACCTGTTTCAAGTATTATCCTGGCGCAGTGGTCCCAAACAGGTTTTTATCCTCCAAATAGGTTATCTTCCGGCTTGGTGCATACCAGGCCGGATTTTTGCCGTCGACTCCCGATACCCCAGCCACGCTCGACCGGAGGCGCAGCAGAATGTCGGATTTTGTTAAGGACCTGACCCTCTCGATCCAGAAGCAGATTGACGCCTTTACTCCTACCATTCAGGCCAAGGACATCGGCCGGGTCCTGGAGGCCGGCGACGGCATAGCCCGTGCGTCCGGCCTGAGCGCCGTCAGGGCCCAGGAGCTGGTGCAGTTCGAGAACGGCGTGATGGGCATCGCCTTCAACCTGGAGCAGGACGCCGTCGGCATCATCACCCTGGGCGACTACAGCGGCATTGACGAAGGTATGCTGGTGCGCGGCACGGGCCGCATCGCGTCGGTGCCGGTCGGCGACGCGCTGGTCGGGCGCGTGGTGAATGCGCTGGGCGAGCCCATCGACGGCAAAGGCCCGATCAACGCCACGCGCTTCCGGCCCATTGAGCGCATCGCGCCCGGCGTGATCGAGCGCAAAGACGTCAAGCGCCCGGTGCAGACCGGCATCAAGCCCATCGACGCCATGATCCCGATCGGCCGCGGCCAGCGCGAGTTAATCATCGGCGACCGGCAGACCGGCAAGACGGCGCTGGCGATCGACACGATCATCAACCAGAAGGGCAAAGACCTGTTCTGCATCTACGTCGCCATCGGCCAGAAAAAGGCCCAGATCGCGCGCGTGCTGAACACCCTCGAGAAATACGGGGCGATGGAATTCACCACCGTGGTCCTGGCCTCGGCCGACGACCCGGCCGCCATGCAGTACATCGCGCCCTACGCCGGCTGCGCCATCGGCGAGGAGTTTATGGAGACCGGCCGCGACGCGCTGGTGGTCTACGACGACCTGTCCAAGCACGCCTGGGCCTACCGCCAGGTCTCGCTGCTGCTGCGCCGCCCGCCGGGGCGCGAGGCCTACCCGGGCGACGTCTTCTACCTGCACTCGCGCCTGCTCGAGCGCGCGGCGCAGCTCTCGGATGAGCGCGGCGGCGGCTCGCTCACGGCCCTGCCCATCATCGAGACCCTGCTCGGCGACGTTTCGGCTTACATCCCCACCAACGTCATCTCCATCACCGACGGCCAGATTTACCTGGAGTCTGACCTGTTCTACTCCGGCATCCGCCCGGCTGTGAACGTCGGCATCTCGGTCTCGCGCGTGGGCGGCGACGCCCAGACCAAGGCCATGAAGCAGGTGGCCGGCCAGCTCAAGGGCGACATGGCCGCCTTCCGCGAACTGGCCGCCTTCGCCACCTTCGGCTCGGACCTGGACAAGGCCACGCAGCGCCAGCTGGATCGCGGCTACCGGCTGACCGAGGTCCTCAAGCAGGCCCAGTATGAGCCGGTCTCGCTGGAGAACCAGGTGATGGTCATGTACGCCGGCACGCGCGGCCTGTGCGACGCGATCCCGGTGGAGAAGATGAAGGCCTGGGAGACGGCCTTCCTGCGCTTCATGGAGACCTCCCATCCGGAGATCGGCCAGGATATCGCCGCCCGGAAAGCCATCACGCCGGAGACCGAGGCGAAGCTCAAAGACGCCATCCAGCAGTTCAACTCGGGCTGGCAGGGCTGATGAGCAGATGGGGTCTGGGGAATAGGGGCTAGCCCCTAACCCCGCCGCCCCCGACCAGGTGTAACGTATGCCTTCCCTGCGAAACATGCGGCTCCAGATCCGGAGCGTCAAGAGCATCTCCCAGGTGACGCGCGCCCTGGAGGCGGTGAGCGCCTCGCGGGTGCGCAAGGCGCAGTTGGCGGTGCTGGCCACGCGCCAGTATGCGGCCAAGGCCCTGCAGATTCTGCAACATCTCAGCGAGCAGCCCGGCATCTTCGCCAGCACCGGCTCGCTCCACCCGCTGCTCCAGGCGCGCCAGAACGTGCGCACTGTCACCATCGTCCTGTTCACCAGCGACCGTGGGCTGTGCGGCGCCTACAACACCAACGCGCTGCGCGCCGCCCTCAACTTCGCGCGCGAGCAGACCGTGCCGGTCCGTTTCGTGGCCATCGGCAAGAAGGGCCGCGACCTGCTCCTGCGCCGCCGCCAGGACGTGGTGGGCGAGTTCATCCATGTGCCGGCGACGCCCGCCTTTGTGGAAATCGCGCCCATCGGGCGCCTGGTGGTGGACGACTTCCTGGCCGGGCGGACCGACCGTGTGTATCTGGTCTACACCGAGTTCGTGAACATGCTGCGCCAGGTGCCGCACGTGATGCAGGTCCTGCCGCTGCAACCCGAATCGGAGGCGGCGCGCAAGGCGGCCGGCGAGGCCCGGGCGCATGGGCCGCTGGCGGCCTACACCTACGAACCGTCGCGCGAGGAACTGCTGGACGTCATCATCCCGCGCTTCACACAGCTGCAGGTCTACCAGGCGCTGCTGGAGGCGCAGGCCAGCGAGCACGCGGCGCGCATGACCGCCATGCGCAACGCCACCGACAACGCCAAGGACCTGATCAACTCCTTGCAACTCGATTACAACAAGGCCCGCCAGCTCTCGATCACGAGCGACATGCTCGACATCGCCGGCGGCGCGGAAGCCCTGGCGAAGGCGGGCTAGCAGCGTAAGGGCGCAGCGCGAAGCGCCCGGACGGAGGCATCATGGCAAAATCAACCGGCAAAATTGTGCAGATCCTGGGCGGCGTGGTGGACTGCGAGTTCCCCGAAGACGGGCTGCCCGAGCTCTTCGACGCCATTGAAGTCCAGCGCCCGGACGACGAGCCGCTGATCCTGGAGGTGCAGAAGCACCTGGGCAACAACTGGGTCCGCTGCGTGGCGATGGACGCCACCGACGGCCTGCAGCGCGGCATGACGGCGGTCGGCACCGGCGCCTCCATCCAGG
>DAOUAB010000274.1:0-15257 GCA_034434015.1 Anaerolineales bacterium
GTGGCCCAGTGCCTCATCCGGCTGCGGCAGCTGCTGCGCTGGCTGGACGTGTCCGAGGCCAACATGGAACGCGGCCACCTGCGCTGCGACGCCAACGTCTCTATCCGCGAGGCCGGCTCAACCGCCCTCAACCCGAAGACCGAGATCAAGAACGTCAACTCCATCGAGGCGGTGCGCAACGCCATCGCGGCCGAGGTCGCGCGCCAGATTGCGGAAGTCAGCGCCGGGCGCCGCGTGGAGGCCTGGACGCTCGACTGGGACGACGAAGCCGGCGCGCTCAGAAAAATGCGGTCCAAGGAGACCGAGGCCGACTACCGCTATTTTCGCGAGCCGGACCTCTTATCCGTGCAACTGGATGCGGCCTGGCGCGCCGCCATCCTGGCGCAGTTACCCGAGCTGCCCCTGGCGCGCCGCGCCCGCTTCGTGGCCGATTACGCCCTGTCCGACTACGACGCCGGCGTGCTGACCGACGAGCGCTCCCTCTCCGACTACTTTGAAGAGACCGTTCGCCAGCTCGCGCCGTTGCAGCCGGCCCTCAGCCCCCAGTCCCCGGCCCCCAAAAGCGTGGCCAACTGGCTGATGAACGACCTGCTGCGCCTGCTCAACGACCGCGGCCTGACGGCTCGCGAGGTGGCGGCAACGCTCACGCCCGCGCGCCTGGCCGAGCTGATCCACCTGGTGGAGGCCCGGACCATCAACCGCGCCACCGGCGTCAGCCTGATCCCCAAAATCATCGAGACCGATCGCGCGCCCCGCGCAATTGTGGAGGCCGAGGGCCTGGGCCAGATCTCGGGCGACGACGCCCTGCGCGCCCTGGCGCGCGAGGTGCTGGCCGAGAACCCGGAACAGATCGAGCAATATCGCAAGAAGCCGACGCTGCTCAAATGGTTCGTGGGCCAGGTGATGAAAAAGAGCCGCGGCCAGGCGGACGCCCAGGCGGCCGAGCGCGTCCTGAGCGAGCTGCTGGGTCAATCCTGATCCGGTGCCCGGGTGATTAACTCTCACCCTCTCACCCTATCACCCTGTCACCCCGGCATGCCCGTCTCCTCCTACCTCCTCCTCAACGGCCTCCGCTTTCACTACCTCAACTGGGGCGGCGGCGGGCGACCGCTGGTTCTTCTGCACGGCCTGGCGTCCAATGCCCGCATCTGGGACCTGACCGCGCCGCGCCTGGTGGAGGCCGGCTACCGCGTCCTGGCGCTCGATCAGCGCAGCCACGGCCTGACCGATCCCGCCGACGCTGGTTTCGACTTCGCCAGCGTGACGCGTGATCTGCACGCTTTCCTGGAGGCCCTGGACCTGCAGCGGCCGTTGCTGGTCGGCCACAGCTGGGGCGCGAGCACCGTGCTGAGCTACGCGGCGGCCCGCCCGGTCGGCCCGCTGGCCCCGGCCGGCCTGGTCATGGTGGATGGCGGGCTGTTCGCGTTGAACGAAGCGCCGGGGATGACGTGGGAAAAGGCCGAGGCGCTGCTGCGCCCGCCGGATCTTGACGGCCTGCCGGCCGAGGAACTGCGCGCCCGCCTGCGCCGGATGCTGGGGGACGTGTACACGGACCAGATCGGCGATATTTTGCTGGCAAACTTCCGCCTGGACGAGGACGACCGCATCTACCGCCGCCTGCCCATCCCCCAGCACATGCAGGCGGCGCGCGCCATCTACGAGAAGAAGACCTTCGACCTGTTCGCGCGCGTGCGCTGCCCGGTGCTGGTCTGTCCGGCGACCGAGCAACCGCGCGACGAGCGCGCGGCTCAGTTCCTGGCCCTCAAGCGCGCCGGCGCGGCCCGCGTCGCCGCGCAGCCCAACGTGACCGTGCGCGTGTTCGAGGACACGCTGCACGACATCCCCCTGCACCGGCCCGCCGAGCTGGCCCAGGCCATCGCCGAGTTCGGGGCCGGGCTTCCCGCCTGATGGGCACGCCACCCCGGCCCGAGGCCGGGCCGCCCGGCATCATCTTCCGCCCGGCCACGGCCGCCGACCAGCCCGTGATCAACGCCATCATCCGCGAGGCCGGCATCAACCCCATGAGCCTGAATTGGCCCAACTTCTGGCTGGCCGTGGACGCGGCCAGCGGCGTGGTGGCGGGGACCGGGCAGATCAAGGCGCACGGCGACGGCAGCCGCGAGCTGGCCTCCATCGCCACCCGCCCGGCCTACCGCGGCCGCGGCATCGCGCAGGCGATGATCCGGCGCCTGATCGCCCGGCACACCGCCGCGACCCGCGACCCGCTCTACCTGACATGCGTCAGCTCGATGGGGACGTTCTATGAGCCGTTCGGGTTTCGCGCGATTCCTCTGGACGAGATGCCGCCCTACTTCCGGCACATCAAGCGCTTTGTGAACCTGCTCCATCGCTTCGCGGGCGGGGACGCCACCCTTCTGGTCATGCGGCGTGACCCGGACTGAGCAGAGCCCTCCGGCCGGCCATAGCCCGGGCGGCGCTGACCCACACCCACGCCCGGCTGGTCGGCAACCCGGTGAGCCACACCGGCGGCCCGGCGCAGGCACCGGCCCACAGGCGATTGCCTTCGACCAAACGAATCCGCCCGCGTTCTCATCTGCCGATCCGTTTTCCGTTCGTCTCAACTCGGGTTATACTTGGGGCGTCCTTTTCCCATAAATCCATCTGTTAAGGAGCGAACCCTATGGCGACCGAACGCGTGAAAGAGATCCTGTCCTGGTACCGGAGCGACAATCCCGGCACCCTGACCAACCTGGCGCGCCTGCTGAACTCCGGCTATCTGGCCGGCACCGGCAAGCTCATCATCCTGCCCGTGGACCAGGGCTTCGAGCACGGCCCGGCGCGCAGCTTCGCGCCCAACCCGCCCGGCTATGACCCGCGCTACCACATCCAGCTGGCCATCGACGCGGGCTGCAACGCCTACGCCGCGCCGCTCGGCTTCCTGGAGGCCGTCGCCGCCGACTATGCCGGCGAGATCCCGCTCATCCTCAAGCTCAACAATCACGACGTGCTGCAGGACGAGAAGGACCCGCTCGGCGCCGTCACAGCCAGCGTGGAAGACGCTCTGCGCCTGGGCTGCGTGGCCATCGGCTACACCATCTACCCCGGCACGCTGGACCGCCGCCTGCAGTACGAGCAGCTTCAAGAACTCACCCTGGAAGCCAAGGCGGCCGGCCTGGCGGTGGTGGTCTGGTCCTACCCGCGCGGCGGCATGCTCAGCAAGGCCGGCGAGACCGGTGTGGACGTCACCGCCTACGCCGCCCAGATCGCGGCCCAGCTCGGCGCCCACATCATCAAGATCAAGCTCTCCACCGACCACATCGAGCAGGCCGAGGCCAAGAAGGTCTACGAGAAATACCAGATCCCCATCAGCACCCTGGCCGACCGCGTCCGGCACATGACCCAGGCCGCTTTCGGCGGACGGCGCATCGTCATCTTCTCCGGCGGCGCCGCCAAGGAAGACCCCAACGCCGTGCTGGACGAGGCGCGCGCCATCCGCGACGGCGGCGGCTTCGGCTCAATCATCGGCCGCAACGCCTTCCAGCGCCCCAAGCCCGAGGCCCTCAAGCTGCTGGGCGATATGATGAAGATCTACAAGGGCGAGATGCCGTAGCCGTGGATCGTGGACAGTGATCCGTGCTGAGCCATCAGCCGGCAGTGTGCTCGTGAGCTAAGGACTGCCGGGCCCTTCGCCACGCAACCGCAATCCAAAAAGCGAGGCGCGCCAGAGGCGCGCCTCGCTTTTTCTTTTGCCGGCCCTCAGAACTGTCCAGCCCGTCGCTCACTCAATCACTGCTCCCCCCTCGCTATCCGCTCCCCGCTATCCACTACCCGCTCACTGATCCAGCCACCAGTTCTGCGCGTCCCAGCTCATGCTGCCCCAGGTGCTTACCGTGTAGCCGCGCAGGTTCGCGGCCATGCCGTAGCCGTCCTGGAACAGGTACAGGTAAATCTGGACCGCGTCTTGGGCGATCTGCTCGCCCAGCCGGCAGTAGGCGTCCCGGCGGGCGGCCTGGTCGAAGGTCGCGCCGGCGGCTTCGATGGCGGCGTCGGCCTCGGCGTTGATCCAGCGGAAATAGTTGCCGCCGTCCACGTTGTCCGGTCCCGGGATCGACGTGGACTTCCAGGTGTTTTCGACCTCGCCCTGCGGTTCCAGGCTGAAGCCGCGGTCGAAGATCAGCATATCATAGTCGCCCACCAGGCGCGGCGAGCCGTCCGAGTACGAGCCGAAGATGATCGAGAAATCGTAGTTCTGGAGGCGGGCCTCGACCCCGACCGCCTTCAGGTTCTCGACGATGAATTCCTCGGTGCGCTGGAGCGGCTCAAAGCTGGTGTAGCCCTGCAGCTCCAGCGACAGGCGCGTGCCGTCCGGCGCATTCAGCGCGCCCTGCGCCACGCGGATGCCGTCCGGCCCCTCCACCCAGCCGGCCTCGGTCAGAAGCTGTTTAGCCTTCTCCACGTCGTAACCGTAAAGGCGCGGCAGGTCGCACCGGTACCAGCCGTAGGCGAAGGGGTTCGTGGAGGGCGCCACCTGCCCGCGCATCACATCGCGCACCAGCGTGTCATAGTCGATGGCGTGGGCGATGGCCTGGCGGACCCGCACGTCGCCCAGGATCGGGTGCGGCGCCCCGGCGCCCGGGTCGTCGTCGCCCGGCCGGCTCAGGTTGAAGTCGATGGCCATGTTCCAGATGCCGGGCACCAGTTGCTGGGCGGCCTGGCCCGCCATCAGCGCGTCGTAGTCGGCTTTATCTTCGCCCGGCCACAGGTGCACCTGGGCGTCGCCCTGCTTCATCACCGCGCTCTGCGCCGCCGGCTCGGGGATGATGCGGAAGATCAGCCTGTCCAGATAAGGCTTGCCGGCCTCGTAGTAGTTCGGGTTGCGGTCCAGCGTGATGCTCTCGCCGGACTTCCATTCGGTCACGACGAACGGCCCGGCCGCCACCGGCCGGCGATTCCAGTCCCAGCTCGCCATGGCCTCCGCCGCGCCGCTGGCGTGTTTGGGCAGCAGCCCGGCCGCGAACTGGCTCAGGTAGCCCGTGAACGGCTGCGCGTACTTCACCACCGCCGTCGTCTCGTCCGGGGTCTCGATGGCCTCGATCAGGCCGAAGCCGTCGGTCTCGCTGAACGCGCCGCTGGCCGGGTTTGAGATCACCTCCCACGTCCACTTCACGTCGGCCGAGGTCAGCGGCGCGCCGTCCGACCATTTGAGGCCGGGGCGCAGTTTCCAGGTGACGGTCTTCTTGTCCGCCGAGAGGCCGCCGTTGGCCTCGGTCGGCAGCTCGGCCGCCAGCCGGGGCGTGAACTCGCCCTGCTCGTTGGGCGTGGTCAGCCCGACGCCGCTGGTGGCGTCGGCGACCTGGCGCACGATGGCGGCGTCGGCCAGGTAACGGTTGAGCGTGGTCGGCTCCTCCGGGATGATCAGCACCACCGTGCCGCCGCGGATCGGTTCGCCCGGCGCCCCGCCGCCCACGTTCGGGTCGGCCGTTGGCGCAGCGCCCCCGCCCGCCGTGCAGGCGGAGAGCGCCAGGGCCACGAGCAGCAGTCCTTTCAGGCATCTTCGTCCAAGCATCGTCTCTTCTCCTTGTGCAGCCAGAGATTTATCCGCGTGTCTCACGCCCGCACCGTGTACGGGTCCAGCGCGTCGCGCAGCCCATCGCCGATGTAATTGATGGCCATGACCGTGATGAAGATCATCAGACCCGGGAAGACCGCCAGCCACGGCGCGCGGAAGACGTGCGTCTGCGCGCTGGCCAGGATGTTGCCCCAGCTCGGCGTCGGCGGCTGCACGCCGAACCCCAGATAGCTCAGGCCGGACTCGGTGATGATGGCGAAGGCCATCTCCAGCGTGCCGTTGACCAGGATCGGGCCGAGGCAATTGGGCAGGATATGCCGGAAGATGATGCGGCCATCGCCGGCCCCCAGCGCGCGCGAGGCCGAGACGAAGTCGCGCTCGCGCAGCGTCAGGAACAGGCCGCGCACCAGCCGCGCCGGCCACATCCAGGCCAGCAGGCCGATGACGACGGCGACCACGGCCACGCTGCTGCGCAGCGCGAGGAACGGCAGATCGCGCAGCAGGGCGCTCAGCAGGATCAGCACGAACGTCGTTGGGAAGCTCAGGAAAGCGTCGGTCAGGCGCATCAGGCCATTGTCCAGCCAGCCGCCGTAGTAGCCGGCCAGCGCGCCCACCAGCACGCCCAGGGCCAGGGCCAGCAGCGTGGAGCACAGGCCGACCAGCAGAGAGATGCGCCCGCCGTACAGGATGCGCGTGAACACGTCGCGGCCCAGTTCGTCGGTGCCGAACCAGTGCGCGGCCGACGGCGGCCGGAAGGCCTCCGCCGGCTTCTGCCCGGTGGGGCTGTACGGGCTGAGCGGCGCCAGCAGCGCGGCCAGGATCAGGCCGCCCAGCGCCGCCAGGGAGGCCAGGGCCAGCCGGTGCCGACGGAACCGGCGCCAGACCAGAGCGCCGAGCGTCTCCGGCGCGTGCGCCGTCGCCAGCGGCTCCAGGAGCGGCAGCGCCGGGCCGGGCCCGGCCAGCTCAGTCATAGCGGACCCTCGGGTCAAGCACGCCGTAGAGCAGATCGGCCAGCAGGTTACAGGCCACGATCAGCACGGCGTTGACCATCACCACGGCCAGCAGCACCGGGTAGTCGCGCCCGCGGGCCGCGTCCCAGAACAGCCGGCCCATGCCCGGCCAGCTGAAGATCGTCTCGACGAAGAGGGCGCCGCTGAAGACGGTCGGCAGGTCCAGGGCCATCAGCGTCACCAGCGGCAGCAGCGCGTTGCGCAGGGCGTGCTTGTAGTGGACGGCGCGCTCACGCAGCCCCTTGGCGCGCGCGGCGCGGATGTAGTCCTCGTTCAGCACGTCGCGCATGCTGGCGCGCAGGAAGCGCGAATACCAGGCCGCCCAGCCCAGGCTCAACGCCGCCACCGGCAGCGCCAGATGCCAGAGCACATCCAGCGGCCCGCCCGCGCCGCTCACGCTGGACATGCCGCCGGCCGGAAACAGCGGCCCGCCCGTCCAGGGGTTTTGCAGCGTCACATAGAAGACCAGGATCAGCAGCAGCCCCAGCCAGTAAACGGGCACCGACTGGCCGACGAAGGTCAGCGTGGTAACGGCGTAATCGAAGGGCGAATAGGGCCGGGCCGCCGAGAGGACGCCGGCCGGGATGGCGATGGCCAGCGTGAGCAGGAAGCCGGCCCCCACCAGCAACAGCGTGGCCGGGATGCGCTCGGCGATCATCTCCGCCACCGGCCGCCGGAACTTGATCGAGTCGCCCAGGTCGCCCAGCAGCACGCCGCCCAGCCAGCGCGCGTATTGCACCGGCAGCGGCTGGTCCAGGCCCAGCCGGGCCCGCAGGGCGGCCAGCTGCTCGGCGGTGACGTTCGGGTTGCGTTCCGCCTGGGCCAACGGCCCGCCCGGCGTGAGCCGGATGAGGAGAAAGAGCAAGACGCTCAGGAACAGCAGGATCGGGATGGCCTGCAGCGTCCGGCGCGCAGCGTACGTCAGCATCGCGGGGTCAGCGGCGGCGGGCGTCAGCCTTCATGCACAATCCGTCCATCCATGACCGTGAGCACGGGCTTGAGGTCGGTCACGGCCTCCGGCGGCGTCTGCTCCAGGTCGCCGGACAGCAGCACCAGGTCGGCCAGCCTCCCGGGCTTGAGCTGGCCCTTCTCGTGTTCCTGGAATTCGGCGTACGCCGCGTCGCGCGTGTAGCCGGCCAGGGCTTCGTCCAGCGTCTGGCGCTGCTCGGGGTCGCCGGGCTGCCAGGGCCGGCGGGTGAGCGCCGCCTGGAGGCCCAGCAGCGGGTCATAGGTGACCACCGGCCAGTCGCTGCCGAAGGCCAGGTGGACGCCGGCCTCGCGCAAGGTGCGCCAGGCGAAGGAGAGCGGCCAGCGTTCGCGCCCGGCGCGCGAGGGCCACACATCGCCGTCGTTCACGTCCGCCGGCGCGTGCAGCGGCTGGACGGAGCCGAGCACGCCGAGCTGCCTGAAGCGCGGCAGGTCGTCCGGGTGGATGACCTCGATGTGCTCGACGCGGTGGCGGCTGTCGCGGCGGCCGTTGGCGCGCTGCACGGCGGCGTAGCCGTCCAGCGTGCGGCGCACGGCGCCGTCGCCGCAGCAATGCACGAAGATCTGCAGGCCGCGCCGGTCGCACTCCGTCGCCATGCGCGCGAAGTGCTCCAGGCTGTACAGGCCCTCGCCGCCGGACTCCGGCCGGTCGGCGTAGGGCGCCAGCATCAGGGCCGTGTAACTCTCCAGCACGCCGTCCATGAAGAACTTGACGGCGCCGCCGCGGGCCAGGCCCGGCCCCCCGCCGGACGCCGGGTCGCCCTGCAGCCGCGCCATCTCCACGGCTTCGGCGAGTTGCTCGACCGTGGTCTCGGGCGTGACGCTGTACGGCACGTAGACGCGCAGCGTCAGCTCGCCGACGTCTTCCATCGCCGCGTAGAGCGCAAGCTGCTCCAGATTGCCGTCCATGTTGTGGACGCTGGTCAGGCCGGCCTGCGCCAGCCGCTTGAGCGCGGCCTGCACCAGCTCGCGGCGGCGCGCCGCGTCCGGCTCCGGGATGTGCCGCCGGACCAGCGCCATCGCGCCTTCGCGCAGCTCGCCGGTGGGCGCGCCGGCGGCGTCGCGCACGATCCATTCAGCCTGCGCCACCTCCGGGTAGCCGGTGAGCAGGCCCGCCAGCTCGAGCGCTCGCGTGTTGGCCCAGGCCGTGTGCCCGTCATAGGCCGTGAGCAGCATCGGCCGGTCGGCCGCGATCGCGTCCAATTGCCGGCGGACCGGCGGGTCGTCCGGGAAGACGGCGTAGCGCAGGCCCCAGCCCTGGACCCACGGCCGCGTGCGGTTGCCGGCCAGGTAGTCGCGCAGGATGGCGGCCGCCTGGTCGGGCGTCGTCGCCGGCCACAACTGGGCCGTGTCCAGCCCGAGCGCGCCGTGCATCAGATGGAAGTGGCTGTCGATCAGGCCCGGGATCAGGGTCGCCCCCTGCCCGTCGATCACGCGTGTGCCCGGCCCGCGCCAGGCCTCGGCGTCCGCCGCGCCGCCCACGAAGACGATCCGGTTGCCGCGCACCGCCACGGCCTCGGCGCGGGGCTGGTCCGGGTTCTGAGTCAGGACGCGGGCGTGCGTGAGGAGCAGGTCGGCGGGTTGAGGCACTCTCAATCTCTCCAGGGCGGCGTCGGCTGAGATCGGCGCCAGTATACCCGATTCGGCGCCGCCCTCCGCCGACTAATCGTCGGCCAGCGCCTTGGCCTGCTCCCATAACGCGTCCAGCTCGGCCAGCGTCATCTGGCCCAGGTCGCGGCCCTGGGCGCGGGCGGCGGATTCCACGTGCGCGAAACGGGCCGCGAAGCGCCGGTTGGCCTCGCGCAGCGCCGACTCCGGATCAACCTCCAGCCAGCGCGCCCAGTTGACGGCCGCAAACAGCAGGTCGCCGATCTCGTGGTTCAGTTCTTCGGGCGCGGACGCCTGCTCCACTTCGGCGATCTCCTCCAGGACCTTGGCGCGCACGCCGCTCACCTCCGGCCAGTCGAAGCCCACCCGCGCGGCGCGCTTCTGATAGGTCTCGGCCTGGGAGAGCGCCGGCAGGCCGCGCGGCACGTCGCCCAGCACGCCGGCCGGTTTTTTCTCCGGTTTGGCCTGGCGCTCCTCGGCCTTGAGCTGCTCCCAGTTCTTGATCACGTCGGCCGCGCCGGCTACCCGGACGTCGCCAAAGACGTGCGGGTGGCGGCGGATGATCTTGGCCTGGATGTCGGCGATCACGTCCGCCATCGTGTACTCGCCGGCCTCGGTCGCGATCTGGGCGTGCAGGACGATCTGCAGCAGCAGGTCCCCGAACTCTTCGCGCATGGCCGCCGGGTCGTCCACGTCCAGCGTGTGCAGGACCTCGTACGTCTCCTCGAGCAGGTTGCGGCGCAGCGTCTGGTGCGTCTGCTCGCGGTCCCACGGGCAGCCCTCCGGGGCGCGCAGGTGCGCGATCGTCTCCTGGAACGATTCGAACGCGCTCTGGCGCGGCAGCGGCGGCACGTACAGGGACGTCAGATGTGAAATCTCCGGGCTGCGGTCAATCGCATACAGCGGCAGCGCTTCGACGCGCTCACCGCCGGTCCCGGCGGCGTGGACCAGCTTCACCGGGTGCTCGTCCGGATACTGGTTCATCAGCGTCAGCTTGACGTCGCTGGCCAGCCCGGGCGAATAGAGCTGCGCCACCAGGGCCGGCGCGTCCGGGTGGAACGGCGGGTGATGGCGGGCCGCCAGCTCCAGCGCGTCGGCCAGTTGGAGCTGCGGCAGCGCGTCGACGCCCAGCGCCTGCAGGGCCGGCTCGACGAACGACAGGCCGGCGACGATCCGCACCGGCAGGCCGCGCCCGGCGGCGCGCTGGCGGATGAGCTGGACCGACGCCTCGGCCACGCACGGGTGACCGGGCACGGCGTAGACCACGCCCTCCGGCCGCGCGCCCAGCGCGAGCACGCGCTCGGCGATGGCTTCATAGACCTGCTCGGGACGTTCGACCGTCTCATAGACCTCGTCGAAGCTGTGGCGCGCCGCCGTCTCGGGCAGCCCGGCGACGGTGGGATGGCGCGCGGTGCGGAGGTAAATTTCCGGCGCGGCGCTGAGCGCGTCCCAGGCTTCGCGCGTCAACTGCTGCGGGTCGCCCGGCCCCAGGCCGACAATCGTGATCCCAGCCATAAGTCAACTCCAGCGACAAACGCCAAACAAAAAGGGATTAGGGCATCTTACCCTAATCCCTGAAAAACCAACGCCGGCAACGCGTTTAGCGCTTGGTATAGGTCGGGGCCTTGCGCGCTCGCTTGAGCCCGGGCTTCTTGCGTTCCTTCTCGCGGTCATCGCGGGTCAGGAAACCGCCCTTGCGCAGCGGCTTGCGGTAGTCCGGGTTGAACTTGAGCAGCGCGCGGGCGATGGCCATGCGCGCCGCGCCGACCTGCCCGGTGACGCCGCCGCCGGTCAGCTTCAGGCTGACGCTGTAACGGCCCAGCGTGCCGGTGGCCTTGAGCGGCGCCTGGATGGCCTCCATGTCGCCGATGCGGCCGAAATAATCGGCGCCGGGCTTGTCATTGCACGTGATGCTGCCGTCGCCGGCCATAAGGCGCGCCCGCGCGGTGCTTGCCTTGCGGCGGCCGACGCCTTCGTAGTATTGAACGCTCATCGGGTCACTCCCACTTCATCTCTTTGGGCTGCTGGGCCTGGTGCGGATGCTCGGCCCCTTTGTAGACCTTGAGTTTCTTCAACAAGGCGCGGCCCAGGCGGTTATGCGGCAGCATGCCTTTGACGGCGTGCGTGACGACGCGATCCGGGTGCTTCTGCAGCTGGTCGCGCAGATTGGTGATGCGCAGGCCGCCGGGGTAGCCGGAGTAGTTGTAATACTCCTTATCGTCCAGCTTTCCCCCGGTGACCGTGATCTTCTCGGCGTTGATCACCACCACAAAATCGCCCGTGTCCAGGCTGGGGGTGAAGATCGGCTTGTGTTTGCCGCGCAGGACCGCCGCGACGCGGCTCGCCAGCCGGCCCAGATTCTGGCCGGCCGCGTCCACCACGTACCAGTCGTGCTGGACCTCTTCTTTCTTGGTGACGTAAGTCTTTTGCACGTTCGGATCCTCGACTTCAGTAAAGAACTTCCATCAGGCACAGGCCTTGCGGCGGCGCCAGCGCCGGGCATTGGCTCCGGTCCCGCGTCGCCAGCAGCGCGCCAAAGGCCTCGGCGGTCATTTCGCCGGCGCCCACCTGCCGGAGCGCGCCGACCAGGCGGCGCACCATCCGGTACAGGAACGCCTCGGCCTGGATATCGAAATAAACCTCGTCGCCGCTGGCGGACCAGGCCGCCAGGGAGACCGTTCGGACCGTGTTCCCGCCCTCGTCCGGGTCGGTCCCAAAAGCGGCGAAGTCATGCGTCCCCAGCACATGGCGGCTAGCCGACTGCATGGCCGGGATATCCAGCCGGGTCCGGACATGCCAGGTGTAACGGGCCCGGAGCGCCGAGCGGACCGGCGCGTTGTTGATCGTGTACCGGTAGCGCCGGGCCTTCGCGTCGAAACGCGGGTGGAACCCGGGCGCGCTGACCGCGGCGGCCGTGGCCGCCACATCCTGCGGCAGGTTGGCGTTCAGGGCCCGGACCAGCGCGTCCGTTCCGTGCGCCCAGTCCAGGTCGAAAGCGATCACCTGCCCGGCGGCGTGGACGCCGGCGTCGGTTCGCCCGGCCGCCAGGAGCGAGCGGCCGAGCCAGCCCATCCGGCGCAGCGCCTCTTCCAGGACGGCCTGGACGGTGCGGCCCTGCGCCTGGCGCTGGAAACCCGCGAAGTCCGTGCCGTCATACTCCACGATTGCCCGATACCGGGCCATCACCTCGTGGGCCGGGTTTGAAACCCGGCCTTACTCCTCCACCATCTCGAGCAGCACCATCTCGGCGGCGTCGCCCAGGCGCGGCCCGAGCTTCAGGATGCGCGTGTAGCCGCCCGGCCGCTTCTCATAGCGCGGCGCGATGGTGTCGAACAGCTTCTTCACCAGCTTGGCATCCTCCAGTTTGGCGGCCGCCATGCGCCGCGCGTGGACCAGGCGAGCCTTAGCTTCGGGCGTCTCGCCCGCGCCGGCCTTCAGCCCGCGCTTGGCCACCGTGATCAGCCGCTCCACCTCGCCGCGGATGAATTTGGCTTTGGCCGCGGTGGTCTGAATGCGCTCGTGCTCCAGCACCTGGCGGAGCATCGTGCGCCGCAGTCCGTTGCGTTGCGTCAGGCTCCGGCCCAGCTTCAGGCCGGCGACTCGATGCTTCATGGTAACTTCTCCGACTCGGGCTTCGGCTCGCTGTCCTTCAGATAGCCCTTCTCGCGCAGCTTGATCCGCAGCTCATCCAGGCTCTTGTCGCCGAAATTGCGGATGGCCAGCATGGCCTCCTCGCCCTTATTCAACATATCCAGCACTTCGCCGATCGTGGTGATGCCGGTGCGCTTGAGCGAGTTGAAGACGCGCACCGACAGGTCCAGGTTCTCGATCGGCATCTCGTAGATCTCGCTGGACATCTTCGGGGCTTCCTCAGTCGGCGCCACCGGGGCCAGCGATTCTTCCGTCACGCCCGCGATCAGGCGCAGGTGCGCCATCAGGATCTGCGCGCTCTGCTTGAGCGCTGACTCGGGCCGGATGGTGCCGTCGGTCCAGACTTCCATCACCAGCTTGTCGTAGTTGGTGTTCTGCCCGACGCGCGCGCGCTGGACGTCGAACGCCACCCGCTTGATCGGGCTGTAGATCGCGTCCACCGGCACCTCGCCGATCGGCAGCCGGCCCCGTTCCTCGGCGGGCGAGTATCCGCGCCCGCGCTGGACCGTCATCTCGATCTCCAGGCGCGTCTTGTCGTTGTCAACCGTGAACAGGTACAGGTCCGGGTTCACGATCTCGACCTCGGACGGACAGATGATGTCCGCCGCGGTCACTTCGCCCTCGCCCTGCACATCCAGGCGCAGGCGGGCGGTCTCCCCCTCGTGCAGCATCAGGCGCAGTTGCTTCACCTGCAGCAGGAGCTGCGTCATGTCCTCCTTGACGCCGGGGATGTCCGCAAACTCGTGCGGCACATCCGAGACGCGGATGGACGTGACCGCGGCGCCCTCCAGCGAGGCCAGCAGCACCCGGCGCAGGGCGTTGCCGACCGTGACGCCGTAGCCGCTCTCCAGCGGGCTGATGATGAACTTGCCGTAATTGCGCGAGATATTCTCGCCCTCGATCTTGGGCAAGACCATGTTGTTTGTGACGCTCATGTCGCTCTCTTTCCCCGCATTGGGACACAGCGCGGCGTCGTCGGGGGCGGCCGGCCTCAGGCCCGGCCCGCCCGCGCCGGACGCGCGCGGGGGTCAGTCGTCCGCCGCACCTTACCGCGAGTAATACTCGACGATGAGCTGCTCGTTCAGGTTCGCGTCGATATCTTCGCGCGCGGGCAGCTTGGCGATCTGCGCGGAGAGCGTATTCCAGTTGCGGATCAGCCAGGCCGGCGCCGAACGCGGCTCGTCGGACTCCTTCAGGACCTTGAAATAGGGCAGTTTCTGGGACCCCGGGCGAACCTCCAGCGTGTCGCCGGGCTTGACCAGCATCGACGGGATGCTGGACCGGCGGCCGTTAACATTGAAGTGCCCGTGGGCGACCAGCTGGCGGGCCTGGGCGCGGCTGGTCGCATAGCCCAGGCGGAAGACCACGTTGTCCAGGCGGCGTTCCAGCAGCTGCAACAGCATCTGGCCGGTGACGCCGCGGCTCTTCAACGCAATCTCGTAATAGCGCCGGAACTGCCGTTCCATCACGCCGTAGGTGCGGCGCGCTTTCTGCTTCTCGCGCAACTGCTGCAAGTAATCCGACGAGCGGCTGCGCTTAAATTGAGCGTCGCGCCCATGCTGGCCCGGCGCAAAATCGCGCCGATTGTCCTGGCGCTCAAACGGGCATTTGGCGGACAGACAGCGGGCGCCCTTGAGATACAGCTTCTCGCCCTCACGCCGGCACAAGCGGCACACCGGGCCGGTATACTTCGCCATACGTTCGTTTTCCTTCCTGAATAAGCCGGGCGTGAGACCCGGCCTCTGAAGCCTGCGGTTAGACGCGGCGCCGCTTCGGCGGGCGGCACCCGTTGTGCGGGATCGGCGTCTCGTCGTTGATGGAGCGCACCTTCAGCCCCACGCTCTGGATCGCGCGGATCGCGGATTCGCGTCCGGGGCCGGGGCCCTTGATGAACAGGTCCACCTCGGACATCCCCAGGTTCTGCGCCTGCTGAGCCGCCTGCTGGGCCGCCATCCGGGCCGCGTAGGGGGTGCTCTTGCGCGAGCCCTTGAACCCGGCCGTGCCGGCGGACGACCAGCACACGGTCTGGCCCTGCTGGTCCGTGAACGTCACGATCGTGTTGTTGAAGGACGCAAACACATGCGCCTGCCCGACAGCCGGGGCATTCTTGACCTTCTTGCCGGCGGTGCGCCGGGCAACTTTGGTAGGACGTGCCATTCTGCCTCGCTTGTTTCCTGTGACCATTCGCCGACGGCCGCCCGCGCCGCGCCGTTCGCGCCGATCATGCAGCCGCAGGCCGGAAGGAAGCCTGGCATGACCGGACAGCCAGCCGCGCTGGCCGGGCGGCCCCGGTTTACTTCTTCTTCGCGCCGCGCCGGCGGCCGCGCCCGGCGACCGTCTTCTTGGTGCCCTTGCGGGTGCGCGCGTTCGTGCGGGTGCGCTGGCCGCGCGCCGGCAGGTTGCGGCGGTGCCGCAGGCCGCGGTAGCAGCCGATCTCCACCAGCCGCTTGATGTTCAACTGCACCTCGCGG
>DAOUAB010000275.1:0-41721 GCA_034434015.1 Anaerolineales bacterium
TGTCGGCGCCGCGGTCCAGCAGGGTGCGGGCGGTGCGGGCGCCCAGGGCGATGCCGTACAGGGCCTGGGAGACGGAGTCGTGCAGTTCGCGGGCCAGCTTCTGGCGCTCTTCCAGGGCGGCAAGTTGGCCGGCCTGCTCGTACAGGCGCGCGTTCTCGATGGCGATGGCGGCCTGGCTGGCGATCGCCAGCGCCAGGCGGGCCTGGCGTTCCGTGTAGTAGCCCGGCTGGCTGTGATCCAGGCTCAACATGCCGATGACGCGCTCCTTGATCATCAGCGGCACGCCCATCCAGCAGCGGACGTAAGCGTACGTCGTGTCGATCTGGTCGCCCGCCGCGGCCTGGAAAGCGTGCGCCAGCGGGGACTCGCCCCGCACGTCGTCGATGATCACCGGGGCGCGGCGCTGGATGACTTCGCGGTTGGCGGCCGCCTGGGACAGCGAAAAGCGGATGCGGCGCGCCTGCTCGGCCGTGATCGGCCCGCGATAATCCAGGATCGTCAGCTCGTCGTTCTGCAGGGTGAAGATCGTGGCGCCATTGTATTCCATCACCGCCCGCAGGTGATCGAGGGTCAGTCCGAGCAACGGCTCCAGCTCCAGCGTGGAGGTGACGTTGTGCGAGATGTCGAGCAGCGTGCTCAATTCGCGGGTGCGTTCGGCCACGCGCTGTTCCAGCACCTGCTCGGCCTGAACCTGCGCGCTGATGTCGCGCACCACGGCCAGGGTGTGCGGGCGGCCCAGGTAGGTGAACGACGTGCCGGTGACCTCCACGTGGAAGGTCGAGCCATCCTTGCGTATGTCCAGCGCCCGTCCGCGAAACTCCCGGCCGGCCTTGACCGTCGCGATATATTCCTGAAACAGGTGCCGCGAGTCGGGGTGGATGAAATCGGACGGATTGAGGCGGCGGAACTCCTCCGGCGTGTAGCCGTGCATGCGCGCGGCCGCCGGGTTGAAGTCCACCAGGTTGCCGTCCAGGTCGTTGATGAACAGCCCGTCCGCGCTGGACTCAAACACGCTGCGATACTGCTGCTCGCGCTCGCGCAACGCTTGCTCCGCCCGTTTGCGGTCGGTGATGTTCTGGG
This sequence comes from Anaerolineales bacterium, assembly GCA_034434015.1. GTDB lineage: Bacteria > Chloroflexota > Anaerolineae > Anaerolineales > UBA6663 > SpSt-583. The sequence goes on from DAOUAB010000275.1 coordinate 1,081, forward strand.
TCGTCGCCAGGCCGGCCCGGATCCGGCCCGCTTCGTCGCGCAGCGGCAGGACGTGCAGCAGGTAGACGCGGCCGGCGAACGTCACCTCGAACTCGCTGGCCGTCCCGGCCAGGGCGGCGCGGAAGGGCGGCTCCAGCACCCCCCAGACCACCGGATCAAAGACCTCGAAGATCGTCTTGCCCTCAAGTTGTTCCGGGGACAGGCCGACCTCGGCCAGGCCGGCCCCGTCGGCCAGCATGTAGCGCAGGTCGTGGTCGAAGAGGAGCACGACGCCGTTCGGGAAGTTCTCGGCCAGGGCGCGGTAACGCCGCTCGCTCTCGCTGAGCGCCGCCTCCGCGACCCGGCGCTCCAGCTCGCGCTCCTCGAGCGTCGCCGCCATGCGGTCGAAGGCGAGGGCCAGCTGGCCGAGCTCGCCGCCCTGGCCGCGCTCCGACAGGCCCGTGCGCGCCTTCAGGTCGCCGGCCGCCAGCCGCTGGGTGGCCTCCAGCAGCCGGCCCACGGGCCGCACCAGGAACACATCGCCGCCCACCCAGGTGACGATCAGGGCCATGACGACGATCAGGCCGAGCGCCAGCAGATTGCCGGCCAGCGCGCGGTTGGCCTGGGCGAAGACGCTGTCGGCCGGGATGCCGACGCTGAGGGTCAGGTTGTCGGCGGCGCCGGCCTCCGGGTTGAGGACGGTGTAGGCGAACAGGCGCCGCACGCCGTCAACGCCGGCGACCTCGGCGGTGCCTTCGCCGGCCTCCCTGGCGGGCGTCACGGGCACCTCGGCCACCGGGAACGTCCGGCCCACCCACTGGTCGGGGTCCGGGTAGCGGGCCAGGATGACGCCGTCCGCGTCGATGACCGCGAGGGTGGAGCCTTCGGGCAGGGCCGCCTCGGCCGCCAGCTGGTTGAGCCACTCCAGGTCCAGCGCCGCGAACAACACCAGGCGCACCCGGCCGTCGAAGCTCAGGACCGGATAGAAGAAGTTGATGAAGGCCGCGCCCACAGCCGGGTCCACGTAGGCGTCGCCGATGGTGAACTCGAGGCGGCGCAGCGTCTGCTGGAAGGCGGCCTGCCCGCCCACCTCCACCGGCCCGCTGACGGGGACGATGCTGCAGAAGATGCGCCCCTCGGCGTCAATCATGCCCAGGTTGGCGTAGCGCGGGAAGGCTTGCAGGTACTGGGCGCGCAGGTCGCCGAAGACGGCGCTGCACAGCGGCGCGCCTTCACCGCGCAGGCTGGGAAGCAGCGAGATGTCCACCAGAATCTGGCGGGCCTGCGCCACCAGGGCGGCCTGGTCCCGGGCGGCCTGGCGCACCACGCGCAGCGCGTCGGCCTGGGCGGCGGCAGCGGCCGAGGCCCGGTCCTGTGAGGCGATGTACAGCATCAGGCCAATGGCCGGGATTACGGCCAGCAGCACCAACAGGAGCAACCGGACGCGGAGGCCGGCGGCGGGAAGCCTGAGCATGGACACGCCCTCGGCCGCCGGTCAGCGGTCCCAGCGGCCGGCCAGGAGCGGTTCGGCCTGGCGCGCGGCCTCCGCCAGGGCCTCGGCCGCGCTGACTTCGCCGGACCACACCCGGTCAACGGCGGGCTGGATCACGTCGGTGGTGATCCGGCCGAAATTCTTGACGTAGTAATGGGGCGCGCGCTCGACGCAGCACAGCGTGTATTCGACCAGGGCCGTCTGCGAGCCGGGCGGGTGGGCCGGGTTGTCGAGCCAGGCCGCGATCTTGTCCGGTTCCGTGTAGTAAGCGCGCTGCAACGGCATCCACAGCCCGCGCGCGTACAGGTCCACGGCCTGCGGATCGTTGTGGAACTTGTAGAAGCGGATAGCGGCGTCGCGGTGTTGCACGCCGGCGAAGATCACGGTCGGGCTGCCGAGGATGAGGGTGCGGGCGACCTGCATCTTGGGCAGGACCGCCACCCCGAAGTCCAGGCCCTGCATGCTGGAGTAATCCAGCAGCGCCCACTGGCCGCGGATGTGCATGGCGAGCTGGCCGGTCTGCATCAGGGCCTCGCCGGCCGGGAGCCGGCGCTGCTCCTCGGGCGTGGGCATGACGTGATGGATCCACATCAGGTCGGCCAGGCGCTGGATGGCCTCCACCGCCTCCGGCTCGGCCAGGCGCGTCCGGGTGGCGGTCTCGTCGACGGCGTCGCCGCCGTTGCTGTAGATGAACGGGAAATAGCCGAACCAGTTGTCGGTGTCGAAGGTGACGCCGTAGACCTGGATGTGCGTCGGGTCAAAGCCGGGCTCGTCGGCGCGCCGGCCGTCCGCGTCACGGGTGAGTCGTTTGGCCACGGCCACGAACTCGTCCCAGGTCCAGGCGTCCTCGGCGCGGGCGGGGGGATAGGGCAGGCCGGCCTGGTCGAAGACGGCGCGGTTGTAGAACAGCAGGATCGTCTCGCTGGCCGTGCTGGTGCCCAGGGTGCGGCCGGGCGCGAAGTAGTAGAACGTTTCCGGCAGACGCGCCGACAGCTCCGGGTCGGCCTGGAAGACCTCGGTCAGGTCCAGCACCCGGCCCTGGCTGGCCCATTCCGGGGCGTGCGTCTCGGGCAGGTAGCCGACATCGGGCGGCGTCCCGCCGGCCAGCAGGCCGGACACGCGGGCGACATATTCATTGTAGGGGAAGTGCTGGGCGTCGATGCGGATGTCGGGATTGGCGGCTTCGAAGGCGGTCACCATGCGCTCGATGGCCTCTTTCTCAATCGGCGAGCCCCAGTAGGTGAAGCGCAGCGTGACCGGCGCCGGCGTGGCGCTGGGCAGCGCCGTGCCCTGGCAGGCGGCCAGCAGCAGCGCGGCGGCCGAGAGCCGCAGGCAGAGCGCGAAGGCGGCCCCCCAGCCGGGCTTTCCCCCGCGCCGCGAACGGGGCGGCGCCGGGGAGGGGGGCGCACTGCCTGCCCCGGTCGCACGCTCTGGGCGCGACGGGAGAAGGGCTGGGGATAGAGATCGATTTGGCGGCTTCATTGGCGGCGCCCACGGACCCGGCTCAACCCTGCGCGGCGTTGGTGGAGACCAGCCCGATACGCACGGCGTAGAGCGCGGCCTGGGTGCGGCTGGGCACGCCGAGCTTGGCCAGGATGTTGCTGACATGCGTCTTGACCGTCTTCTCGCCGATGGTCAGCGTCTGGGCGATTTCCTTGTTGGACTGCCCCTTGGCCAGCAGGCGCAGCACCTCGGTCTCGCGCTCGGTGAGCGTCTCCGGGCTTTCCGGCGCCTTGACCTCGCGCATCAGGCGGGCGGCGGCCTGCGGCGAGAGCTGCACCTGGCCGGCGGCGGCGGCCTTGATGGCCCGGCACAACTCGTCGGCCTGCGTGTCCTTCAGCAGATAGCCGATGGCGCCGGCCCGCACGGCGCCGATGACCTTCTCGTCTTCGAGGACGCTGGTGAGCGCGATGATCTCGGTGTCCGGGAGCTCCCGGCGCAGAATGCCGATGGCCGTGATCCCGTCCATGACCGGCATCAGCAGGTCCATGAGGACGACGTCCGGCTGAAGGTCCTTCGCCTGGCGGATGGCGTCAGCGCCGTTCTCGGCCTCGCCGACGACTTCCAGGTCCGGCTCAAGCGCCAGGAACATACGCAGTCCCTGGCGCACCACGCTATGATCGTCGACGAGCAGGATACGGATCGGCATGACAACTCCTTGATCTACAAATCGCCGGCCGCCGAGGTCGGTCAGCCCGGCAGTCGTTTCAGCGCCACCAGGGTGTAATCGTCGGCCTGCGGCGTGTCGCCGCTGAAGGCCTTGACCGCCGCTAAGATCGCGTCGACGGCCGCCTGCGGCCGCCGGCCGCCGGCCGCCGCCAGGCTGGCCGTGAGCCGCTCATCGTCGAACAGCTCTTCGTGGGCGTTGATGGCCTCGGTGATGCCGTCGGTGTACAGCACCACGGTGTCGCCCGGCGCCAGGTCCACCTGCCGTTCATCGACGGCCAGCGCCGGGGCCAGGCCGAGCACCAGGCCGTGGCTGCCGAGCGGCTCGACGGCGCCGGTGGCCGCCCGCCACCACAAGGGCCGGTTGTGGCCGGCGTTGGCGTAGGTCAGGCGCCCGGAGGCGGTGTCCAGCACGGCGTAGAAAGCGCTGATGAAGTGGCTGGTCTCGTTGCGCAACAGGATCTGCTCGTTGGCCTGGCTGAGCGTGTCGGCCGGCCCGGCGCTGCTGAGCGCGGCGCCGCGGATGATCACGCGGCAGTGGGCCATGAACAGCGCGGCGGCCGCGCCTTTGCCGGAGACGTCGGCGATGAGCAGGCCCAGGCGCGGCGGCGCGCCGGGCAGCTCGATGAAATCGTACAGGTCGCCGCCCACGATGCGCGCGGCCTGGTAGGCGGCCGCGAACTCCCAGCCCGCAATCTGCGGGCAGCCGTCCGGCAGCAGGCTGAGCTGGATGCGGCGCGCGACCGCCAGGTCCTCCTCCAGGTCCTGCTGCTGGGCCTCGGCGCGCTGCAGGCGGGCCTGCTCCAGGACCAGCGCGGCCTGGTTGGCGAGCAGGCGCAGAAAGCCGAGCTCGTCGTCGGTCAGCCAGCGCGGGCGGCGGCAATCCAGGGCCAGGACGCCGATCGTGCGGCTTTCCACCAGCAGCGGGATGACCGCGTGGCCGCGGAACCCTTCGGCCCGCCAGACGTCGGCGTCCGAGGTGGCGGGCGCATCGGCCTCCAGGTCCCGCACCTGCCAGGGCTGGCGGGTCCGGATGGCGTGGCCCGGCCCGCTGTCGTCCTCGTCGGCCATGTGCAGGCCGGCGGCCACCGGGTCCCGGCGCCAGCCGCTGGCCGCCCGGAAACGGAGCCGGCCCGGGCGGTCGTCGGGCAGCAGCACGGCGCAGGCGTCGGCGTGCAGCAGGCGCTGCGTCTCCTGGACGAGATAGTTCATCAGCGCCGCCGGGTCCGGATGGTCCAGCAGGCGGTTGGAGAAATCGAGCAGGGCGGCCTGGGCCTGGTTCGCCAGCCGCAGCTTGTCCAGGATGTCGCGGATGGTGTCGCGCACGGCCGGCTCGCTCACCAGCAGCTCGGTGGCGATCTGCTGATCGGAGAAGCCTCGGGCGGTCAGGCGCAGCACCTGGCTCTCGTGGTCGGTGAAAGGTTCGCCGGACTCAGGGGCCTGGGCCTCCATCAGCAGGCGGGCGGCCACCTGCGGCGAGAGCTGGGCCTGGCCGGCGGCGGCGGCCTTGATCGCCCGGCGCAATTCGTCGGCTTCCGTGTCTTTGAGCAGGTAGCCGAGGGCGCCGGCGCGGAAGACGGCGGACACAGCCGCGTCTTCCAGGACGCTCGTCAGGACGATGATGGCCACGTTGGGCAGCCGTCCCCGGATGGCGGCGGTCGCCTCCAACCCGTTCATCACCGGCATCAGCAGGTCCATCAGGATGACGTCCGGCGCGGTCGCCTCGGCCAGCTGCACAGCCTCGGCGCCGTTCGCGGCTTCGCCCACAACCGTCAGCTCAGGGTCGAGGTTCAAAAACATCCGCAGGCCCTGGCGGACGATGCTATGGTCGTCGGCGAGCAGAATTTTGATCGGCATCTTGGGCAGTCAGGCGGATTATAGCACCGGCCTCCCCCTCCGCTTGGCCGAGGCGGCTCCGGCCAAAGACCGACGCCGTGTTCCCCGCCAGGGCCGATGTCCGCCGGGCCCGGATCGGCGATGATAGGGCTGTGAAACTTCTCACGCATCGTCGGGGAAACGGTCCGGGGTGTGGCGAGCGAAAGTAGATAGGCTGTGGAAGAAATGATTAGCGTACGGCAACCCCGACTGAAGGCGCCTCCGACTTTAGGCGGAGAGGACGTCGGACCTTGGACGGATGGCGGTCTCCGGCGGGCGCTGATAAGGTTAGGGCAGATGAGTATCACAGTCTTGCTGGTCGACGATCAATCGGCGATCCGGCGTGGGCTGCGCATGAGTCTGGCCCTGGAGCCTGACCTCAAGGTGGTAGGTGAGGCCAGCGACGGTCTGGAAGCGGTGAAGCTCGCCCAGGACTTGCGCCCCGACGTAGTGGTGATGGATCTGGTGATGCCGAATATGGACGGCCTGACCGCGGCGGAGGCGCTCCATACCGCCGCGCCGGGTTCAGCGGTCGTGATCCTGAGCATCCATGATGATCCGGTCTCGCGCGCCCAGGCGCGGGACGCCGATTGCGCGGCCTTTGTCAGCAAGCATGAAGGGATCGGCGCCCTGATCGCGGCCATCCGGCAGGCGATCCGCGGCGGCTCCCTGGGCGCTTCGGCGGCCTGACCGCGTCCGGCGCGGCCAGCGAGCCGCGCTGTCCTCTGCGCGCCCCCACGCCCGCGCCACTTCCCCGGAAAAAAGCGCGCTGCTTCCGCTCCGCCCAAAGGCTGAATCCGGACGCGACCTTTTCAGGTCGAATTCCGGGCAGGTCTTGGACAGAATAGGCCTCGGCTTGACGCCCATCGAGACTCACCCCGAGGAGTGCCCCATGTCCCGTGTCCAGGTCCTGTTGGTGATGATGCTTCTGAGCGTGTGGGCCGCGGCCTGCGCGCCCGCGCCGGCCCAGCCAGCCTCCACCGCTACCCCCGCCGCGCCGCCGCCCACGGCCACGATCCCGGCGCCCCCGGTCATCGGCGAGGCGCACGTGGAGAGTGTGGAGGTGGTCCTCCTCGAGTCGTCTCCGGTTCAGGCGCAGGCCATCGTGCGCGGCAGCCTGCCGGACGCCTGCACCGAGCTCGGCGAGATCACGCCGGTCTATGAAGCCGGGGTTTTCCAGATCACGCTCAAGACGACCCGCCCGGCGGAGGCGGTGTGCGCCCAGGTGTTGGCGCCGTTCGAGACCAGCGTCACGCTGCCTGTGGATGGCCTGCCCGCGGCGCCGTACACGGTCAGCGCCAACGGCGTGCGCGCCCGCTTCGCGCTGCCCGGCGCTCCGGCGGCGGACCTCGGCGCGTTCGTGGAAGCCCTCGTCCGGTCGCTCGACGCGCACGATTACGACACGCTGCGCGGCCTGATGGACGAGCGTCTGATGATCGGCCTGTATCGTTCGGAGGGCGCAGAGCTAGATGTGGACGACGCGCTGGCGCAGTTGCGCGAGACCTACCTGGCCTCAGACGGTCCGGTCACGGCCCCGGATGACGCCGACGTTTCGGCTCTGCTGGACGGCGCCGATCCGCTGGCATTCTTCGGGCCGGACCTCCCGGTGGAGGCCGCCCAGTTCGTGGCCGGGCTGGGGCCGGACGGCCAGGATGAGGGCATCGTCTTCGTCGTCCGGCGCGCCGACGGCAGCCTGTACTGGCACGGCCTGCTCGTCGCCCCCGGCGGTTTCTCGGACGACGACAGCGGCGTGATCCCGTCGACGACGATCATCCAGGATTACGAGACGGACCCGGCCACGGCCGACGCCCGGTACAAAGACCAGACGCTGCTGATCCGGGGCCGGATCACCAACCTCAACGACGTCTTCGGCACCATGGCGCTGATGTTGCGCGATTCCGAGACCGAGATCGGCCTGCAGTGCTATCTGACCGACAACGCCGACGCCGCGAAGGTCAAGGTCGGCGACGAGGTCGTGGTGCGGGGCCGCGTACGCGGCGGCGAACTGGGCTTCTTCATGGTGGTGGACGAGTGCGCGGTGGTCGAGGTGAAATAGCGGGCGGCTTCGGGCCGCGCGTGGCAGCCCGGTCCGGCTAACGGCGGCGGCGTTGCTGTCATGGCGTCGCCGGCTGCGCCTTGAAGACGGCGCTGCCGATCAGGCCGCCCAGCGCCCCGAAGATCGGGTAGAGCACGAGGTTGATCACCAGGAAGATCAGCGTCGTGACGACGATCTCCCCGAAACCGCCGGCGCCCAGGGGCAGATCGCCTTCGATCTGGAGAAGGAGCGCCAGATTGTTGAAGAGCGGGATCGAGAGTGGGCTGGCCGCCAGGAAGACCACCGCCCCGATCAGGGCGCCGATGAGCCCGGCGAGCGCCCCCAGGCCCGCGCCCTGGACCGGGGACAGGCCCGCCTGGCCCTTCTGGAAGCGCCCGTACACGTACACGGCCAGGAGGCCGCCGATCCAGACCCACAGGCATAGCAGGCAGTTGACGAAGTTCACCACCGGCAGGTTGCCGAGCAGGCCGATCACGGCGCCGGCGATCAGGCCGGACAACAAGAAGGATCGGGGGTTCATCGGTGTTGCCTTTCCACCGCTATTGGCCCGAAGCGGGCCGCGGCCCGAAATAATCGGTCGCGCCGTCCTGGAACAGCACCCAGGCTGAATACAGGCCGATGAGCGTGCCAAGCGGGAAGTTGATCAGACCCAGGAGGGCGACGACGATGGCCAGGTAACGGGCCCAACCCTGGCGCAATAACAGGCCGACGCCCGCCGCCAGGCCGGGCAGGGCGAGCACGGCCAGGAAGACGGCGACGAGCGCGCCGACCGTGAACAGGATGGGCGTGGCCGGGTCCTCGCGCACGGCCAGCCCCACCCCGCCCAGCAGCGCCAGGACGAAGGCGCCCGCGCACAGGAGGAGGGCGTGGCCCACGATCATCAGCCAGGCCACCACGGGGACGTGCACCTGCAATTCGCGTTGAGACAGGGTATTCATGGTTAACCTCCTTGCGCCGATCCAGCCGACGGGCGCATGGCGCGCATCGGTTGAAGCCGACCGTAGGTCAGCGTCCTCCACAGCCACTCCACCGGTCCGAAGCGGAAACGCCGCAGCCACCCCACACTCAACGGGATCTGCAGTCCGTAGATGACCATAGTCAGCAGAATCCCGGCCGCCCTCCCCACCTGCCCATACAAACCGAAGCCGTAACCGTAGAACAACGTGGTGCAGATGATCGTCTGCAGCAAATAGTTCGTGATCGCCATGCGCCCCATCGCGGCGAGGGGCGCAAGCCGGCGTTGCCAGGCCGGATCACGGGTCAGCCGCACGAGGCTGGCCATATAAAACAGGCTGAGGGCCGGCGCACCGACGGTCTGTCCGATGAGCGCGATCATCAAGGGCACAGACGGCTCGCTGCGCACCGACCCCTCGCCGGCGATCACGTACATCAGGTTGCCGATCACGCCCACGCCCAATCCCCACCCCCACACCCGGCGGATCAGCGGCAGGTGGCCCGGCAGGTCGTCGCACAGGCGACGTTGGCCGACGTACAGGCCCAGCAGGAACATCGCCCAGACGTTGAACGCCATGAACGGCCACATGCCGAAGACCATGTTCATTTCCTGCACCCGCTGCGCGGTGACCTCGGCGAATGAGCCATGGGTGTAGACCTGATCGGCCTGGGCGGCGGCCTCGTGATAGCCGCGCCTCTGCTCGGCGAACATTTCCGTCATCAGCCTGTCCCCCTCGGGCGACATCCGGCTCAGTTCGACCAGGCCCAACAACGCGCCGTTGAGCAGGAGGGGCACCAGCAGGAAGACGACGACCCAGATCAACAGGGTCCGGGGCTGGCGGTTGCGGAAGAAAAGCAGCGTGAGCGCGCCGAGCAGCGCATACAGAATGAGGATGTCGCCGACCCAGAACAAATAGGCATGGATCACGCCGATGACGAGCAGCACCGCCATCCGGCGCAGGTAGAGCGGCGTAAACCTCACTCCGCGGGCCTGCGCCCGGCTGTGCTGGATGGCCAAACCCAGGCCGAACAGGAAGGCGAACGTGGAATAGAACTTGCCCTCCCCAAAGAAGCCGATAAGCCAGTCGGCGACCTGATCCAGGCCGGTCGGCTCATTCAAGTCCATGATCTGCTGGAACAGGGAACGATTGAAGGCCTCCATGTTCACCAGCAGAATGCCAAACAGGGCAAAACCGCGCACCATGTCGATGACCTGAATGCGCTCGCCCGGCTGTACGGGGGCCGCCTGTAACTTGGTGCTCGTAGACATACCCACCTCGTGCCGAGAACCGCATGCAAATCTCCTCCCGATGGCTTCACTTCAACATACGCTTATTGAGCCGGAAGGTAACGGACAAAAGTCTGACTGGCGCGGGAACACCCCCAGAGTGGATATTGTTGGTCAAGGCGAGGGGCTTGGGTGAGAAACCCTACAACTGGAAATACACGATGCGGTGCGCGCGCCGCGCTATCTGGAAGGCGCCCGCCAGCCGATAGGCCAGCCGGTAGCCGGGGTTGAGCCGGGCCAGGTCCGGGTCCTGGGTGAAATACCATTCTTCCAACAGGCGGATGCCCGGCGCCCAGGCCTCCAGTTCGTGGGCGTCATCCACACCCCACCCGATGGTTGCGCCCGTGCGTTTCAGCGACGGGTGGTTGGCGGCGGTCCGCGCCGTCATCCGGCTGAAGACGTCCGCGATCAGCCGGCAGCCCGGGAACGCCTCGCGCAGCCGCAGGATCAGGCGCCGGACGTCGGCTTCGGCCAGATACATCAGCAGCCCCTCGGCCACCACCAGCGCCGGCCGGCCCTGCGCGGCGACCGCGTCCACCCAGCTCAGATCGGTCACCGGGGACGCCAACAGATGGTAGCGCTCGCTGTCGGGGTAGAACTGGCGGCGGAGCGCGATCACGGGCGCCATGTCCAGGTCGTACCACTCGACCAGGCCATCGTCCACGCGCGGGAAGCGGCCGTCCAGGCCGCAGCCCAGGTGCAGCACCAGGCCGCCGGGATTCTGAGCCAGAAAGTCGCGCGTGACGGCGTCCAGTTTCCTGGCGCGCTGGCAGACCAGGACGACGGTCTTGTACGGCACCTTCAGGCGGGCGAAGTCGTAGTCCACCTGCTCCAGGATCGCCCGCGCGTGCGGGTCGAAGAACAGCGGGTTGCCCGGCTGCGCCTTGGCGAAGAGCGGGATGAGCAGGGTCTCCTGCTCAGGGGTCAGTGTGATTTTGGCTTTTTGCATTGTCATCCTACCACCTTGAGCACACGCAGCGCCCGCAGCGTGACCCAGGGATTGGGCTGTTTCTTTGCTCCGAACTCCACCCAGGTCTTGTCGGCGTAATCGTACTCGAGCGCCCAGCGCCCGTGCGCGTCCTGCTTGTCGCGGATGAGCTGGAGCGCGTTTTTCAGCCGGCGATCCGCGCCGTAGCCCAGGCCGGCCAGGGCCTCGACGATCTGCAACAGGTCGGTGACGTAGAACACTGGGAACCCGAACTTCCACCAGTTGCCGCTCGGTTTGGCGGCCCAGCCGCTCGGGTACGCGGCCGTCGCCGGATCGACGCTGAAGAGGAAGTCCACGCCCTGCTGGATCGCGCGCCTGATCACGGGGGTGCGGCGCTTGGCCGGCCAGATGCTGAAGGCGAGCATCACTTTGGCCGCGCCCCACGCGCAGGGCAGCTTGTTGTTGGCGCCGCACGCGAAGCCGGGGCCGCACTTGCCGGCGTAGTAGCGCCGCGGCGCCTGGCGGTCACTCATCGGCGCGACACCCTCGCCGGTGACGGTGCGCGCCATCCACTCATAGGCCGTCGCCAGCCGGGGGTCGTCGCAGCCCAGCGTCACCAGCGCCCAGCACAGGTTGCCTTGCAGGCAGTCAACGGTGCCGGAGGGCGCGCCGGAGGCCGTGAACTGGCCGCCGGCAGTCAGGGCATGGTCGAGCACGTAGTTGCAGGCCAGGGCGAGGCGTTGATCCTGCTGGGCCGAGGCCCCCAACTGCGCCAGCATGATTATGGCCCAGACCGTCGAGCGATACTTGGGGTTATAGCCAGGCCCCGGTTCGACCCAGTAGCCGGCCGGGTTCATCCTGGCCAGGACGGTTGCGATTGGCCCGTGGATGTGCGCGGCCTCGCGCGCGGCGCGAAGTTCTCGATCGTTCGGCCGTCGGTCCAGCAGATCACGGAGCGCCAGGTAGCGGACGCCGGGCGCTTCGGCCTCCAACAGCCAGGGGAGCGGATCGCCCTTCAATTGAGCCTGCCAGGTCACCGTGCTCACCTCCTGGCCGACGCGGGCCGGCCACTAGAGCGATTGCCGATTTCGTTTACGGCATGTCATTCCGGCGAAGGCCGGAATCCAGCGAATTTGGGCGGGACCTGGACCCCGGCTTGCGCCGGGGTGACGTCAACGCAAGCGGAATTCGGTATAGACTGAAAACTCATGTGCCCCTCAGTCTTTGCGCGATCGCGGGCAGGGCGTCCACCACGTCGGCCCTCACCACCACTTCGGCCGCCGGGTCCAGGAGCGTCGGGCCCAGATTGATGATCGCCAGCCGCGCCCCGCGGTCGCACGCGGCCTCCAGCCAGGCCAGCACCGGCCCGCCGGGCAGGGACGTGCCGGCGATCAATATCAGCGCGCTCTCGCGCAGCAGCGTCCGGGCTTTCAGCGCGGCCCGCCAGGGCAATTGCTCGCCGGTCAGGATGACGTCGGGCTTCATCAGGCCGCCGCAATGGCGGCAGCGCGGGGCCTCGCCGCGCGCGCACAGCGCCTGCCACAGCGGCGGGCCGGCGTCGGAGCGATAGCACCTCAGGCACGTCGCGGTGGCCAGGGAGCCGTGGATTTCCACGACCGTCTGCGAGCCCGCCTTCTGGTGGAGCCCGTCGCCGTTCTGGGTGATGACGCCCTGGAGGTAGCCGGCGGCCTCCAACTGCGCCAGCGCCAGGTGCGCGGGGTTCGGCGCGGCGGACAGGACGGCCGCCAGAAAGGGCCGGAAGCGAGCGTAGAAGGCCTCGGGCGCTTCCTTGAATCCCTGGAGCGTCATCAGCCGGGCCTGATCGTCCGGCAGGCGTTCAGCCAGAGCCCACAGGCCGGAGCCGGGGCTGCGAAAATCCGGCAGGCCGGAGCGCGTCGAGAGGCCGGCGCCGGTGAGCGCCACGCACCTCGGCCGGCGAGCCAGCAGGGCGGCGGCCTGCTCGATGCTTTCCGCGACGGCAGAGGCGCGCTCGGCCATCCTCCCTCTTGCTCCGTGAGTTGCAGCGCCGCCGGCATAGAAACAATCGCCGGGATCGGCCGGGCGGCCTCCGCGACATGGTCCGACTCCAGGGTATCTCAGAATCGGGGTGCGGATGGTTAGGGTCGTCGAACGGCGGCCGGACGCGGCGCGTGATTCAAACTTTGTCCCTCACCTTTGTCCGTCCTGAGCCGGGCCCGGCTGACCAGCGCGGGATGGGCGCGCGGGATCCGTAACTTGGTGGCAAGCATGAGGCTGGACATAAGCTGTCCTAACGGGATTGTACTCCTCCCGGCAACCCGCGACTATCACCCGGCCCTAATGCGGGCCTGCTACAATTTATTCTCAGCGAATTGAGGACGGTATGGTTCTTTTTGGAGAAGCCTTTTCCCGATGACACGCGTTCTTGTCACTATCCACGGCACCGGCCGTATTGAAGAAGATTTCTGGGTCTCTCAGCAGGCGGCCCTGGCTCAACACCTCGGGGCCCCGCCGCACCTCCATCCGGTCTGGTGGGGCGACCTGATCGACGCCGGCGCGCGCCTGCCGGCGGTCCGCGACCGGATGACGGCCCGCATTCATGCCGTGGCCCAAGACTGGCTCGGCCGCCCGTCGCGCTACGCCCATCGCCTGGTCGAGCGGGCTTCGGATAAGCTCCACGATTTCGTCAACGGGACCGCCGGCGTGGTGGCGTACTTCGTCCCCGACCAGAAACAGGTCGTCATCCGCGAACGGTTGAGCCGCACCCTGACCGACCTGACGGCGCGGGGGCATGAGATCGTATTGGTGGCCGAGAGCCTGGGCAGTGTGGTGGCCTTCGACGTCTTGAGCCGCGAGGCGGAGCGTTTTCGGCTCGCCGCCTGGGTCACCGTCGGCTGTCCCCTACGCCTCCTGGTCCGCACCGGCCAGCGCCGCGCCGACCTGGGCGCCATCAACACGCGCACCGTCAGGCAGTGGCTCAACCTGCATGCGCCATTCGATCCGATCGCGGCCCCCGTCGCGCCGGCCTTTCCAGGCTACCCGGTGCGGGACGAGCGCATCGACGGCTCCGGCGGGCTGTTCGAAGCGCACGCCAACTACTGGGCCAATCCGCGCTCCACGGCCCTGATCGCCGGGACGCTCCACGCGTAATTTCAAGTAAAGCGGCGCCGTTTCTCCCACGCCTGCTCGGCCGGCACATCGCGGTCCAGCCAGAACCGACGCCAGAGCACAGCGCGTCGCTCGCGCGGGTCGCGCGGCAGAGGCAGCCGGTTGGCCTCCAGCCGCTTCACGGCGATCAGCAGCGTGAGCGCCGCGCACCCTATGACCACCCAGGCCGGGTCGCGCCACAGCCAGGCGGCCGGCGCCAGCAGGAGCAGGGCGAGCATGGAAATCAGGCCGCCCTGTTTCGTGACCTCGGCCACGGCAAAGAGCGCCAGGACCAGGACGACCAATCGCAGGTCCCAGGCGCACAACACCCCGAGCGTGGCCGCGATGCCGCGCCCGCCCATGAAGGCGAGCCAGAGCGACCAGTTGTGGCCGGCGACGACGGCCAGCCCGGCCAGCACCACCGTCGGCGTGTCAAAGCCCAGCCGGTCGGCCAGGGCGGCCGGCGCCCACCCCTTGAACACGTCGGCCAGGCCGGCGACGATCTTCCAGGCCGCCCCCAGTTGCTCCCCGACGTTGGAAGCCCCGATAGTGCCGCTGCCGTAGCGGCGCAGGTCGATGCCGCGGCGCCGGCGGGCGATGAAGTCGGCCGGCGAGAGCGACCCCCACAGATAAGCGCCCAGGATCAGGGCGGCGTCGGCCGCGGCGGCGCTAATCGTCGGCATAGAAGGCCAGCCCGACCACATCCGGGCCGGTGTGGGCGCCCATGACGGGCGTGAACTCCGTCAGGTAGAACTCGGCGCACGCCACGCGCGCCAGAAACTGATCGCGCAGCCATTCGGCGTCCGCCAGCGCGTCGGCGTGAAAGACGGAAGCGTGCACGCCGTTCCGATCCTGCAGGCGCCCGACGGCCAGCTCCAGGATCTGGCGCAGGGCGCTCCGCCAGGTGCGCGCCAGGCACACCACGCTCACCCGCCCCGCCCTGAGGTTCAGGATGGGCGAGATCTGGAGCTGGCTGCTGAGCAGGCGCGCTGCATCGCCCAGGCGTCCGCCCCGATGGATGTGTTCCAGGCTCTTCAGCGTCGCGAAGAAATCGACGCGGTCCCTCACCCGCTCGGCCGCCGCGACGACCTGCTCGAGCGCGGCGCCGGCCGCCGCGGCCCGGGCCGCCGCCAGGACGACGAACCCCTCGGCGATAGTGGCCGTGCGCGAGTCGATGACCCGGATGGGCACGCCGCCGACCTGCTCGGCCGCCAGTTGGGCCGTCCACAGCGTGCCGGACAGGTCGGCTGAGACATGGATAGAGACAATACCGTCGTAAGACTGGCGAAGCTGCTCGTAGAGGCTGGCGAAGGCGCCGAGCGGCGGCTGGGAAGTGGTGGGATGAGAGGTGTGCGTCTGGCGGAAGCGGCTATAGAAGACCGCCGGATTAAAGGCCTCATCGTCCCGGTAGACGACGCCGTCCCAGTTCAACTCGAAAGGGACCTCGTAGATATCGAGCGCCTGCTTGAGCGCGGCCGGCACGCACGCCGCGCTGTCGGTGACCACCGCGATCCTGGCCATGACGGCCTCCTGTGCTTGCCCTGACTCTCCGGCAAGTTGGCCGGCGGCACAGGTGCCGGACATCACCCTGCAACAGTGTCCTTATGCCCAATCCCGGGCGGCTCCGGGTCGTTCCGGCCCGCCGGCCGGGCATAGCGCGGCTCCAGGCCAGCGACGCCCACGCAGCCCCGAGCCGCTTGGGATGCCCGGCCGGCCTCGGGGCGCGCCGGAGTCGAGGGGGGGCCGGCCGACACGCGTGAATGCGCCCGCTTCGCTGTAGCTGTAGAGGCCGGCGCGCCGTTACTCGCGGCCGGGCGGCGGCGCGGATGTGAATGCCAGGCGGAACGACGCGCCCGCATTCCCATTCCGGTCAACGCTGAGCGCGCCGCCGACCTGGTCGGCCAGGGTATGGACGAGCTGCAGGCCGAGCGACGGAGAATGGGCGATGTCCAGATCGGGCGGCAGGCCCACGCCGTCATCGTCGACCTGCAGGACGAAGCGGTCCCGGCCCGCCTGGCGCAGTGCGACCCGGATCTCGCCCGGCCGGCCGCCCGGGAAGGCGTGCTTGAGCGAGTTGGAGACCAGCTCATTGAGGATCAGGCCGCACGGGACGGCGGTGTCGATGTCCAGCCAGCAGCCATCGGCCTGGATGTGCAGGGCGACGTTGTCGGCTTGCCGGGCGTAGGTGCGCAGCAGTTGGGCGGCGAGGCTGCGCGCGTACTCGGCGAAGTCGATGCGGGCCAGGTCGCTGGACCCGTACAACTTCTCGTGGACCAGCGCCATCGACCGGACGCGGCTCTGGCTGTCGCGCAACAGCTCCAGGGCGTGCGGGTCGACCACCGCGCGGGACTGCAGATTGAGCAGACTGCTGATCACCTGCAGGTTGTTCTTCACCCGGTGGTGGATTTCCTTCAACAGCACTTCTTTGTCGCGCAGCGAGGCCACCAGATCGGCGGCCGCCTGACGGCGCAGGGTGACGTCTTCGCCCAGGCTGGCCATGCCCACGACGCGCCCGTCGAGGTCGCGCAGGGTGGTGTTGCTCCACGAGATCCAGCGGATGTCGCCGGAACGCGTGACGATGCTGTTCTCGAAATGCGCCGGGACGGTGTCCTGCTGGAGCGCCGCCGCGAACAGCGCCTTGACCTCCGGCTCGCCGGGGACGAACAGGTCGAACCAGGGGCGGCCGAGCACCTCCTCGCGCCGCCAGCCGGTGAGCTTGAGCAGGAAGTCGTTGCAGAAGGTGAGGCGGCTGGCCGTGTCCAGGCTGACCGCCACCAGCTCGACGTTCTCCAGAGTCTCGCGGAAGCGCCGCTCGGATTCGCGCAGGGCGGCCTCCGCCCGCCGCCGCTCGGTGATGTCGCGCACGACCACCAGGATCGTCTCCTGTTCATGCGGCATCAGCCGGGCCTCGTACAGGGCCGCCGCGCTTTCCCCCGGCAGGTTGTACTCGACCACCTGCATCTCGCCCGTCTGCCGCAGGCGCTCGAGCGCCTGGCCCACGCCGGCCATCACCGCCTCCGGCAAGACGTCCTTCAGCGCGCGCCCCAGGAAGGCCTCCGGCGGCGCGTACAGGCGGCTATTCGCGGGCGCATGGTAATCCAGAAATACACCCTCCCGGCTGAGGATGAACAGCAGGTCGGGCACCGCCTTGAGCAGGAACCGGTTGCGGGCCTCGCTCCTCTTCAGCTCCCGGTTGGCCGTCTCGAGCTGGTCGGTGCGTTCGCGGACCCGGTCCTCCAGAGTCTCGTTCAGCCGACGGATTTCGACCTCCGACCATCCGCGCTGCATGATCTCGCGCTGGGCGGCCGCGTATAGTTGCAGATTTTCGCGCACGGCGATGAACTGCCGCACGGCTGCCAGCGCGACCAGACCGACAAAACCGACCTCGAGGACATGGTGCTCGAGGCGCAGGTCAAAGAAGCTGGTCGCCAGGAGCAGCGCGCCCACCGCGACGACCCAGGGATAAGGAGCGGCCTGGCTCCAGCTGGCCGGGGCGGCGGGGAAGGCGGGGGAGGCGGGGGAGGGGGCGCGACTCTGCTCGGCCTGCAGGACGCCCGCCAGGCCGACCAGGGCGAAGCTGACGGTCCAGCCGAGGTCGAGCCAGCCGCCGGTCCGATACGTCCCGTACAGCGTCTGGAGCGTGTAGACGATGTCCGTGACGATCAGCGTAGCCAGGCTGACGGCGATCAGGGCCAGCGGCGCCTGGTCGCGCGACCAGGCCTGCCGGAACAGCAGCTGCAAGAAGCCGACCCAGAGCATGAAGTCCAGGGCCGGGTAGAGGAGCGCCAGCGCCTGCGTCACGGGGTCGGCGGCGGTGCGGGCCAGCGTCGGACCGACGACGAGCACCCACAGCAACAGGCCCCCGGCGATGAGCACGAGGCCCAGGTCCAGCGCCGACCGGAGGGCGGCCAGGCCCCGGAAACGCGCCGCCGGCAGCAGCAACACGCCGGCCGCTATCAGTCCGTAAGCCAGCAGGAAGAGCAGCTCCGGGGCCTGCCCGGCCGGGTTCTGGCCCAGGAGCACTTCGCCGAGGCCCCACGCGGCGCTGCCCAGGTGGGCGGCGAACGCGCCGCCAGCCAGGCAGAGCCAGGCCCAGTACGCGCGGCCTCCGGCGGACGCCATGCGTCGCGCCGCGCGCCACAGGCTGAGGCTGGCCAGGCCGGTGACCAGGATCGTGAGAGCGCTATTGGCGGCGGTGCGCAGCCAGGCGTCCGGGTATGGGACGGCGATCAGCGCTACGTTGACGAGCACCAGCCCGGCGGCCGCCAGGGACGCGCCCCGAAACGACAGGCGGGGTCGGAGGCGGCTGTGGGGATTCATGCCGGCTGAGGTCCGGGGCCGAGGCTCAGGCTGCCGGTGCCCTTGCGCATGAAACGCAGGAACGCGTCCGACGGCATCGGGTACCCGAAGTAGTAACCCTGGGTCTCGTCGCACAGGCAGGCCTTGATGAAGCTGTGCTGTTCCAGCGTCTCCACGCCCTCCGCCGTCACGCGGATGTTCAGGTTGTGGGCCAGGGTGACGATGGCTTTGACGATCGCTTCATCCTCCTTGTCCTCGTGCGCCGACCGCACGAAGGACTGGTCGATCTTGAGCCCGTCAACCTGGAAATGCTTGAGGTACTCCAGCGCCGAATAGCCGGTGCCGAAGTCGTCGATCGACAGGTAGACGCCCATCTTTTTCAGCGCCTGGAGCTTGGCGACCGCGCTGTCCCGTTCCTGCATGATGATCGTCTCGGTCAGCTCGAGTTCGAGCGCCTCCGGCGGCAGTCCGGCCTCGTCGAGCGCGCGCCGGACCATGGCCACCAGGTCCGGCTGCCGGAACTGGCGGTTGGACAGGTTGACGCCGACCCGCAGCTGGGTCAGGCCGGCGCTGCGCCAGGCCTGGGCCTGGCGGCAGGCGGTCTGTAGGACCCATTCGCCGATCGGCACGATCAGGCCCGTCTCTTCGGCCAGCTGCAGGAACTGGGACGGCGGGACCAGGCCGAGTTCAGGCCGCTGCCAGCGCAGCAGCGCCTCGACCCCCACGATGCGGCCGGTGTTGAGCGCGACCTTGGGTTGGTAGTACAGGACGAATTCGCCGCGTTGCAGCGCCCGGCGCAGGCTCATCTCCAGGGTCAGCTGGGTGAGGGCGGCGGCGTTCATCTCCGCCTGGTAGAACGCGTAGCCGTTGCGGCCCTGTTCCTTCACCCGGTACAGGGCCGTGTCGGCGTTGCGCAGCAGGGTGTGCAGGTCGTCGCCGTCGTGCGGGAAGATCGCCAGGCCCAGACTGCCGCCGACGAAGACCTCGTGCCCGCCCAGGTCGAACGGCTCGGCCAGCACGCTCAGGATCTTCTCGGCGACGCGGGCGGCGTCCTGCGGCTGTTCCACCTCCTCGATCAGGACCGTGAACTCGTCGCCGCCCAGGCGCGCGACGGTGTCGTTCTGGCGCAGGGTGCGCGTCAGGCGCGCGGCGACCGCCCGGAGCAGCAGGTCGCCCATCGGGTGGCCGAGCGTGTCGTTGACGTTTTTGAATCGGTCCAGGTCCAGGAACAGGACGGCCCCGCGCCGGCCGTGCCGCTGGGCGTGGGCCAGCGCCCGGCCGACCAGGATGTGGAACAGCGCGCGGTTGGGCAGGCCGGTCAGCGAGTCGTGATAGGCCAGGTGCCGCAGGTGCTCCTCGGCGCGCTTGCGCTCGGTGACATCGCGGAAGACCAGCACGGCGCCGGTGAGCCGGCCCTGGTCGTCGCGGATCGGGGCGGCGCTGTCGTCCACCGGGATTTCGCGCCCGTCGCGCGTGACGAGCAGCGTCTGGTCCGGCAGCGAGACGAAGCGCTGTTGCGCCAGGGCCAGGCTGAGCGGGTTGTCGATCCGGGCGCGGGTGTGCGCGTCGACGGCGTTGAAGACCTCGGCCACCGGCCGGCCCTGGGCCTCGGCCGCCGTCCAGCCGGTGAGCGCCGCGGCGACGGGGTTGAGGAACTGGACCAGACCGTGGACATCAACGGCGATAACGGCGTCGCCGATGCCCTGGAGGATGGCGGCCAGCCAGCGCTCGTGCGTCCGGAGTTTCTTTTCTGTGCGGTGCTTGTACAGGGCGATCTCGATCGCCATGTGCAGTTCGCGGTCCTCGAACGGCTTGAGCATGTAGCCGTAGGGTTCGGTCAGTTGGGCGCGGCGCAGCGTCTGCTCATCCGAATGGGCCGTGAGGAAAATCACGGGCAGGCCGAACTCGGCCCGGATGCGCTCGGCCGCCTGGACCCCGTCCATCTCACCTTTGAGCCGGATATCCATCAGCACCAGGTCCGGCCGCATCTCCGCGCACTGGCGCAGCGCGTCGTCGGCCTGGGCGGCGGTCCCGGCCACCTGATAGCCCAGGCTGAGCAGCCGGCTCTTCAGGTCCATGGCGATGATGTTCTGATCTTCGACGATCAGGATGTTGGCAGTAGCCATAGTTTTTCCCGCGCCGGCACGCGGACGATCCCCCGGCGGTATTGGGCCTCTATTCTACAATAACGCGAAGCCGGATCGGATTGCGTGGGTTTCGGTTGGAGTCACGACCAACGCCAACTTGAGCGGCGTTGTGCGGCTGGCCTAGACTGGCCGCATGCTGGCCAAGGTCCATTCCTGCGCCGTCGTCGGCCTGGACGGCGCCGTCGTCGAGGTCGAAGTCGATACCGCCAACGGCCTGCCGAGTTTTACCATCGTCGGCCTGCCGGACGCCGCCGTGCAGGAGAGCCGGGAGCGCGTGCAGGCCGCCATCCGCAACGCCGGTTTCTACTTCCCCCAAAAACGGCTCACCGTCAACCTGGCGCCGGCCGCCCTGCGCAAAGAGGGTCCAGCCTACGATCTGCCCATCGCGCTGGGCGTCCTCGCGGCCGCCGGCCAGATCATGCCGGAGGCCTTCGACGGGGCATTGCTGGTGGGCGAGCTCTCGCTGGACGGGACGGTGCGGCATGTGCGCGGCGTACTGCCCATGGCGGCCCTGGCGCGCCAGCAGCGTTACCGGACGCTGATCGTGCCGGAGTCCGACGCGCGCGAAGCGGCTCTCGTGCCCGAGGTGGAGGTGCTCCCGGTGGGCCACCTGGCCGAACTGGTGGACCACTTTTCAGGCGCGCGCCCGATCCAGCCGCTGACCGTGACGGCCGAGGTCGCGGCCGGCCCGGCCTTCACGCCGGTCGATTTCCGCGACGTCAAAGGCCAGGAGCACGTCAAGCGCGCGCTGGAGGTGGCGGCGGCCGGCGGGCACAATGTGCTGATGAGCGGGCCGCCCGGCGCCGGCAAGACTCTGCTGGCCCGCGCGCTGCCGTCCATCATGCCGGCGCTCACCATCGACGAGGCGCTGGACATCACGCGCATCTACTCGGTGGCGGACCAGCTCCCTTCAGGCGCGCCGCTGGTCCAGCACCGGCCGTTCCGGGCGCCGCACCACACGATCTCCATGGCGGGCCTGGTCGGCGGCGGCAACGGCCCGCGGCCGGGCGAGATTTCGCTGGCGCACCGCGGCGTGCTCTTTCTGGATGAACTGCCCGAGTTCGCCCAGAAGACGCTGGAGGTGCTGCGCCAGCCGCTGGAGGACAAGATCGTCACGATCGCGCGGGCGCGCGGCGCGCTGACCTTCCCGGCCAATTTCATGCTGGTGGCGTCGATGAACCCCTGTCCCTGCGGCTATTACGGCGACGCCGCGCATGCCTGCTCGTGCTCGGCCACGACGGTGACGCGCTACCAGAAGCGCCTCAGCGGCCCGCTGCTGGACCGCATCGACATCCACGTGGACGTGCCGCGCGTGGATTACGCCCGGCTCACCGACCAGCGGCTGGGCGAGGCTTCCGAAGCCGTGCGGGCGCGGGTGGAGGCGGCGCGCGAACGGCAACGGCGCCGTTTCGCCTCGGTCGGCAACGCCGAGCGGCCCGACCTGACGTGCAACGCCGACATGCGCCCGGCCGACCTGCGCAAGCACTGCAAGCTGGACGAGGCCGGCAACGCGCTGGTGAAGGCCGCCATGGCGCAGCTCGGCCTGACGGCGCGCGCCTTCCACCGGGTGCTCAAGCTGGCGCGCACCATCGCCGATCTGGCCGGCGCGGACGCCATCCGGCCCGCGCACCTGGCCGAGGCCCTCCAGTACCGGCCGCGACAGGCAAACTGAGCCTCGCAGCTCCGCCCCCTGGTCAGACCGGGGCGAGAGCCGGCCCGGTTTATGGCGGGGTGCCCGGCCGGAAACACGGGCCGGCGCGGCTCAAACGCGGGCAGGCCGGGGCCCGAGGGCGGACAGCGGGTCCTGGTTCGCCGGCAATCTGATCGCGGAGGGGGTGTGTCAGGGGGGGTTCGGTCCTATAATGTCGGCATGCCGCGCTGGCTGCCGTTCCGCCGCGACCTGGGCCTGCAGCTTCTGGCGCTCTACTTGCTGTTTGTCGGCCCCGTGATCGTGGCGGCCCTGATCTTCGACGCCGCCGCCGGGGCGCGTCTGGCGCAGGACGTGCGCGCCGCCGACCAGGCGCTGGCCCGCTCCATCGCCCTGGAGACGGACGCCGCGCTCCAGAACGCGCTGCGCACCGTCGCCGAGCTGGCGGCCTCGCCTGCAGTCCGGTCCCCGGCGCCGGACCGGCTGCGCGCGCTCTTCGCCCCGGTGACGGCCGCCCGCGCGGAGATCAACCTGATTTACCTCCTGGGCGCGGACGGCGTCATGCTGTACCACTACCCGGAGGGCCCGCTCTCCACGGTCGGCACCGATTTCTCCTTCCGCCAGTACTTCGCCGACGCGCGCGCCGCCGCGGCCCCGTTGATGTCGGCCGGGCGCATTTCGCCGACGACCCGGCAGCCGGTGGCGACGGCGGTCGCGCCGATCACCGACGCGCAGGGCCGCTTCCTGGGCGTCGTCGGCACCAACCTGTCGCTGGAGCAGATCTCGCGCACCCTGGCCCAGATCGCGTCCGACCCGACGGCCGGCCTGCGGGTGAGCATCCTGGACGCCACCGGCCAGATCGTGGCCGACTCCGATCCGACGCGCCTGCTCACCGCCGCGCGCGCGGATTTCGCCGCCGAGACCGACCTCGTCCTGACCGGGGCGACCGGCAGCCGGATCGGGCGGGATGCCGAGGGCCGCGAGTGGCTGCGCAGCTACGTCCCCATTGCCGCGGCGGGCTGGGCGGTCATCGTCCACCATCCCACCGACCATGCCTTCGCCTCACAGCGCGCCTTCCACAACGGCCTGCTCATCGCCATCGGCGTGTTCCTGGTGGGCGGCCTGTTCTTCTGGATGATGCTGTCGCGCCGCGTCATCGCGCCGCTGGAGCGCCTGGCCGGCTTCAGCGCCGCCATCAGCCAGGGCGCGGTCACCGTCGCCGACCGCGCCGACCTGGCCGCGCACTCGGGCCGGCCCGACCAGATGGGCGACCTGGTCCGCGCGCTGTCGCAGATGGAGCGCGACATCGAGCGCCGCTTCGCCGAGCTCTCCACCCTGCTCGAGACGAGCACGGCCGTGGTCTCCACGCTGGATGCCGGCAAGGTGCTGGACACGATCCTCGAGCAGGTCCAGCGGCTGCTGGCCGTGGACAAAGCGGCCATCATCGCGCTGGACGAGCGCGCCGGGGAGCTGCGTCTGCGCGCGGCGCGCGGCCTGTCCGACGATTACGTGCGCCGCATCCGCACCCGCTCGGTCCACGCGCGCCCGATCTTCCCCTCGGTGCGCGCCATCCTGGAGGGCCGGCTGGTCCAGGTGAGCGACGTGGAGACCGAGCCGGACTTCCCGCCCACGCTGCTGGAACGCGCCCGCACGGAGGGCTATCGCGCGCTGGTGGCCGTGCCGCTGTTGACGCCGCACGCCGCGCCCACGGCCCTGATGGTCTACTGGCGCGATCCGCGCGTCTGCTCGACCGAGGAGCTCAACCTGATCGTCAACTTCGCCAACCAGGCGGCCATGGCCATCGAGAACGCCAGCCTGTTCGCGCTGACCGACGAGAAACTGCGCGAACAGACGCGCACGCTGGAGGCGCTGGTCCAGTCGCTCAACGACGGCCTGATCCTGGAAAGCTCCGATGGCCGCGTCCTGTATTGCAACCGGCGCCTCTGCGAACTGGCCGACATCCAGCCGGATGAGGCGGGCGCCTATACCGCCGCCGCCCTGCGCGACCGGCTGCTCGCCCAGGCGGCCGGAGCCGAAGCCGGCGCCGCGCCGGTGGAGATCGTCGTCCAGCATCGCGGCCGGACGCTGGACCTGCGCCTGCAATCCTTCGACGTCACCGACGAGCGCGGCCAGTTGATCGGCCGCGGCCAGCTCTGGCTGGACGTCACCGGCGACAAAGAGCTGGACCGGATGAAGTCGGCCCTGATCGCCACCGTCTCGCACGAACTGCGCACCCCGCTGGCGACGATCAAGGGCAACATCACCTCGCTCCTGGCGCAGGATGTGGAGTGGGACGCGGCCGCCCAACGCGAATTCCTGGAGGTCGCCTCGGCCGAGACCGACCGCCTGAGCGCCCTGGTCACTGACCTGCTCGACCTCTCCAAGATCCAGGCCGGGACGTTCGTCGTCCACCGGGAGCTGTGCGCCCTGGCGCCGCTCGCCCGGCGCGCCGCGGCCCGCGCCCGGCCGGACCCCGGCCTGCGGCTGCAACTGGAGGTCGCGCCGGACGTGCCGCTCTTCCCGGCCGACCCGACCCGGCTGGAGGCCGTGTTCCGGAATCTCATCGAAAACGCGGTCAAGTACGCGCCGCCCGACTCGCCCATCCGCATTCAGGCCGAGCGCGCCGACGGCCATGTGCTGGTGCGCGTGGCCGACGACGGCCCGGGCATCCCGGCCGAGCACCGCGAGCGGGTGTTCGACCGTTTCTACCGGATCGACACCGGCCTGACGCAGCGGACCGGCGGCGCCGGCCTCGGCCTGGCGATCTGCAAGGGGTTCGTGGAGGCGCACGGCGGACGCATCTGGGTGGAGCCGACCGAGCGCGGCGCGGTGTTCGCGTTCACGCTGCCCTTGAGGTCCCCATGACCGCGCGCCCCGCCGTCCTGGTCGTCGACGACGAGCAGCCGCTGCGCGACTTCATCCGCAAGAACCTGGAAGCGCGCAGCTTCGTCGTGCACACCGCCGGCAACGGCCTGGAGGCGCTGGCGGTCTTCAACAC
Organism: Anaerolineales bacterium; assembly: GCA_034434015.1. Classification (GTDB taxonomy): domain Bacteria; phylum Chloroflexota; class Anaerolineae; order Anaerolineales; family UBA6663; genus SpSt-583. Next base: position 26,037 of record DAOUAB010000275.1, read on the forward strand.
CCAGCCGCTGGACCTGATCATCCTGGACGTCATGATGCCGACCATGGACGGCCTGGAGACGACGCGCCGCATCCGGCAGACCTCGCCCGTCCCGATCATCATCCTGACCGCGCTGGGCGAGGAGAAGGATAAAGTGACCGCCCTCGACCTGGGCGCCGACGACTACCTGACCAAGCCCTTCGGCGTCGAGGAATTGCTGGCGCGGGTGCGCGCCGTGCTGCGCCGCGCGCGTCCACAGACGGGGTCGCTCGGCGCCGGCGCGCTGACGGCCGGGGATTTAGTGCTCGACCCGGCCGCCCACACCGTCACCCTGCGCGGCGAGCCGCTGCGCCTCACCCCCACCGAGTTCGAGCTGCTGCACCTCCTCATGCGCAACCCGGGCAAGGTCCTCACCCACCGCGAGTTGCTCCGGCAGGTGTGGGGCGCCGAGTACGGCGACGAGGCCGAGTACCTGCGCGTCTACATCCGGCGCCTGCGCCAGAAGATCGAAGCCGAGCCGCTCAACCCGCGCCACCTGCTCACCGAGCACGGGGTCGGGTACCGGTTCGAGTGACCTCCGCGCCCGTTTGTTAACACCGTTTTTATAACCCGCGCCCGCGCGTTTATGCCTTGTTCCTGTGGGTGGCGCTAGAGTGGGATCAGCCACACTCAGGAGGAGGCCCATGCGCAAATTGCTCTCGCTGTTCAGCCGGTTGTCCCTTGTTGCCCTGCTGCTGGCGGCCTGCGCCCCGGCGGCCACGCCGGCCGCTCCGCCGGCCGCCGCGGAAACGACCGTCGTGATCGGCTTCACGTCCTCGCTGACCGGCTCGCAGGAGGTCTCGTCCAAGCGCCAGGTCAACGGGTTCAACCTGTGGATGGACCAGGTCAACGCGGCCGGCGGCCTCAAATTGCCGGACGGCAGCGTCGTCAAATTCGCGGCGAAAACCTACGACGACGAATCCAACAAGGAACGCGTCCAGGAGCTGTATACCCGCCTGATCACCGAGGACAACGCGGACTTCCTGATCAGCCCGTATTCCTCCGGCCTGACGGCGGCCGCGGCCATCATCGCCGAGCAGAACGGCAAGGTTATGATCACGGCCGGGGCGGCCGAGGACGACGCTTACAAGCAGGGCTACACCCATATCTTCCAGCTCTATACGCCCGGCAGCCTGTACCTGATCAGCACGGTCGATATGCTCAAGAAGCTGGACCCGGGGGCCCGGGTCGCCATCGTGCATGAGAACGACAAGTTTTCGACCAGCGTCGTGACCGGCCTCAAACCGTATCTCGAGGCGCAGGGCTTCGAGGTTGTGCTGGAGGAAGGCTACGCCTCCGACACCACCGACTTCGGCCCGGTGATCAACAAGCTGACGGAGTCGGGCGCCACGGTGCTGTTGGGCGGCGGGCACTATCCGGATGGCAGCACCTTTGCGCGCCAGCTGTACGAGCGCAAGGTCGGCCTGAAGTTCACGTCGCTGCTGGTCGCCCCGGCCGACTCGAAGTTCCCGGAGCTGGGCGACGCCGCGCTGGGGGTGTCCACGTCCAGCCAGTGGGAGCTGAAGGCGACCCACACCCAGGAGGAGGCCGCCAGCGTCGGCGGCGAGTGGTTCGGGCCCAGCGGCGCGGAATTTGCCTCCGCCTATGAAGCGGCCTTCGGCGACAAGCCCACTTACCATGCGGCCGGCGGTTACGCGGCCGGCCTGGTGCTGCAGAAGGCCATCCTCGACGCCGGCTCGACCGACCCGGCGAAGGTGAAAGCGGCCCTGGAGGCCATGGACATCTTCACCTTCTACGGCGGCATCAAGTTCGACACGTCCGCCGAGGCGCACGGCCTGCAAATCAGCCACCAGATGGTCGTGGTCCAGTGGCAGAAGGACGACGCCGGCGCGCTCGTCCGCGAGGTCATCTGGCCGGCGGAAGTCGCCACGGCCGATCCGCTCTACCCGGTCCCGGCCCCGTAGCCGGTTTGTGGCGCGGCGTCACCCCGCGGGCCCGACACCGTGGGGTGACGCCCGTCTCGTCAGCGGAGTCGACCATGCAGTCGCTGAGCCTGCTCTTGGCCTCCCTTCCCGACGGCGTCCTGCTGGGCCTGGTGTACGGGCTGGCGGCCATGGGCCTGACGCTGATCTGGGGCGTCATGAACGTCATCAACCTGTCGCACGGCCCGATCATCACGCTGGGCATGTTCGGGACGTTCTTCCTGTTCCTCCGGGCCGGGGTCAACCCTTACCTGGGCCTGTTCGTGATCGCGGCGTTCGGTCTGCTGCTGGGCGTCCTGATCTACGCCGTGGCGGTGCACCGGGTCATCAACGCCCCCCACCTGTCGTCGCTCCTGGCGACGTTCTCCGTGAACATGATCATCATCGGGCTGGGCACGGCGGTTTTCACGACCTCGCCCTACAACGTGGATTTCAGCCTGGGCAGCCTCCCGCTCGGCCCCGTCACACTGCTGGGCACGCGCCTGGTCGCGGCGCTGGTGGCCATCCTGTACGCGGGCGCGCTGTACCTGTTCCTGTACCGGACGCGGCCCGGCAAGTTCATCCGCGCGGTCGCCAACAACCGGGCGGCGGCGGAGTTGATGGGCATCCCGTCCACCCGCATCCTGGCCCTGAGTTTCGGGCTGGGGACGATGCTGGCCGCGGTCTCGGGCGCCCTGATCGCCACTTTTTTCCCGTTCAGCATCCTGTCCGGCGGCAGTTATGAGCTCAAGAGCTTCGTCATCGGCGTCCTGGGCGGCCTGGGCAGCCCCGTCGGCGCGCTGCTGGGCGGGTTAATCCTCGGCCTGCTGGAGGGCATCATCCCGGCCTTCCTGGAAAGCTCCTGGGTGCCCGTGATTGAGTTTGCGCTCTTTGTCCTGATCCTGCTCGTCCGCCCGGCCGGGCTCCTGGGAGCGAAGCGATGAGCGGCTGGCGCAGACACACCGGCCTCCTGGTCCCGCTCGTTGTGGTCGCGGCCCTGGTGCTCTGGCCGATCGTCACGGGCAAGGCCGCCGATCGCGAGAGCGCCTTCACGCTGCTGAAGGCCGTGGCGCTGGCCTCCAGCCTGAACATCCTGCTCGGCTATTCGGGCTATGTGAGCTTCGGGCACATCGTCTTCTACGGTTTCGGCGGCTACGTGGGGTTCTACCTGCTCAGCGCCCAGGGGTGGCCCCTGTGGCCGGCCCTGCTGGCCGCCGGGCTGGCCGCGGGCCTGCTGGCCTTTCTGCTCGGCGCGGCCATCCTGCGCCTGCGCGGCGCTTACTTCGCGCTCGCCACCATCGGCGTCAACGAGGCGTTGAAGGCCTTTATCAACAACTTCGAGCCGTTCGGCGGCCCGATCGGCATGACGCTGAACTTCCGGGTTTATCAGGCGTACGGCGGCGCCGCCCAGGCGCTGGCGCTGGCGTTTTACCTGGCGGCGGCGCTGGCCCTGGCCGCCGTCGTCGTCAGCCATTTCGTGCGCGTGTCCCGGTTCGGTCTGGGCCTGCAGGCGATCCGCGAGAACGAGGATGCGGCCGAGATCATGGGCGTGGTCGCGCCGCGGGCCAAGACCTGGGCTTACGTGCTCTCGGCCGTCATCCCGGGCGCGGTCGGCGCCCTGTTCTTCTTCAAGAACGGCAACATCGAGCCGCACGACGCCTTTCCGCTGCACGCCTCGATCGAATTGCTGGTGATGGTCATGCTGGGCGGGCAGGGCACCGTGCTCGGCCCGCTGCTCGGCGCCCTGGCCTACCAGGGCATGCGCGGCTATCTGGTGACCAGCGACTTCTTCGGGGACATCCAGCTCTCCGTGTCCGGCGTCCTCCTGCTGTTGATCGTGCTCTTTATCCCGACGGGCGCGGTGGGCTGGCTGCGGCGGCGCGTCGCGCCGCTGCGGAGGGTGCTGGCGTGACGACCCTGCTCTCGGTTCAAGGCGTGACCAAGCGCTTCGGCGGCCTGCAGGCGCTGACGCAGGTGACCTTCGATCTGCCGGAGCATCAGATCCTGGGCCTGATCGGCCCGAACGGCGCCGGCAAGACCACGCTCTTCAACACCATCAACGGCGTCTACGCGCCGGACGAGGGGCGGGTCCTCTTCCGCGGCCGGGACGTGACGGCCGCCAAGCCCTATCACCTGGCCCGCCTGGGGATGGCGCGCACCCATCAGATCGTCCAGCCGCTCAACGAGTTGACCGTGCGCGAGAACGTGATGGCCGGCGCCTGTTTCGGCCACAAGCGCCACGGGCTGGCCCAGGCCGCGCGCGTGGCCGACGAGGTCATGGCCCGGGTGGGGCTGGCGCCGCGCGCCGACCTGCCGGCCGGCAGCCTGAACGTGGCCCAGAAGAAGCGCCTGGAGCTGGCCCGCGCCCTGGCCGCCGAGCCGCACCTGCTGCTGCTGGACGAGGTGCTGGCCGGCCTCAACCCGACCGAGATCGCCGAGATGGTGCAGACCGTGCGCAAGATCCGCGACCAGGGGATCACGATCCTGATGATCGAGCACGTGATGCACGCGGTCATGGCGCTCTCGGACCATGTGCTCGTCCTGGACTTCGGCCAGTTGATCGCCAGCGGCCCGCCGCAGGCCGTGGCCGCCGACCCGCGGGTGGTCGAGGCGTATTTTGGCGATCCCAAACTGGCGCAGCAGCTGCAGGGCGGCTAGCCGCCCCGGAGGGCTTCCATGCAAAACTGGCTCGTCCGCGACTGGATGACGCCCAACCCGATTGCGGCCGACGTCCACATGTCGCTGCCCGACGCGCACCAGTTGATGGTGACGCACAAAATCCGGCGCCTGCCGGTGCTGGAGGGCGGGCGGCTGGTCGGCATCGTCACCCGCGGCGACATCCGCGGCGCGGAGCCCTCCTCGGCGACCACGCTCAGCATCTACGAGCTGCACTACCTGCTGGCCCGCCTGCCGCTCAAGGACATCATGCACCGCGATCCGGTCACGGTCTCGCCGGACACGCCGGTCCGCGAGGCCGCCCGGCTCATGCTGACCCACAAGATCGCGGGCCTGCCCGTGGTCGAGGCCGGCCGCCTGGTGGGCATCATCACCGAGTCCGACATTTTCCGGCTGGTGGTGAAGGGCTGGGACGAGGAGGGAGCGTAACCGCATGGCGCTGCTGGAGATCGCCGAACTGGACGCCGGCTACGGCGAGCTGCAGATCTTGTGGCAGGCCGGGCTGCGCCTGGAGGCCGGCAAGCTGACCGCCCTGATCGGCTCCAACGGGGCCGGCAAGACCACGCTGCTGCGCACGCTGATGGGCCTGGTGCGGCCGTGGCGCGGCCGGATCACGTTCGACGGGCGCGACATCCGCGCGCTGCCGGCGCACGCCAAGGCCGACCTGGGCCTGGTGCTGGTGCCGGAGGGCCGGCAGCTCTTCACCGACATGACGGTGTACGAGAACCTGGAACTGGGGGCCACCGGCCCGCGCGGCCGGCGGCTCTTCCGGCAGAATCTGGAGCGGGTGTTTACGATCTTCCCGCGGCTCAAGGAGCGCCTGCGCCAGCGCTCCGGGACGATGAGCGGCGGCGAGCAGCAGATGCTGGCGGTGGCGCGCGGCCTGATGGCCTCGCCGTCCATCCTGATGATTGATGAGCTGTCGCTGGGCCTCTCGCCGCTGCTGACGCTGAGCCTGTTCGAGACGCTGCGCCAGCTCAAGGGCGAGGGGCTGACGATGCTGCTGGTTGAGCAGAACGTGCACATGGCGCTGGCCGTGAGCGATTACGCCTTCGTGCTCAGCGAGGGCCGCATCACAATGGAGGGGGAGGCCCGCGCCCTGGCGCAGAACGACGAGGTGCGCAAGGCCTACCTGGGGATCTGAAGCGGACCCGGTCCGGGGTCGTCGCCCAGCCGCGCCGCCAGCAATTCGCGCAGATAGCCGGCGTCCGGGCCGGCCTCCTTGCAGATGGCCGTCACCGTGGAGTACCCGTGCCGGCGCGCCAGCCGCACGAGCATGGGGATGAGCGTGTCCGCGTGGCGCGCGCTGCGCTCGGCGTTGACCGTCAGCCCGCGCACGCACTTCGCCTCGAAGACCCCGGCCGCGCTCTCCAGCAGCTCCATCGACTCGAGCACGGCGAAGACCATGCTGCTCTCCCAGATGTTCAGGTCTAGGTCGCCGTGGTTCAGGCCGGCCGCGCACATGGCGTGGTGGCCGATGACCTTGAACGCCAGCTGCATCACGAACTCGGGGATGGTCGGGTTAATCTTGTCCGGCATGATCGACGAGCCGGGCTGCACGGCCGGCAGCGTCACCTCGCCCAGCCCGGCCTCCGGCCCGGAGCTGAGCAGGCGCAGGTCCTGGGCGATCTTGATCAGGCCGCGCGCCAGCAGGTCGAGCTCGGCTGAGACCGCGGCCAGGTCGTCCGGGTTCTGGGCGGCGTCGAACAGATTGGGGCTCTGGCGGTAGCGCGGCTCGCCGGTCACGGCGGCCAGGGCCGGCACGATTCCCTTGAGGTAGGGCGCCGGCACATCCTCGGCCCGCCCGACGATGGTGCCGCCCAGGTTGACAACGTAGAGCCGGTCCACGGCGGCCCCCAGCCGCTCCTGCGCGCGCTCCAGATAACCGGCATAACCCCGGAAGAAGTCAAGGTAGGTGACGTCCACGGCGTCCTGCAGGCACGTGCGCGCCAGCCGCCGCACGCCGCGGTATTCGCGGCCCTTGCGGTCGAACGCCTCCGCCAGCCCGCGCAGCGCCGGCTGCAGGCGCGCCCATTGCGCGATCACGGCCATGTGGCCGGCCGTCGGGTAGACGTCGTTGGTGGACTGGTGCAGGTTGACGTGGTCGTTGGGATGGACGCGCCGGTACTCGCCGCGCCGCCCGCCCAGGCGTTCCTCGGCCAGATTGGCCAGGACTTCGTTGACGTTCATGTGGGCGGAGACTCCGCCGCCGCCGTGCAGGGCGTGCACCGGGAACTGGTCCGGGCGCTCCCGGGCCAGCAGATCGTCGGCGGCGGCGAGGATGGCCTCGGCCCGCTCCGGGGACAGCGCCCCGATCTCGCGGTTGGTGAGGGCGGCGGCCTTCTTGATCAGGAGCAGCGCCCGGATCAGGGTCGGGTAGCTGCCGATGGCGCGCTGGTGGCCGAGCGGGAAGTTGTCCAGCGCGCGCTGGGTCTGCGCGCCGTACAACGCCTCGGCCGGGACGGGGACGGAGCCAAGCAGATCGGACTCGGTGCGAAAGGACATGGAACGCCTCGCGGGTGGGGGTCGCGCGTGTTTTCGGTTGACCGGCTCTGCAACTTAGTATATAAACAGTGAAGCCATATTACCCGTTCTCCCCACCCTTCACCCATCCATCCCCATCAGGAGCAGCTGTCTTGAGCCAACTCGCCGTCGTCGCTGTGGGAGGCAACTCCCTCATTAAAGATGAGAAACGCAAAAGCGTGCAGGACCAGTATGAGGCCGCGCGCGAATCCATGCATCACATTGCCGACCTGATCCAGGCCGGCTGGAGCGTGGTCGTGACGCACGGCAACGGCCCGCAGGTCGGTTTCATCCTGCGCCGGTCGGAGCTCTCCCGGCACGAGTTGCACGAGGTCCCGCTCGATTCGTGCGGCGCGGACACGCAGGGCGCTATCGGCTACATGTTCCAGAAGGCGCTGCGCAACGAATTCAAGCATCGCGGCCTGCCCAACCAGGCCGTCACCGTCGTCACCCAGGTGCTGGTGGACAGGAACGACCCGGCCTTCCAGAAACCCACCAAGCCGATCGGCTCGTTCATGAGCGAGGCCGACGCGCGCGCCAAGATGGAGCAGGAGCGCTGGGCCATGGTCGAGGACGCCGGGCGCGGCTGGCGCCGGGTGGTGGCCTCGCCTAAGCCGCAGGCCATTGTCGAACGCGACCCGATCGAGGCGCTGATCCGGGGCGGGTTCACGGTCATCGCGGTCGGCGGCGGCGGCATCCCCGTGATCGAGGACGAGCGCGGCGACCTGATCGGCGTCGAGGCCGTGATTGACAAGGACTACGCTTCGGCGTTGCTGGCCAACAGCCTGCGCGCCGACGTCTTCGTGATCTCCACCGCCGTCGAGAAGGTCGCCATCAACTTCAACAAGCCGGACCAGCAATGGCTGGACACGCTGACCCTGGCCGACGCCAGGCGTTATCTGGCGGAGGGCCACTTCCACAAAGGCAGCATGGGTCCCAAGATCGAAGCCTGTATTTCCTTCCTGGAGCGCGGCGGCCAGGCGGCCGTCATCAGCAACCCGGAGAATCTCGGGCGCGCCGTGAAGCGCGAGACCGGGACATGGCTCGTCCCGTGAGGCGGCGCCAACTGCTTCGCGGCGACTTTCGGCATGAAGCCGGCGGCGTTTGCGTACCACGCTCCGGATAGCCTGGCGGCGGCTCTGGCCCTCAAGGCGGACCTGGGCGACGAGGCCAGGTTTCTGGCGGGCGGGCAGAGCCTGATCCCGGCCATGAATTTCCGCGTCGCCCAGCCGGCGGCGCTGGTGGACCTGAACCGGCTGTCCGAGCTTGACTATGTGCGCGTCGAGGCGGATGAGCTGCGGATCGGGGCGCTGACGCGCCAGCGCCGGCTGGAACGCGACCCGCTGATCCGCCGCCATGCCCGGCTGCTGTGGGAGGCCGCGCCGCACATCGCTCACCCGCAGATCCGCAATCGTGGGACGCTCGGCGGCAGCCTGGCCCACGCCGATCCGGCCGCGGAACTGCCGGTGGTGGTGACCGCCCTGAACGGCCGGCTGCGCGCGCGCTCGACGCGCGGCGAGCGCTGGATCAACGCCGAGGAGTTTTTCATCGGCTTGTTCACCACCGCGCTGGAGCCGGACGAGATGCTGGTGGAAGTGGCGCTGCCGCCCCTGCCGCCGGCCGCCGGCGCGGCCTTCGTCGAGGTCGCCCGCCGCCACGGCGATTATGCCTTGCTGGGGGTGGCCGCCGTGGTCACCCTGCAGGCGGATGGCCCGCGCCTGCGGCTGGTGTACCTCAACGCCGGCGAAGGGCCTGTGGTCGCGCGCGCGGCGGCGGCGGCCTTGCAGGGCCGGGCGCTCACGCCGGCCGTCATCGACGAAATCGCGGCGCTGGCCGCCGAGCGCGACATCCAGCCGATCGGCAGCCTGCACGCCTCGCCGGACTATCAGCGCCACCTGGCGCGCGTGCTCACCCGCCGGGCGCTGGTCACGGCGCTGGAACGGGCCGTGGAGGCGCGCTAGCGCGCCGCCCTTCGGTATCACTCGGGGCGAACGCCCGCTCATCATAAGGAAACGGCCGTCAACCGGAGCACAGGCGCATGTTGCACACCGTCAACGTCACGGTGAACGACCGGACCTACACGCGGCAGGTGGAGCCCCGGCTGCTGCTCAGCGACTTTTTGCGGCATGACCTCGGGCTGACCGGAACGCACGTCGGCTGCGAGCACGGCGTGTGCGGCGCCTGCACCATCCTGCTCGACGGCCAGCCGGTGCGCGCCTGCCTGATGTTCGCGGTCCAGGCCGACGGCCACACGCTCACCACCGTCGAAGGGCTGGGGACGCCGGACAAACTTCACCCCCTCCAACAGGCCTTCTGGGAGAAGCACGGCCTGCAGTGCGGTTATTGCACGTCCGGCATCCTGATGACGCTGGTCGCTTTCCTGCAGGAGACCCCCGACCCAAGCGAGGCCGAGATTCGCGCCGCGCTCTCCGGCAACCTGTGCCGCTGCACGGGCTATCAGAACATCGTCGCAGCGGCCCAACTTGCCGCGGAGCGAATGCGTAACCGGGGAATGGCCCATGACGTCCATTTCAGCGAGCCTGCCTGATCTGATCCAGGCGCTGCGCTCCGGCCAATGGCCGCTCTCGGATTACTTGTCACAACTGGAAACGCGCTTTGCCGAGCGAGAACCCGGCGTGCTGGCTTTCATGCCGGAGCCGGATCGGTGGGGACGCCTGCGCCGCGAGGCCGAGGCGCTGCTGGCCCGCTACCCGGACCCGGCCGCGCGGCCGGCGCTGTTCGGCATCCCGGTGGGGGTCAAGGATATCTTCCACGTCGACGGCCTGCCGACGACGGGCGGGAGCCGCCTGCCGCCGGAGGTCCTGGCCGGCCCGCAGGCCGAGAGCGTGACGCGGCTGAGGGCGGCCGGCGCCCTGGTGCTGGGCAAGACCGTCTCCACCGAGTTCGCGTACTTCGGCCCCGGCCCGACGCGTAACCCGCGCAGCCCCGCCGGGACGACCCACACCCCCGGCGGCTCGAGCAGCGGCTCGGCGGCGGCAGTGGCGGCCGGGTTGTGCCCGCTGGCGCTCGGCACGCAGACCATCGGCTCGATCATCCGGCCGGCCTCGTTCTGCGGCGTGGTCGGCTTCAAGCCGAGCTACGAGCGCGTCTCGCGCGCCGGCGTGATCCCGTTGTCCGCGTCCCTCGACCATGTCGGCGTGTTTGCGGCGGACGTGGCCGGCGTGAGGCTGGCGGCGGAGGTGTTAGCCGGAGACTGGAGACGGGAGACGGAAAGGGCCGGTCGTCCGGTGTTGGGCGTGCCGGAAGGGCCGTATCTGGAGGCCGCCGAGCCGGAGATGCTGGCGCACTTTCGTTCAACCGTCCAGCGCCTGGCCGGGGCCGGCTATGTTGTCAAGTCCGTGCCGGCCCTGCCGGATTTCGCCGCCATCGAGGCGCGCCACGACCTGCTGATGGCGGCCGAGGCGGCCCAGGTCCATGCGGATTGGTACGCGCGCTTCCGCGACCGGTATCACCCCCGGACCGCTGAGTTGATCGAGCGCGGGCGGGCCGCGGCGCCGGACGCCGTGGAGGCAGCGCGGGCCGGGCGGGAGCAGTTGCGCGGCGAGCTGACGGCGCTGATGGACGTGCACGGCCTGGAGGTGTGGCTGGCGCCCGCCGCGCCCGGCCCGGCGCCTGCCGGGTTGGAGAGCACCGGGCGGCCGGTGATGAACCTGCCCTGGACGCACGCCGGGCTGCCCGTCGTCGGCCTGCCATCGGGCCGGGCCGCGAACGGTCTGCCGCTCGGGCTGCAACTGATCGGGCGCTGGCGCGCGGACGAGCCGCTATTGGTTTGGGCTGAACACATCGAGGGCCTCCTCAATGACACATATCGTCAGTGAAATTCGGCGCGGCGCGTATTACGACTCGGTCGTCCTGATGCAGCTCCAGCGCGGCCTGCTGGGGCTGCCGGGCGTGGTGGACGCCGGGGTGGTGATGGGGACGCCCGCCAACCGCGACCTGCTGGCGCAGAGCGGCCTGCTCACCGAGGGCGCGCAGGCGGCCGGCGCCGACGACCTGCTGCTCGTGGTCAAGGCCGAGGACGAGGCCGCGGCGCGCGCGGCGCTGGGGCAGGTGGACGCGTTGCTGGCCCGTCGACGGACGAGCAGCGCGACCGAGTTCCGGCCGCGCAGCCTGGAAGCGGCCGTCAAACAACTGCCGGAGGCCGGCTGGGTGCTGGTCTCGGTGCCGGGGCGCTTCGCGGCCGGCGTGGCGCGCGAGGCCCTCAGCCTGGGCCGGCACGTCTTTCTGTACAGCGACAACGTCTCGCTCGAGGACGAGGTCGCGCTCAAGCAATCCGCCCAACAGAAAGGCCTGCTGGTGATGGGCCCGGATTGCGGCACTGCGATCGTGAACGGCGTCGGGCTGGGCTTCGCCAACCGCGTCCGGCGCGGCCCGATCGGGCTGGTGGCGGCCGCCGGCACCGGTTTGCAGACCGTCGCCAGCCGCATCCACGCGCTCGGATCGGGCGTGTCGCACGCGCTGGGCACGGGCGGGCGGGACCTCAAGGCCGAGGTCGGCGCGATTACGGCGCTGCAAAGTCTGGACCTGCTGGCGCGCGACCCGGCCACGCGCGTGATCGTCCTGATCTCCAAACCGCCCGCGCCCGAGGTCGCCGCGCGCCTGCTGGCCGCCGCCCGCGCCTGCGGCAAACCCGTGGTCGTGGATTTCATCAGCTACCCGCCCCCCGCCCGGCGGTTGGGCCGCCTGCGTTTTGCCGCCAGCCTGAGTGAAGCAGCGGAGCTGGCGGTCGCTCTGGCGAGTGAGCCGGGAACCGAGGCGGGGGAGGCGGCCAGCCAATCGCCGCTCTCCGGCCTCTACCTCCGCGGGCTGTTCTCCGGCGGCACGCTGGCCTACGAAGCCATGCTTACGCTGCAGGCTGTGCTGTTCCCGCTGTACTCCAACGCGCCCATCACCCCCTCCCAGGCTTTGCCCGACCCGGTCACGAGCCGGGCCCACACGATTCTGGATCTGGGCGGCGACGAGTTCACGGTCGGCCGCCTGCATCCGATGCTGGACAACGACTTGCGCCTCCGCCGCCTGAAACAGGAGGCCGCCGACCCCCAGGTGGGCCTGATCCTGCTGGACATCGTGCTGGGGGAGGGCGCGCACGCCGACCCGGCGAGCGAGCTGGCGCCGGCGGTGGAGCAGGCGCTGCGCGACGCCGGCGCGCGGGGACTGGAGATTGTGGTGATGGTCATCGGCACCGACGAGGACCCGCAGGGCCTGGCCGGCCAGGTCGAGCGCTTCCGGGCCGCCGGGGCCGTGGTCTTTGACGACCCGGCGCGGGCGCTGGCCTATGTCGCGGGCCGGTTCGGCGGCGCGGCGGAGGCCGTGGGGCCGGCGGTGGCCCTGGAGCGGCTGGCGCAGGCCCCGCTGGCGGCCATCAACGTCGGCGTCGAGTCCTTCCACACCAGTTTGCTCGGCCAGGGCGCGCAGTCGGTCCACGTGGACTGGAAGCCGCCGGCCGCCGGCAACGAGAAACTGGCCGCCATCCTCGCGAAGATGAAAAAGACGTGAGCCACGGAGCATCTATGGATATCGAAAAAGCCAACGAGACTGCCGTCAGCCGCATGATGGACGCCCGGCCGGTCCTCACCGGGGTCGCCGCCGCGCGCGAGGTCATCCCCGGGATGCGCCCGGACCTGATCCTGCACGCCGGCCCGCCGATCGAGTGGGCGCGCATGTCCGGCCCGTTGCGCGGCGCCATCATCGGCGCGCTGCTGTTTGAGGGCCTGGCCAAGAGCGAGGCGGAGGCGGCGGCGCTGGCGGAGCGCGGCGCGGTGCAGTTTGAGCCGTGCCATGAGCACAACGCCGTCGGCCCGATGGCGGGCGTGACCTCGGCCTCCATGCAGGTGTACGTGGTGGAGAACGTCACCCACGGCAACCGCGCCTTCTGCAACCTCAACGAGGGCTACGGCAAGGTGCTGCGCTACGGGGCCTACAGCGACGAGGTGCTCAAGAAGCTGCGCTGGATGAACGATGTCCTGGGTCCGGCCATCGGCGCGGCCCTGGCCGGCACGAACGGCATCGACCTGCGCGCGCTGATCGCCGAGGCCCTGCACATGGCCGACGAGGGCCACAACCGCAACAAGGCCGCCTCGTTGATCTTCCTGAAGCAGCTCGCGCCGGGCCTGGCGCGGGTGGTCCAAGATCAGGCGACCCTGGCCGACATCCTGCAGTTCCTGGGCGACAACGCCATCGGCGCGCTCAACCCGGTGATGGCGGCCTGCAAGGCCATGGCCGACGCCGGCTACGGGATCGAGGGCAGCACCATCGTCAGCACCATGGCCCGCAACGGCACCGATTTCGGCATCCGCGTCAGCGGGCTGCCCGGCCGGTGGTTCACGGCCCCGGCCGAGGTGCCGGTGGGCCTGTTCTTCTCCGGCTTCTCGCAGGCGGACGCCAACCCCGACATCGGCGACAGCGCCATCACCGAGACGGCCGGCATCGGCGGCTTTGCCATGGCCGGCGCGCCCGCCATCGTCACCTTCGTCGGCGGCACGCCCAGGGACGCGCTCAACGCCACCCTGGAGATGTACGAGATCACCGCCGCCGAGCACAAGCACTTCACGCTGCCCGTGCTCGACTTCCGCGGCACCCCCACGGGGATCGACATCCGCAAGGTAGTGGAGCTGGGCATCGCGCCGCGCATCAACACCGGCATCGCGCACAAAAACGCCGGCGTCGGGCAGGTGGGGGCCGGCCTGGTGCGCCCGCCGCTGGCGATTTTCGAGGCGGCGGTGCTGGCGTATGCGGAGAGGTATGAGTTATGAAAATCTACGACCTTTCTCAACCTCTCAACGCCGACTGCTCGTTCTGGCCGTTCTACCCGCCGTTCGAGGTCAAGTACATCAAGCGCAAGGCCGAGCACGGCGTCAACGCCCAGTACATCATGACCTCCAACCACATGGGCACGCACCTGGACGCGCCGCGCCATTTCATCACCAAGGGCAAGACCATCGACCAGATCCCCATCGAGTGGTGCTACGGCCCGGGCGTGATCGTGGACCTGAGCGACCAGCTCGACGAGCTGGACGTGTTCACGCCGGCCGACATCGAGAAGCGCGTCGAGGTGCGCGCAGGCGATATCCTCTTCATCCACACCGGCTGGCACCGGTACTCATTCCTCAGCCCGGACGCCGACGAGGAGAAGTACATCCACCGCCACCCCGGTCCGCACTTTAGCCTGTGCGACTGGCTGCTGGCGAAGCAGATTCACATCTGGGGCGTGGACATGATCTCCACCGACCACCCCATGAACCTGCCCATCGGGCGCTTCCTGGGCCGCGGCGGCCTGGAACACTGGCAGAAGGTGCGCGCTCAAGCCGAGGCCAAGTTCGGCCGGGACAAGATCGACGAGCTCTTCCCGGAGTCGGCCTATCAACTGACGCACAACGCCCTCTTCCCGCACGACTGCGTCCATGTCGAGAACCTGGGCGGCGATATCGGCCGGCCCGAGCTGCACAACCGCCGCCTGACCCTGGGCGTTTTCCCGTGGAAGTTCCAGGGCGGGGAGGCCGCGTTCTGCCGGGCGGTGGCGTGGGCATGACAACCCGCTATTTCGGCGCTCCGGTCAAACGCAACGAAGATCCCCGGCTCCTCACCGGCCAGGCGTTGTTTGTGGACGACGTCCAGCTGCCGGGGATGCTGCACGCCGCTTTCTTCCGCAGCCCCTACGCCCACGCCCGCCTCAGGCGCATCGATGCGGCGCGCGCCCGCCGGCGCCCGGGGGTTGTGGCCGTCTTTACGGCGGAAGACCTCGGCGACTACTGGCAGCCCGGCCCGCTGCTCGTCCCGCCGCCGCCCGTCCCCGGCGCCGTCTTCCACGCGCGCACCCAGGTGCCGCTCGCCAAAGACAAAGTCCGGCACGTCGGCGAGCCGGTGGCGCTGGTGATCGCCGAGAGCCGTTACCTGGCCGAGGACGCGCTGAGCGACCTGGACATCGACTTTGAGCCGCTCCCGGTGGCCGCCGACCTGGAGCAGGCGCTGGCGCCCGACGCCCCGCGCGTCCACGACGACCTGGAGTCCAACCTGGCCGCTCACGTCGTCCAGCACAAGGGCGATTACGAGGCCGCGCGCCGCCAGGCGGACGTGATCATCCGGCGCCGCTTCACCTACGATCACGGCGCGGCGGCGGCTATGGAAAACCGCGGCGTGGTGGCCGAGTGGGACGCGCGCGCCGGCAAGCTCACCGTGTGGGATTCGACGCAGGCGCCGGTCGTCATCCGCAACGGGCTGGCCGCCATGCTCGGCCTCTCGGAGAACCAGGTGCGCGTCGTCGCGCCCTTCATCGGCGGCGGCTTCGGGCCGAAGATCATGATGTTCTACCCGGAGGAGGTGCTCATCCCGTGGGCGGCCCTGCGGCTCGGTCGGCCGGTCAAGTGGATCGAGGACCGCGCCGAAAACTTCGTCGCCACCACGCACGAGCGCGGGCAAATCCACGACGCCGAAATGGCGCTGACGCGCGACGGCCGCATCCTGGGCGTCCACGACGTCTTCCTGCACGACACCGGCGCTTACGACCCGTATGGCCTGACGGTGCCGCT
>DAOUAB010000276.1:0-6062 GCA_034434015.1 Anaerolineales bacterium
ATCACCTCGGCACGATGCCGGCCGTTGGGGCGCATGGCGAGGTCGAGCTGCGCTGTGCCGGCCAGCCGGCCCCCGGCGCGCACAACCCAGAGCAGCCGCGCGCCGTCGGCCACGGCGTCCGCCACGCCGCGCCAGTACTCGAGCGCGGCGGCGTCGGTCACCGGCGGCAGGAAGCCGAGCGCGGCGCCGTTGTGGACGGCGTTCTGCAGGAGGGCCGCCAGCTCCGGGGCCGCCCGGCTGACCTCGGCGGCGTCCAGGCGTTCGATGAACCAGGTCATGGAGCCGCAGTATACACGCAGCGTTGCTCTGTGTCTCTGCGCCTCGGACACCTGGGCGCATCCGCCGTGGGCGGTCAGTTCCCGGCGCCCCGACCCTTCGGCCAGCCCGCCCCCAAAAACGTGAACGCGCCCGGACACTTCTTCCTGACGGGAGGAAACCGTGGGGCCTGAGCCGGTCGCCACGTTGCGCGAGGCGCGGCGCTCATCCTGCAATAGCCATTCTGGCGGGGGGACAGCGCGGCGCAAATCCGGTATGATGGGCGCGGTTTGTGGATCGGACACCCGATGGAGTTGACCCTGACGACCCCCACCCTCTACCTGGCGCGGCACGCCACCCCGGATTGGAGCCGCACCGACCTCCCCTATCACCTCCCGCCCGGTCCGCCGCTGACGCCGCAGGGCGAGGCGGAGGCGGCCGAATTGGGCCGCTTCCTGCGCGCCGCCGGCGTTACGCGGCTGTACGCCAGCCCGCTGGAGCGGGCGCGGCGCACGGCCGAAATCGCGGCCAGCGTGGCCGAACTGCCGTTTCAGGTGGAAGCGGCGATTGCCGAATGGCGGCCGGAGGAGAAGCCGGAACACATCCGTGTCCGCTTCTGGCCGGTGTGGGAGCGCGTCATCGCGCAGAGCCTGCAGAGCGGGCCGATCGCGCTGGTGACGCACGGCGGCCCGATCGGCTTCTTCCTGGACGAGCTCGGCCTGCCCAAGGACACGCTGGCCTACTACCGGCGCACCTTCGACCGCAACAACCCGGCGCCGCCGGCCGGCGTGTGGAAGGCGGCGCGGCCGGCCTCGGGCGAGCCGTGGGACGTCAGCCTGGCGTTCGTCCCGGACGCGTATCGGAAGAAACTGATCGTCTGAGGGGCGGGCGCGGCGCTAGCCGCCCTTCAGCTTCGTCACCAGGGCGACGTAGGCCGTCATCGCGTCGGCCTGGCTCTTGCCCTTGAGCTTGGCCCACGCGTCGTACTTGGCCCGGCCGACGAAGTCCATGCCGCCGGGCCGCGAGCCTTTCACATCCCCGCTGGTCGCCTGTTTGTAGAGCGCGTAGAGCTGGAGCAGGGTCTCGTTGTCCGGGCGCCTGGGCAGCGCCTGCGCCTCCTGGGCGGCCTTCTCGAACCTGGTCTTGAGATCGTCAGCCATCAGCCGGCTCCCATAAGATTGAGCGCGGGCCGCCCTCCCGCGGGCGGCTCGGCGGTTTTGTCGCCCTCATTTCAACATGGAAGTCACCACCGTCTTCACCTGGGCCAGCGCCTCGTTGAGACGGGAGGGATCCTTGCCGCCGGCCTGGGCCAGGGTCGGCTTGCCGCCGCCGCTGCCGCCCACCAGCGCGGCGATGGTCTTGACGATCTTGCCGGCGTCCAGGCCGCGGTAGACCAGGTCGTCGGTGACGCACGCGATCAGGCCGGGCCGCCCGCCGACCACCGAGCCGAGCACGGCTACGCCGGACGGCACCCGCTGGCGGAAGCGGTCGGTCATATCGCGCAGCGTATCGGCGTCGGCGTTGGAGAGCGCGCCGGCCAGCACCGGCACGCCGCTCACCGTCTCCATCCGGGCCAGCAACGCATCCAGCTCCTTTTGGGCCAGCTCGCGGCGCAGGCGCGCGATCTCCTTCTGCGCCGACTGCGCCTCGTCCAGCAGCGTCAGCACCTTGCGGTCCAGGTCCTGGGGCGTGGTCTTGAGATAGCTGGCGGCGTTCTCGAGCACGCCCAGCCGCTGCTGGATCAGGTCCAGCGCGCCGCGCCCGGTGACGGCCTCGATGCGCCGGATGCCGGCCGCGGCCGCTTCCTCGCTGACGATGATGAAGGGGCCGATGTCGGCCGTCTCCGGGACGTGCGTGCCGCCGCACAGCTCGAAGCTGAACAGCTCCGGCTCGCCGATCTGGATGGTGCGCACCACGTCGCCGTACTTCTCGCCGAAGAGCGCCATGGCGCCGGCGGCGATGGCTTTCTCGCGCTCGAGGAATTCCACGCGGACTTCGTAGTTGGCCAGGACGGCCTCGTTGACCGAGCGCGCCACCTGGGTGATCTGCTCCTGGGTGAGCATGCCGTTGTGCGTAAAGTCGAAGCGCAGCCGGTCCGGCGCCACCAGCGAGCCGGCCTGGCGGACGTGCTCGCCCAGGATGTAGCGCAGCTCGGAGTGGAGCAGGTGGGTGGCGGTGTGGTTGCGCATGATGTCCCAGCGCCGGTCCTCGTCCACGTGCGCGTGGGCCAGGTCGCCGACGCGCGGCGCGCCGGCCGTCACGGTGCCGGTATGGACGACCACGCCGGCCGCCGGGCGGCGCACATCCTCGACGCGGATTTCCCAGGTCGGCTCGTCGCGGTTGGGCTCGAGGTGGGCGATGTGGCCGGTGTCCGCCACCTGGCCGCCGGACGCCACGTAGAAGCAGGTCCGGGCGAGCAGGACTTCCACCTTATCGCCCGGCCGGGCGCTGTTGACGCGCTGGCCGTCTTTCACCAGGGCCAGCACCGGCTCTTCGACCACGATCTCGTTGTACGGGTCGTACTCCACGCCCTCCGGCCCCAGCTTGCCCTCGGCCTGCAGGTCCTGCAGGAGGGCGCGGAAGACGGCCACCTCCTCGCCGCCCAGCGGGCCGACCTCGGTGCGCGAGGCTTCGGCGTGCTCCTCGCGCGCCCGGGCGAAGCCGGCCTCGTCCACCTTCATCCCGCGTTCCTGGGCGATGTCGCGCGTGATCTCCAGCGGCAGGCCGTAGGTGGCGTACAGGTTGAAGGCCGTCTCGCCGCTGAGCGTTTGCTCCCCGTGCTCGGCCAGCTCGGTGAGCAGCGCGCCCAGGTTGGAGACGCCCATGTCCACCGTGCGCTGGAAGCGCTCCTCCTCCTGGGTGAGCGTGCGCAGGATGCTGGCCCTGTGCGTGACGATCTCGGGGTACAGGCCGCCGTAGTGCTCGATGACGGTCTCGGCCACGCGCGCCAGGAACGGCTCTTTAAAGCCGATCTTGCTGCCGAAGCGGGCCGCGCGCCGGATGACCATGCGGCAGACGTAGTTGCGGCCGACGTTGCCCGGGATCACGCCGTCGCCGATCAGAAAGGTGGCCGCGCGGACGTGGTCGGCGATGACGCGGTAGGCCACCAGATGCTGTTTGCGCTCCGGCTCGCTGTGCTCGGCCACCTCCTGGATGCGGGCCATGATCGGCGTGAACAGGTCGGTGTCGTACGAGTTGTCCACGCCCTGGACGATGGAGGCGATACGCTCCAGGCCCATGCCGGTGTCCACGCCGGGTTTGGGCAGCGGCGTGCGTGTGCCGTCCGGCGCCTGGTTGTACTGCATGAAGACCAGGTTCCAGATCTCCAGCATGCGGTTGTCCGGGTTGTCGTCCAGCTGGACTTTGAGCTCGTCGGCCGGCGGCACGCCCAGTTCGGGATGCCAGTCGTAGTGGATCTCGGCGGTGGGCCCGCACGGGCCGACGTCGGCCATCTGCCAGAAGTTGGTCTTGTCGCCGAGCCGGGCGACGCGCTCGGGCGGAACGCCGATCTCCTGCGTCCAGATGCGGTAGGCCTCGTCGTCGTCCTGATGGACGGTGAAGAACAGCCGGTCGGGCGGCAGGCCGTAGACCCGGGTGACGCAGTCGTAGGCGTAGCGGCAGGCGTCGCGCTTGAAGTAGTCGCCGAACGAGAAGTTTCCGAGCATCTCGAAAAATGTGTGATGCCGCGGGCTGGGGCCGACGTTCTCCAGGTCGTTGTGCTTGCCGGAGACGCGCATGCACTTCTGGGAGGTCACGGCGCGGGTGTACGGCCGCTTGTCGGTGCCCAGGAAGACGTCTTTAAACTGGACCATGCCGGCGTTGGTGAAGAGCAGGGTGGCGTCGCCGCCGGGCACCAGCGACGAGGACGGCACGATGGCGTGGCCGTGCTCGGCGAAGAAATCCAGGAACGCCTGGCGCACTTCCGCGCCGGACATCACGGGCTTGGACGGGGCCGCCGCCCTGGACGGCAGGGATTTCGCCCCAACCTTGGGCGAAACGGTTTTCTTTGGCATAGTGTGCTCCACGGACGGGTCTTGAACGACGATTATACGCCAGAATGAGGGGCGGGGAAACGGAGCGGCAGGCTTAGCGCCGGATGACGGGCAGGAAGAGATAGAAGATCGGGCGCGGGCTGATGGTGAGGGTGAGGGTGTGCGGCGGGCTGGCGTCCACGCCGCCGCCCGCCGTGCCGCCGTCGTCGCTCAGCGTCACGGTGACGCGGGCGGCGCCCTCCTGGTCCGGGGCCGGGGTGAAGGTCAGCGCGCCGGTGGCCGGGTTGAGGGCCGGCTGGACCGCGAAGAGCGCCGGGTTGTCGGCCGTGAGCGTGAAGGCGAGGGCCTGGCCGGCCTCGTCCGCCGGCCCCGGCGAGATCGCGGTGGCCCAGCCGGGGATGAGCTGGGCGCCGTCCTCGCGGTACACGCTGAGGTCGGGGCCCGGCGTGAACGCGGGCGCGTCGTTTACGGCGATGACGACGAAAGCGAGACTGTCGGCGTCCGTGAGCGGGCCGCCGCTGCCGGTGTGGCCCCGGTCGTCCACGCTCAGCGCGAGGGAGGCCGGGCCGTTGTAGTCCGCGTTCGGCGTGAAGGTCAGGCCGTCGAGCGCGGCGTTGACGTTGGCCAGCGTGCCCGTGAAAGTGAGCGTCGCGTCGGCTGCGCCGTCCCCGGCCAGGAAGATGAGCCCGGCCGCGCCGCTCAGGCTGAGCGCGCCGTTCCCGGCGGCCACCGTGACGCTGATGGCGCCGGCCGCCGCGTCGCGGTCGTCGATCACCACGGCCGTCCCGGCCTCGGTCGAGAAGACCAGGCCCGTGTCCTCGTTCACGCCGAGCGGGCCGGCGGGCAGCAGAATTTGCGGCGGGTCGTTGACCGCGCCGACGTCCACCTGAAAATGGTCGGTGTCGGACTGGGGGCCGCCGTTGCCGCTGGCGCCCTGGTCGTTGCTGATCAGGCGGATGGTCACCAGGCCATCCTGGAGGCCGGGATCGGGCGTGTAAACCGTCCCGTTGAGCGCCGTGCGGATGGCGGATTGCGAGCCGGTGAAGGTCATGGCCGTATCCGCGTTGCCGTCGCCAGCCAAGAAGGACAGGCCGCCGATTCCGCCCAGCGTCAGCGTGCCCAGGTTCGCGCCGCTGATGGCCAGTGTGACGCTGAGGGGGCTGCTCCCGGCGTCCACATCGTTGAGCGAGAGCGCATTGCCGTTTGCGGTTGAGAAGGTCAACGGTTGGCCCTGCAGTGTGGTCTGGCCGGACGGGACGGTGTTGACGGGCGCATCGTTGATGGCCGTGATGTTGATGGTGAAGGTCTGCGCGGCGCTCGTGTCCGCGCCGCCGTTGGCCGTTCCCCCGCTGTCCTGGAGCGTCACGGTGGCCAGGCGTGAGCCGTTTTTGTCCCTGGCCGGCTTGTAGGTCAGGGCGCCGTTGGACGAGATCGCGGGCCGGACAGAAAAGAAGTCTGTGTCGGTGACGGTCACCGTAAAGGTGACGATCTGGCCCGCCTCGTTCGCCGGGCCGGGTGAAATGGCCGTCGCCCAGCCGGCCACGGTCTGGGTGCCCGCATCCTCGGCCACGCTCTGGTCCCCGCCCTTGACGAACGAGGGCGCGTCGTTGACGGGGTTGACCGTGAGGGTGAAGGTCGCCGTGTTGCCGCTGTCGTCGCCGCCGTTGGCCGTGCCGCCGCTGTCGTTAATAGTGACGTAGACGGTGGCCGAGCCGAAGGCGTTCGCGGCCGGCGTGAAGGTCAGCGTGCCGTTCGGCGCCACCGCCGGTTGAGCGCTGAACAGGGCGTTGTTGGTGTTCGTGACCACGAAGGTCG
>DAOUAB010000277.1:0-16310 GCA_034434015.1 Anaerolineales bacterium
GGTCCCGCTGGTGGTGCTGATCGACAAAGGCTCGGCCTCGGCCTCGGAGATCGTGGCCGGCGCGGTGCAGGCCCGGGGGCGCGGGACCCTGGTGGGCGAGCAATCCTACGGCAAGGGCTCGGTGCAGGCGCCGCACACGCTGAAGGGCGACGGCGGCGTGCGCGTGACCATCGCGCGCTGGCTCACCCCGGACGGCCACTGGATCCACGAGAAGGGTATCGCGCCGGATGTGGCCGTCGAGTTGACGGCCGACGACCGCGCGGCCGGGCGCGACCCGCAACTGGATAAGGCCATCGAGATATTGACCACGCCGGAGTAGAGAGACGGCCCGGGGGGGCGTCTCGCCTCTGCGCCGGGCCGCCCCCCACGCCGGGCCATCCCGGCGATCACAACTCCACAAAATACGATTCGCACGCCCGGTCGATCAGGTCCTTGCTCAACGCCGGCTCCACCCCCAGGTAGGCGGCGACGTCCAGGATTTGCTCGACGATGTCGCGCGGGTGGTTGGAGCGCAGCTTGCGGTTACGCTTGATGTACCATTCCTGGACCAGGTAGGCCAGCCCGCGGTCGTCGTAGGCCACCTTCTTGGCCTCGCACACGCGCTGGAAAATCTGGCGGAATTCGTCGGCCAGGGGGTCGACGATCTCGATCTTGTGCCGGATGCGGCGCAGGAAGGCCTCATCCACCAGGTCCTTCGGCGGCAGGTTGGTGGAGAACACCACGAGCACTTCGAACGGGATCTCCAGCTTGCGGCCGTTGTGCAGGGTGAGGAAGTCCACCCGGTTCTCCAGCGGCACGATCCAGCGGTTGAGCAGGTCGCGCGGCCGAATCTGCTGGCGGCCGAAGTCGTCAATCAGGAACATGCCGCCGTTGGCCTTCATCTGGAACGGCGCCTCGTAGTACTTGTTGACCTCGTCGAACTGCAGGTCGAGGCCGGCCATCGTCAGTTCGCCGCCGACGACGATGAACGGGCGCTTGATCTTCACCCAGCGCGGATCGCGCTTGGGGCCGGGCCGCAGCGCGCCGGTGCTGCCCGGGTCGGTGTCGCCCTCCGACACGACCTCATGGTTGACATTGTCGTACACCTTGATGATCTGGCCGTCCACGTCCACGGCGTAGGGCACGTACATCTCCTCGCCCAGCACCATCTTGCCGATCGCGCGCGCGATGGAGGTCTTGCCGTTGCCGGGCGGGCCGTACAGGAAGAGCGACGTGCCGGAGTTCACGGCCGGCCCGATGCGGCCGAACGTCTTCTCGCCGATGACCAGGTGGGCCAGGGCGGCGCGCATGACGCGCTGCGTGATCACCTTGCGCTTGGCGGCCTGCTTGCGGATGGCCTCCACATAGCGCATGATCGGCACCGGCGTCGCCCCGGCGTACTGGTTGCGGTCCATGGCCTCGCGCGCCCGCTCGATGCCGGCGCCGGTGATGCCGTAAATGTAGGCGCCCTCGCCGAAACCGCCCGCGCTCTGCTTGACCTCGACCAGCTTCTCGCGCTTGAGGTACTCCAGCACCTGATCGACGATGCCCGTGAAGGGCAGCGCCATTGATTCGGCCAGCCGGAAACCGGTCAGGTTGCCGCTGTTGTACAGGTGCTTCAGGCCCAGCCCGGCCAGGTCGTACTGGTTCAGGCCGGTGTCTTCGATCTTGGAGATGGGCGGCGGCACGAAGACGTCCGGCGGCGGGACGGGCGGCAGGGGCGACGACTGGCGCGAGCCGGGCGGCGGCGCGGCAAGGCGACTGGACATGGGCTTCTCCTGAAAACGCGGGCGGATGCCCGTCTGCGCGCGGGATTATAGCATCAGGCCCGCGCGCCGCCAGACGGCCGATTGCGTTACAATGCGCGGGCGTCGGCCCGCCGCCCAACCGGGCCGGAGATGGAGATGCCCTTGCGCCTGTCTGTGATCATCCCCTGCTACAACGAGCGCGCGACGATTGCCGAGATCCTCCGCCGCGTCCGCGCCTCGGCGCCCGAGGCCGAAATCATCGTCGTCGACGACGGCTCAACCGACGGCACGCGCGACCTGCTGCGCGACCTGGACCCGAAGCTGAAAGCCCGCGTGCTCCTGCACGACCGGAACCAGGGCAAAGGCGCGGCGATCCACACCGGCATCGCCGCCGCCGGCGGCGACGTGCTCCTGATCCAGGACGCCGACCTGGAATATGACCCGCGCGATTATCCGGCGCTGCTCCGGCCCATCGAAGAAGGGATCGCCGTCGTGGTCTACGGCTCGCGTTTCCTGGGCGCCCCGCGCCGCGCCATGATGTTCTGGCACATGGTCGCCAACCAGCTGTTGACCCTGATGACTAACATCCTGTACGACACGATCCTGTCCGATATGGAGACGGGCTACAAGGTCTTCAAGGCCGAGGTCATCAAGGGCATCCCGCTGCGCTCGCGCCGCTTCGATTTCGAGCCGGAGGTGACGGCCAAAATCCTCAAGCGCCGCCACCGCATCTACGAGGTGCCGATCTCCTTCGCGCCGCGCGAATACTGGGAGGGCAAAAAAATCGGCCTGCGCGACGCCTTTGAAGCCGTGTGGACGCTGCTGAAGTATCGCTTTGTGGATTAGCCGATAGCTGAAAGCCGGTCCCGGATGGCTCAACGCTGGGCCGTCGGTGCGGTCCTGGCCGCCGCGCTCTTCCGCGCCTTACCCCTGCTCGAGAACCGCTTCCACCCGGACGAGGCCCTCTACGCCTACTTCGGCCGCCTGATCGCCTCCGGCCGCGATCCGCTGCTGGCCCACGTGGTCGTGGACAAGCCGCCCCTGCCGTTCTACCTGCTGGCCGGGAGTTTCGGCCTGTTCGGCGGCGGCGAGTTCGCGGCCCGCCTGCCGAGCTTCTTCGCCAGCCTGGTGAGCGTGGCGCTGATCTACGCGCTCGCGCGGCGGCTGTACGGCCGGCCGGCGGCAGCCCTGAGCGCCTGGCTCCTGGCGCTGTCGCCATTCGCCATCCTCTTCGCCATCACGCTCTTCATCGATCCTCTCCTGACGGCCCTGGTGCTGGGGGGACTCTGGCAGGCCGCCGCCAGGCGTCCGCGTGGGTCGGCCCTGGCCTTCGCCCTGGCCTTCCTGGCCAAACAGACGGCGGTGCTCTTCCTGCCCCTGGCAGCGGCCCTGTACCTGGCCGGCGCGCCGCCGGACGCTCCTCCGCGCACGGCGCTCCGAAGTTTATCCCACTATGGGATGGCGGTCGCCCTTGGGCTGGCGCTGGCGGCGCTGGTGACGTTCGGCTGGGACGCGCTCCGCCTGCAGCTCGGCGCGCCGATCAGCTTCTGGGCCCAGGGCTTCTCCGACAATGCCCCGAACCGCCTGATCCGCTCGGGCGAAGTGCTGCCGCGCGCGCGCGCCTGGCTCGACCTGCTGGGCTACGTCACCGCCGCGCCGGTCCTCAACGGCGCGCTGGCGCTGGGTCTGCCGGGGCTGCTGCTCTCCGGCTTGCGCCGCCCCACGCGCGCGGCGCTGATGGACCTCCTGATCGCGGGCTACCTGACCGGTTACCTGGCCGCCTACTGGCTGCTGGCGTTCAATGTCTGGGACCGCTACCTCCTGCCGGTCGCGCCCTGGCTGCTGATCCTGCTGGCGCGCGTGTCGCTGAAAATAGCTGAGCGTCTGCGAGCGACCGCCGCCCGCGCCGTCCCGGTCCTCGCCGTCTGCCTGTTGCTGCTGCCCCCGGCCCTGACCGCCTCGCGCTCCGGCTACCCCGTCGGCGGCGATCATGGCGCGTACGCCGGCCTGGACGACACGGCGCGCTTCCTGAACGCCCTGCCCTACGGCGCGGTGCTGTACGATTTCTGGCTGTCCTGGCAATGGAACTTCTACCTGTTCGACGGCAAAGTTTACATCGCCTGGATGCCGTCGCCGGAGGCGCTGGCCGTGGACCTGCGCGCGTTCGGCCGGACGTCGCCGCGCTACCTGGTCGTGCCCGCCTGGGAGTCGGCGGCCGAGGCGCGCGCCGCCGCCGGCGGGGCCGGGTTCACGCTCGAGCCGGTCCACACCTCTCGCCGGCCGGACGGCTCGCCGGCGTTCGTGGTCTATCAGTTTAAGGCCGCGCCCGGGCCGCCGTGAGCGCTTCCCCTCTCGCCCCGCTTGGAGAAAGCAGAACCGGGAATGAGCGCGGTCGGTTGCGCAGGCCGGCCTTTCGGCTAACATTGGCCGTGAACCCGCCATGCCCACCCTCGTCATCGTCGAAAGCCCGACCAAGGCCAAGGCCCTGCGCCAGTACCTGGGCGGCGACTACGTCGTCCGCGCCAGCCTGGGGCACGTGCGCGACCTGCCCGCCAGGCAGTTGGGCGTGGACCTCGACTCCGGCTTCAAGCCCACCTATCACCTGATCCCGCGCGCGCGCAAGACGCTGGCCGAGCTGCGCGCGGCCATGGCGAACTGCGCCACCGTCCTCCTCGCCACGGACCCCGACCGCGAGGGCGAGGCCATCGCCTGGCACATCGCCCAGGCCTGCCGCCAGGAGCTGAAGGGCAAACGCGTCCTGCGCGCCCGCTTCCACGAGATCACGCCCGAGGCCGTCCGCGCCGCCGTCGCCGCGCCGACCCCGCTCGACCTGCGCCTGGTGGACGCCCAGCAGGCCCGCCGCGTGCTGGACCGCCTGGTCGGTTACCAGGTCTCGCCGGTGTTGTGGCGCGGCATCGCAGGCCCCGCCGGCCTGTCCGCCGGGCGCGTCCAGAGCGTGGCCCTGCGCCTGGTCGTCGAGCGCGACCGCGCGATCGAGGCCTTCACGCCGGAGGAATACTGGACGCTGGACGCCGAGCTCGCGCGGCCCGGCGACGCGCCCCACTTCCTCGCCCGGTTGTACCGCCTCGGCGAGAAGAAACCCGAGCTCAAGACCGAGGCCGACGCGCAGGCCGTGATCGAAGCGCTGGCCGGCGCGGATTGGCGCGTCGGGGACGTGGCGCGCACGCAGCGCCAGCGCCGGCCCTTTCCCCCCTACATCACGTCCTCGCTCCAGCGCGACGCCTCAGCCCGTCTGCATTGGCCGGCCAAGAAGGTGATGGCGGTGGCGCAGGAACTGTACGAGGGCGTCCCGCTGCCGGGCGAAGGCCAGACCGGCCTGATCACGTATATGCGCACCGACAGCCCTCAGGTGGCGCCGCAGGCCCGGCAGGAGGCCCGCCAGGTCATCGAGCAACTCTTCGGCGCAGAGGCCCTGCCCGAGAAGCCGCCGATCTACGCCAGCAAAGTGAAGAACGCCCAGGAGGCGCACGAGGCCATTCGGCCCACGCGCCCGGACCGGCTGCCCAAGAACATCCGCGCCGCGCTGACGCCCGACCAGGACAGGCTCTATACCCTGATCTGGCGGCGCTTCATCGCCAGCCAGATGAAGCCGGCCGTCTACGCGGTGACGACGGTGACGGTCCTCACCGCGCGCGACGGAAAGCCCCTGCCCTACGTCTTCCGCGCCGTCGGCCGCGAGCTGCTCGACCCCGGCTTCCTGCGCGTCTACGACGTGGCCGACGAGCCCGCAGACGACGAGGCCGCCCAGAACGAGGCGTTGCCGCCGCTGACGAAGGGCGACGACCTGATCTGCCATCGCCTGATCCCGGCCCAGCACTTCACCAAACCGCCGCCGTATTTCACCGACGCGGCCCTGATCCAGGAGCTTGAGCGCCTGGGCATCGGGCGGCCGAGCACGTTCGCGTCCATCGTGGACACCCTCTACCAGCGCCAGTATGTGACCAAAGTCGAGCGCACCTTGCGCTCCACCGGCCTGGGCCGCGCGGTCTGCGATTTCCTGGTGGGGCACTTCCCGGCCATCTTCGAGGTGGGGTTTACGGCGCGCATGGAGGACCGGCTGGACGAGATCGCGGCCGGCGAGGCGCAATGGACGGCCGTGATGGCCGAGATGTGGGCGCCGCTCTCCGACCTGCTCGCACAGGCCGAATCAGCGGTCGCCGCCGCGCCCAGAATCCAGCCGCCCGCCTCGCCCGGCGCCGCGGAGACGAAACCGCGCGGACGCCCGGACAAATCCAGGGACACACCGCGCCGCGCGGCCGCCGCCGAACCGACCGGGGAGGCCTGCCCGAAGTGCGGCCGGCCCCTCGTCCGGCGGACGGGCAAATTCGGGCCGTTCGTGGGCTGCAGCGGCTTCCCGGCCTGCCGCTACATCGCCGGCAAATCGGGGGCCGCCCCGCCGCCTGAGGCCGGATAGATTACAATCCGGGGACCCAGGCCGCCATGACCACTGCCAATCCACCTGTCGAAAACGCTGTCGCGCGCATCCTGACCGCCGATGGCCGGACTGTGGGCACCGGCTTCTTAGTCGACCGCACCCATCTGCTGACCTGCGCGCACGTCGTGGCCGCGGGCGGCTATCAGAGCGCCGGGACTTTCGCGCCGATCACCGTGGACTTCCCCGGCATGGTCACCGAGCGCGCTTTCGTGGCCCGCGTCGTCGGCTGGCGCGACCCGGACCAGGAGAACCTGGCCCTGCTCGAACTGGAGGCGATGCCGCCCGACATGAGCCAGCCGGTGCGCGTCGGCAGCAGCCAGGGCGTGGACGGCCGCGAGTTTCGCTCGTTCGGTTTTGCCGAGACCAGGCAGACCGGCCGGTGGGCAAACGGCCAGATCCTCGGGCGCACCCGCGTGGAGCGCATCCCGTTCCCGGTGCTCCAACTGCGCAGCGACGAGGTCGAGCGCGGCTTCAGCGGCGCGCCCGTCGTCGAGGCCCAGAGCGGGCTCACGGTCGGCATGATCGTCGGCCTGGTGGCCCGGCAGTCCACGGCCTACGCCGCGCCGATGGATGTGGCCGCCTCGATCTTCCCCGAGATCACGCTTCAGGACACATCCCGCGAACAGACCGTGGTCGCACCCGACCCGTCCAGCCTGGCCAAGGGCGGCCCCGCCGCGCGGACGCCGGCGAAGACCCCGGCCCGGCCCGCGCGCCCGGCCGAGCCGGTGACGGCCTCGCTGGGCAACCTCTTCACCGCCCTCCTGGCCGGCGTGCAGGCCGGCGCGGCCAACCTCACCCAGGCCTGGCGCGCCCTCAGCGAGCGGGCCGCGCGCCAGCCGCAGTTCCAGCCGGTCCTGCGCCAGGGCGTGCTGGACGCGGACGCGGTGGCCAGGGACCCGAAACTCCAGAGCGACCTGCAAGGCGTGCTGGGCCGCGACCCCGATCTGACGCGCCAGGTCGAGGCGGCCCTGGCGGCCGGCGGCGAGCAGGCGCCGGAGGGAGCGACTCCACCCGCCGCCGCCGCGCCGCCTCTCGATCCGGCCGCCCTGGGCGCGTACGGCCAGGCCAATGGACCGGCTCAACGCTTCGCCACGCTCCAGCCCGGCCTGCGCGTCGCCCTCCATCCGCGCACACCCGGCACCCTCACGGCCCTGGTGCGCCGCAAAACCGACCGGCAGCCGTTGCTGCTCGTGCCGGACCTCGGCGCGCGCTCGGCCATGACCGAGTTGTTCCAGCCCGGCGCCGACCGGCCCCCGGCGGACAAGATCGGCGAGATCACGACCGAGGCCGCCGCCGGTTTCCGGCTGGCGCGCCTGGCCGGCCCGCGCCCGTTCACCAGCCTCCTGCCGCACGGCCGGCCGCCGGCCGGGGTGGCCGAGCCGCAGCCCGGGATGCGGGTGCTCAAGTTTGGAGGCGCCACGGGCTACACGCACACCCGCCTGCAGTACGACCGGCTCGTGATCCGCGGCCAGGACACGGCCGCCGTGCAGTTTTCCATCCCGGCGCCGGGTTTCGCCGAGGCCGGCGACGCTGGCGCCCTGCTGCTGGACGCGGCGACCGGGAACGCCGTCGGCGTGATCCTCAACGTCACGGCGCAGACGGCGACCTGCCTGGCGCTCCAGCCGCTCCTGAACGCCCTCGGCGTCGAGCTGATCACCGAGCCGGTGCGCTACGCGCGCGGCGCCCAGCCCACCGAAGTGCTGGAGGCCATGGCCGACGACTTGCGCGGGACGGACCGCCTCGGCTTCCAGAGCTACGTCGACGCGTTCGTGCAGTTGATCCGCGACACGGCGCCGCCCATCGTGGTGGGCGTGTACGGCGCCTGGGGCACGGGCAAATCGTTCCTGATGCGTCAGATCGCGCAGCGCCTGCGGCCGGACGTGGACCCGGCGGCGCGCGAGCCGGGCTGGCTGGGGCGCCTGGCCCAAACGATGCAGCGCGGCTTGCAGCGGGCCAGCTCGGACACGCTTGTCGTCTGGTATGAGGCCTGGGATTACACCGGCGCCGACCGGCTGTGGGCGGGCCTGGTGGAGCGCATCTTCTCCGCCATCGAGGCCGAAGGCCTGGGCTGGTCCGGCCAGGTCCTGATTAACCTGCGTCGCAACCTGGAGCGCGAGTGGCGGACACTGCGCCGCCGCCTGCTGCCCTACACGCTGATCGCGCTGGTGGTCGGCGGCCTGGCGCTCGGCTTCGCGCTCACCAACCAGGTGGACTGGGCCGCCGTGGTTGGCGGTTCCACGGCCCTGCTGGTGCTGGTCGGCTTCCTGCGCCAGGTGCTCGACGTCTTCCTCACGCCCGCCAGCCAGCGCATCGTGGATCTGTTCGCCGCGCCCGATTATCAGTCCGACCTCGGCTTCATGCGCCGCATCCGCCGGGACCTGCAGGACTTCGCCGACACCCTGCCCCCGCGCATGAAGGTGGTGGTCTTCATCGACGACCTCGACCGCTGCGACCCGAAGAAGGCGGTGGAGGTGCTGGAAGCCATCAAGCTGCTGCTGGACTTCAGGCGCTTCATCGTCTTCCTGGCCCTGGACGCGCGCATCATCACCCAGGCCCTGGAGGAGCACTACGGCAAAGTGCTGGCCGAGGCCGAGATTACGGGCTACGAATACCTGGACAAGATCGTGCAGATCCCGTTCACCATCCCGGAGCCCTCCACCCCGGACTTCCGCCGCTACCTGGGCTCGCTGGTGCGCCTGGACGAGAAAGATTTCCCGCCCCTGCCCGCCGAGCCCGCGCCGCCGCCCGAAGCCGAGTTTGTGGCCGGGCCGGCCGCGCCGGAGACGCCGGTCGCCGAACCGGCTCCCGCCATCCAGGCGCCGGCGGACGTCGCCGCACCGCCGCCCGAAGACCAGGCGCCGCCCCCCGCCCCGGCCGCCCGCGACGAGGTCTACGGCGTAGACACGGTCGCCTTCACGCCCGCCGAGCAGGCCGCTTTTCTGGCCGGCCACGCCTATTACGACCGGAACCCGCGCCGCCTCAAGCGCCTGGTCAACGTGTATCGGCTGGTGCGGGCGCTGATCCTCGGCCGCCGCAAGCAGGCCGCCGACGCCGTGGAGCGCGAGGAACTCCAGCGCCTGCTCGACCGCCCGGATCACCTGATCGGCTGGCTGACGCTGTGCGAGCAGTGGCCGTACGCCTCGCACGTGCTGTTGGAGACCGTTGACCGGAGCCTGGCGGAGGCCCGCGCCGACGCCCGCCGGCTGCGCGCTTTGCGGGCCGCGACGCTGCCGGCCCTGTACGCCGAGGTGCGCGAGGCCATCGCCAACGGCGACCCCGAACTGCGCAAGCTGGACCTGCGCCACGACCGGCTGGCGGAGTTCCTGCAGACGCAGTTGGGGGCCATGACCGTGGCCGACGTGCGCCGCCTGCGCCCGTACGCCGTCAACTTCAACCCCGCCCTCACCGCCGAAGTGCGCCTGGCCCTGGCCCACGGCGGGCCGCGCCAATGAGAAGCCCGTCCGAGCAACTTTCCCCTTTTCGACCCGCGCGCCGGAAAGCGCCGGCGCGCGACTGAGGCCGCCCGATGATCCATCGCACTCTCGGCAAATACGTGCTGCGCGAGCGCCTCGGCCGGGGCGGCATGGCCGAGGTCTACCAGGCCTATCAGCCCGGCCTGGAGCGTTTCGTGGCCGTCAAGCTCCTGCATCCCCATCTGGCCGACGCCCCGGACTTCCTGGCCCGCTTCCAGCGCGAAGCCCAGGCCGTCGCCCGCCTGCGCCACCCGCACATCGTCCAGGTCTTCGATTTTGACCTGGCCGACGGTCAGCCGTACATGGTGATGGAGTACGTCGAGGGCCGCTCGCTCAAGACCGACCTGGACGACCGCTTCACGCGCGGCGAGAAACTGCCGCCGGACCAGGTCGTCCGCTGGTTCGACGCCCTGCTGGATGCCGTCGAGTATGCCCACCGGCAGGGCATGGTCCACCGCGACCTCAAGCCCGCCAACGTCCTGATCGAAGCGGCCTCCGGCCGGGTGGTGCTGACCGACTTCGGCATCGCGCGCCTGGTGGACGCCGAGAAACTCACACAGACCGGCATCACGCTCGGCTCGCCCGCCTACATGAGCCCGGAGCAGGGCCAGGGCGAGGCCGCCGACTCGCGCTCGGACATCTACGCCCTGGGCATCATGCTCTTCGAGTGCCTGGCCGGCCAGGTCCCGTTTGAAGGCGACACCAGCGTGTCGATCCTGCTCAAGCACGCCACGGCCCCCATCCCGTCCATCCGCGCCCTGCGCCCGGACGTCCCGCCCGCGCTGGAAGCCGTGATCAGGCGGGCGTTGGCCAAGAAACCCGCCGACCGTTTCCAGACCGCGGCCGACATGCGCGCCGCGCTGCTCGCCACGGTCGATACCCGGCCTCACCCGGCGGCGCCGGCGCCCTCTCGCCCCCCTGCTCCCCGGCCCTTCGCGCTCGCGCGCCCCCCCTGGCTCCTCCCGGCCGCCCTCGGCCTCGTGGCGCTGGTCGCGGCCCTCGCCCTCCTCGGGCCGCGCTGGCTCGCCCAGGCTCAATCCAGCCAGGCCATCCGGTCCGCCCAGGCGCATCTCGTGGCCGGCGAGGCGCAACTGGCGGCCGATGCCTTCACGGCCGCGCTCGACCTGGATCCGCAGGCCGTGGACGCGCTGGCCGGGCGTGCGCGCGCCTATGAGGCGCTGGGCGACATCGACGCGGCCCTGGCCGATGTCGAGCAGATCATCGCCCTACAGCCCGACGACGGCCTGGCCTATGCCGAGCGCGCGCGCCTCACCGCCACCTACCTGGCGCTGGACGACCCGGCCGTCGTCCTGGCCGACCTCGACCGCGCCGTACAGCTCGCGCCGGACTCGGCCCGCACGCATTTCACGCGCGGCTGGGCCCTGCTCAACTTCCCGCTCGTGGGGGGCGCCCCGGACCCGGCCGCCGCCCTGCCTGATCTTGAGCAGGCCGTCGCCCTCGATCCGAAGGGGGCCGAGGCGCAGTTCACGCTGGCGCGGGCGCGGCTGAAAACCGGCGAGGCGCGCGCCGCCCTGGAGCCCGCCAACCGCGCCGTGGAGCTGGCGCCGGGCAACGCCGTGTATTGGACCCTGCGCGCCCACATCCAGGCGACCCTCTCCGATTTCAACGCCGCCGTGGACGACCTGAGCGGCGCGCTGAAGGTCGAGCCTGTCCCGACGGCGCAGGCCACGCTCCTGGCCGAGCGCGCCTACCTCCGCCTGCGCCTGGACGCCCGCCCGGAGGCCGAGGCCGATGTGCAACAGGCGCTGAGGCTTGACCCCGGCAATGCGTTGGCGCGCCTGGTCCAGCATCTGCTCGCTCCCGCGCGCCCGCCCCTGTCTGCGCCGGACCTGGCGCGCGCCCGCCGCCTGGCCCCCGCCGACGACCCGATCTGGCAGGCCGTGTTGGATGAAATCACCCACTGAAGCCCGGCCACGCCTCGGGCCGTCCTCGCCCGGCGGCGTACGGGCCGGTCTGAGACCGGCCCCAATGCTACAATCAATCGGCATTCACTTCATGGAGATCCTATGACCACCCCAACTCAGGCCCTGGCTTACGCCCGGGGAAATCACGACCGCTATCTCGCCGAATTCAAGGACTTCGTCCGCATTCCGAGCGTCTCCACCCTGTCCGAGCACAAGCCCGACATCCAGCGCTGCGCCGACTGGGTGGCGGGCCAGATGCGCGGCCTGGGCCTCAACGGCGTCGTCGTCATGCCGACCGCCGGCCACCCGGTGGTGTACGGCGAATGGCTCAACGCCCCCGGCAGACCGACCGTGCTCATCTACGGCCACTATGATGTCCAGCCCGTGGACCCGGTGAACGAGTGGCACAGCGGCCCGTTCGAGCCGACGATCCGCGGCGACGACCTGTTCGCGCGCGGCGCCTCGGACATGAAGGGCCAGGTCCACGCCTTCCTCAAGGCGCTGGAGGCCCTGCTCAAGCACAACGAGCTGGGCGTCAACGTCAAGGTGCTGGTGGAGGGCGAGGAGGAGATCGGGTCGCCCAGCCTGGGACCCTTCATTGACGCGCACAAGGAACTGCTCAAGTGCGACGTGGTGCTCAACGCCGACTCCGGCATCCTCAGCCCAACCCTGCCCTCGCTGATCTACGGCCTGCGCGGCCTGGCGTATTTTGAGCTGTGGGTCCACACCGCCTCCCAGGACCTGCACTCCGGCACGTTTGGGGGCACCCTCCACAACCCGGCCCAGGCGCTGTGCGAGCTGATCGCCGGCATGCACGACGCCGACGGCCGGATCACCCTGCCCGGCTTCTACGACCGGGTGCGGGCGCTGAGCGCCGAGGAGCGGGCCGAGCTGGCGCGCCTGCCGCACAACGACGCCGACTGGCTGAAGATGACCGGCGCGCCGGCGCTGTGGGGCGAGAAGGGCTACACCACCGTCGAGCGCTTCGGCGCGCGGCCGACGCTGGAGGTCAACGGCCTGTACTCCGGCTTCATCGGCGAGGGCTCCAAGACCGTGTTGCCGGCCAGGGCCATGGCCAAGATCAGCATGCGCCTGGTGCCGGACCAGGACCACACTGAGGTGGAGCAGCAGTTGCGCGCCTACCTGGCCGCCCACGCGCCCGCGACCGTGCGCTGGGAGCTGAAGGCGCTGGCCGGCGGCCCGGCGGCGCTGGTGGAGCGCGATTCGCCCGCCATGCGCGCGGCGGTGGCGGCGCTGGAGGCGACCTGGGGCGTGCGCCCGGTCTTCGAGCGCGCCGGCGGCAGTGTGCCGATCGTGGGCCTGCTGCAGAAGCAGTTGGGCGTGGACTCGATCCTGATGGGCTTCGGCATGCGGGACGACAACATCCACGGCCCGAACGAGAAACAACACCTGCCCAACTATTTCAAGGGCATCGAGGCCTTTATCCGCTTCTTCGGGAATATGGCCGGATAAATCCCGCCTTCACGCCGGTTTTGTTTCCTCGTCCGCCCAACCGTCGGGGCGCGCGGCCGCGCGCCCCGACGGCGTTGACCGTCCAACATCCCCCCTTCTCGCCCACTGTTACGCGGCCCCGGCCGGCGCGCCCGCCAGGATCGCCTCAAAGCGCGGGTCATCCCGCAGCCACTCGAAATCCGGCTCCTGCCGCGCCCAATCGCGGTCGAAATCCGGCCGGGCGGCGGCGTGGCGCAGGTGCTCGAAGGCGGCCTCGACGTTGCCGCAAACCTGCCCTCACCCCCTGCGCCCCTCTCCCGCCGGGAGAGGGGGAACCACAACCTCCTGCCGACCGCGTTCACCTGGGCGGCGTGCCGCAGGGTGTCCAGGCGTCCAGCCGCACGCAGAAACCGGCGCACATCTCGGACCGGGTCGCCGGTGTTCTTTAGGAGAGCAAAGCGATTCATGCCGATTCTTGATTATGCCTACCCGCATATTACGTCTTGTGGGTGGTATAATCCTTCCGCAAATTCGCAAATTAAAGGAGAGACACAATGTCTCTGAGCCCGGCCGTCTCCGAGAAGATCGGCTCGAACTCCAATTCCGCCCCCTCCCTCTCCAGGACCGAGATGCTCGACCTCTACAAGCAGATGGTGCTCATCCGCCTGTTTGAAGAGAAGTGCGAGGAACTCTACCAGAAGGGCAAGATCGGCGGCTTCATGCACCTGTACATCGGCCAGGAGGCCGTGGGGGTGGGCGCGGTCTCCGCCCGCGGGCCGCAGGACAGCGTGATCACGGGCTACCGCGACCACGGCATCGCCCTCGCCGCCGGAATGTCCGCCCGCAGCGCCATGGCCGAGATGCTCGGCAAGGCCACCGGCTGCTCCAAGGGCAAGGGCGGCTCGATGCACCTGGCCGACATCAACCTGAAGTTCTGGGGCGGACACGCCATCGTTGGCGCGCAGATCGCGCTGGCCGCCGGCCTGGCCTGGGCCGACCAGTACCGCAGGACCACGGGCTGCACGCTGTGCTTCTTCGGTGACGGCGCCACCAACATCAGCTACTTCCACGAGGCCCTCAACCTGGCCGCCGTCTGGAAGCTCCCGGTGGTCTTCATCTGCGAGAACAACAAGTACGGCATGTGGACGCCCATCGAGAAAGTCTCGGCCGTCACCGAGATCCGGCGCAAGGCCTCGGCCTACGCCATCCCCAGCGAGACCGCCGACGGCATGGACCTGCTGGACGTGCGCGCCAAGACGGCCGCCGCCCTGGAACACTGCCGCTCCGGCCACGGCCCGTACTTCCTGGAAGTGATCACCTATCGCTACCGCGGCCACTCCATGGGCGACCAGCGCCCGTACCGCACGCAGGACGAGATCCGCAAGTGGCAGGCCGAGGACCCCATCGGCCGGTTCGAGAAGGTGATGCTGGACGCCGGCCTGGCGCCGGACGAGATCGACCGCGTGGACGACGAGGTCAAGGCCATTATGGCCGACGCCGTCGAGTTCGCCGAGGCCTCGCCTTTCCCGGATGACCGCGAAATCTGGACCGATATTTACGTCGAGGATTGACCCCATGCCCGTCATGACCATCGCCAAGTCCATCGCCCAGGCCATCGCCGAGGAGATGGAGCGTGACCCCAGTGTGGTGGTGCTGGGCGAGGAAGTGGCCGCGGCCGGCGGCACGTACGGCGCCACCTCCGGCCTGCTGGACCGGTTCGGCGAGGAGCGCGTCAAGGACACGCCCATCTCCGAAGGCGTCATCGTCGGCGCCGCGGTCGGCGCGGCCATGAACGGCCTGCGCCCGGTGGCCGAGATCATGGGCATCAACTTCGCCTTCCTGGCGATGGACATGATCGTCAACCACGCCGCCAAGGTGCACTCGATGTTCGGCGGCCAGTTCCGCTGTCCGCTGGTGGTCCGCACCACGTCCGGCGGCGGGCGCCAGCTGGCCGCCACGCATTCGCAGACCGTCGAGCACCTCTTCGCGCACTTCCCCGGCCTCAAGGTGGTCTGCCCGAGCACCCCGGCCGACGCCAAGGGCCTGCTCAAGGCCGCCATCCGCACCGACGACCCGGTGATGTTCGTGGAGCAGGCCACGATGTATTCGCTGCGCGGCGAGGTGCCGGAGGACAAGGACTTCGTCCTGCCCATCGGCAAGAGCGACGTCAAACGGCGCGGCCGGCATGTGACGGTGGTCGCCTATTCCAAGATGGTGGACGTCTCGCTCAAGGCCGCGGCCGAGCTGGCCCGGGACGGCGTCGAGTGCGAGGTGATCGACCTGCGCTGGCTGCGCCCGCTGGACCTGGAGCCGGTCTTCGAGTCGTTCAAGCAGACCAACCGGGCCGTCGTGGTCGAGGAGTCCTGGCCCACGTACGGCGTCGGCGCCGAGATCGCGGCGCGCCTGTACGAGGAATGTTTCGATTACGTGGACGCCCCGATCCAGCGCGTGGCGCAGAAGGAAGTGCCGCTGCCCTACGCCGCAAATCTGGAAAAAGCCGCCCTGCCGCAGGTGGCGGATGTAGTCAGGGCGGTCCGGATCGCCCTCAAGTAGCCGCGCCTCGCACTCGCGTAAGGGCGGGCCTGAGACCCGCCTTTGCATCATCGGAGTACCTATGGCAGAAGTCGTCCCGATGCCGAAACTCGGCTTCGACATGACCGAAGGCACGCTCGTCCGCAAGCTCAAGCAGGTGGGCGACGCGGTGGCCAAGGGCGAGATCATCGCCGAGATTGAGACCGACAAGGCCACGGTCGAGCTGGAGGCCTACCTGGGCGGCGTGGTCAAAGGCTGGGTGGTGGAGGAGGGCACGCCCGTCCCGGTCGGCTCGCCCATGCTCGTCATCGCCGAGCCGGATGAGGCCGTGGATGTGGCCGCGCTCACCGGGGTCCAGGCCGCCGCGCCGGCCTCCGCGGCCGCGCCAGCCCCCGCCGCCGCGCCGGCCCCTGAGACGCTTCCTGCTCCCGCCGGCCGCGTCAGCGCGTCGCCGGTGGCGCGCAAGATGGCGGCCGACCACGGCCTGGACCTGGCCCGCATTACCGGCTCCGGCCCCAACGGCCGCATCGTCAAACGCGACGTGGAGGCCTTTATGAAGGCCGCCCCGGCGCCGCTCCCAGCCCCGGCCCCCGCGCCGCGCCCGGCCCCGGCCATCGCGCCGGTCCCGGTGACCGCCGAGGACCAGGCCGTGCCGCTCACCAGACTGCGCGCCATCATCGCCCGGCGCATGGCCGAGTCTGCCCAGACGGTGCCCGCCATCTACCTGACCATCGCGGTTGATATG
>DAOUAB010000278.1:0-2956 GCA_034434015.1 Anaerolineales bacterium
TCGCCGACCCGGCGGCCGCGCCGCGCCCGCACGTGATCCTGCTCGACCTGCGCCTGCCGCGCGTGGACGGCCTGCAGGTGCTGGCCGAGATCAAGGCCGCCGAGGACCTGCGCCGCATCCCGGTGGTCATCCTCACCACCTCGACCGCCGAACGCGACATCACCCGCGCCTACGACCACCGCGTCAACAGTTATCTGGTGAAGCCCGTGGACTTCGCTCAGTTTACCCGCCTGATGGACGACCTGGGTTTCTATTGGCTGGGCTGGAACCAGCCGCCCTGGCCCTGAGGCGCGGACTTAAGCGCTGGAGAAGGTTGTGGATGACTGGCCCCTCGATATCCTGCTGGTGGAAGACGACGAGGCGCACGCCGAACTGATCCGGCGCGTGTTTGAGCCGTACGCCGACCGCTACCGCCTGCGGTCGGCCAGCACCCTGGCCGGGGCCCGCGCCCACCTGGCCGCGCAGCGCCCGGACCTGGCGCTGGCCGACCTGCTCCTGCCGGACGGGCGCGGGGTCGAGCTGCTGCCGGACGTCGCCGTCCCGCACCCCTTCCCGGTGATCATCATGACCAGCCACGGCAGCGAGCGCGTGGCCGTCGAGGCGCTCAAGGCCGGCGCCCTGGACTACGTGGTCAAATCGCCGACGGCCCTGGCCGACCTGCCGCGCACAGTCGAGCGCGCGTTGCGCGAGTGGGGCCACCTGGTGGAACGCCGCCGGGCGGAGGCCGCCCTCCAGCGCAGCGAGCGCCGCTTCCGGGCCCTGATCGAGCACAGCTCGGACGTCGTCTCCATCGTGGACGCCGACGGCCTGATCCGCTACTCCAGCCCGGCCACGACGCGCATCCTGGGCTACCCGCTGGCCGAGTACGTCGGCCGCAACCTGTTCGACCTGATCCACCCCGACGACGTGGAAAAGGCCTCGGCCCTGTTCGCCCAGTTGCTGGCGCAGCCGGCCGCCAGCCTGACGTTCGAACTGCGCCTCCTGCACCACGACGGCGCCTGGCGCTGGATCGACGCGACCAGCACCAACCGGCTGGCCGACCCGGCCGCCGAGGGCCTCATCGTCAACTACCGCGACATCACCGAACGCAAACAGGCCGAGTTGCGGCTCCAGCACGACGCCCTGCACGACGCCCTGACCGGCCTGCCCAATCGCCTGCTGCTCACCGACCGCCTGGAGCAGGCCATCCGGCGCGCGGGACGCCGCGAGGACGACCGCTTCGCCGTGCTGTTCCTGGACCTGGACCACTTCAAGGTCGTCAACGACAGCCTGGGCCACACCATCGGCGACCAGTTGCTGATCGCCCTGGCGCCGCGGCTGGAGCGCTGCCTGCGCGCCGCCGACACCTGCGCCCGCCTGGGCGGCGACGAGTTCGTCATTCTGCTGGAGGGCATCCAGGACGCCGACGACGCCATCCACGTCGCCGAGCGCATCCAGGCCCAGCTGGCCGAGCCGTTCGACCTCAACGGCCTGATGGTCGTCGCCTCGGCCAGCATCGGCATCGTCCTGAGCACCGTGGGCTACGAACGGCCGGAGGACGTCCTGCGCGACGCCGACATCGCCATGTATCGCGCCAAAGGTGAAGGCAAAGCCCGCTACCAGGTGTTCGACGTGTCGATGCGCGCCCGGGTCCTGGCCCGCCTGTCGCTGGAGGCCGAACTGCGCCGGGCGCTGGACCAGCGCGAAATGCGCGTCTACTACGAGCCGATCATCGCGCTGTCCACCGGCGCGCTGGCGGGCTTCGAGGCCCTGGCGCGCTGGCAGCACCCGGAGCGCGGCCTGATCATGCCCGCGGACTTCATCCCGGTCGCCGAGGAGAGCGCCCTGATCGTGGCCATCGACCGCTGGGTGCTGCGCGAGGCCTGCCGCCGCATGCGCGCATGGCAATCCGGGCGGCCGGCCGACGCCGGACTGGCGATCAACGTCAACCTGTCCGGCCGGCAGTTCACGCGCCCGGACCTGGCGGAGCAGGTGGAGCAGGCGCTGCGCGAGACCGGGCTGGCGGCCGACTGCCTGCGCCTGGAGATCACGGAGAGCATGATCATGGAGAATTTGGATTACGCCGCCCAGGTGCTGCGCCGCCTGCACCGGCTGGGGGTCAAGATCGCCATCGACGACTTCGGCACCGGCTACTCGTCGCTGGGCTACCTCACCCAGTTGCCCATCGACATCCTGAAGATCGACCGCCGCTTCGTGGGCCGGCTCGAATCCGGCGAGGGCCAGGCCGAGATCGTCACCACCATCGTCACCCTGGCGCACAACCTGGGCCTGACCGTGATCGCCGAGGGCCTGGAAACCCCGCGCCAGTACCAGCGCCTCAAGGCGCTCGGCTGCGAGTTTGGGCAGGGCTACCTGATCGCGCGGCCCATGGACAGCGCCGCGGCCGAGGCCCTGATCGCGGCGTGGACGGACCGGCCGTTCACCCCCCCGCCGGCATAGGGTCGTTTTTCGAACGTTGTGTAATGGCCCACCGGCGGGGGGCGCACGGCCGTGCGCCCCAACGCGTTTACACCGGCATCGGGATACGGCCCGGCATAGCGGCGCCGCCAACCATCCCCAACGGCGCCGGGCCGCCTTTTGGGACGAACCTCCCATCTTCCCTGGCAGGCAATTCGCCTATAACAGAGAGAGCATCACGGCGGCCCGTGGCCGCGGCGCGGACGTGACCCCGCCGCCGGGCCGCCGGCGGGAGTGACGGATGGAAGGTGAACCCCTGGTGATCCTGCTGGTGGAGGACAACCCGGATCATGCGGAACTGATCCGGCGCAGCTTCGAGGATCATCGCGTCGCCAACCGCTTTTTTCACCTGCTGGACGGCGAGGCCGCGCTGGATTTCCTGTTCCACCGCAACGCCTTCGCCGACCCGGCGGCCGCGCCGCGCCCGCACGTGATCCTGCTCGACCTGCGCCTGCCGCGCGTGGACGGCCTGCAGGTGCTGGCCGAGATCAAGGCCGCC
>DAOUAB010000279.1:0-23842 GCA_034434015.1 Anaerolineales bacterium
AGCGTGCGGAGCGCCTGGAGCAGACCTTCGTGCGCGTGGAGGCCGACGATCCCAATCCGTCGGTCCTGAAGCTCCCGCTCGAGGTCTCCGGCGAAACGCTGGGAGCCGTGACCGTCGAGTGCGAGGCGGGCCGGGCCTGGACGCCCGACGAGGTGGAACTGGTTCAGGCCGTCGCCCGGCAGGCGGCCCAGCAGATGGAAAACCTGCGGCTGCTGGCGCAGGCCGAGCAGTACCGGGCCGAGGCCGAGCAGGCCGTCCGCCGGCTGACCCTGGAAGGCTGGAAAGCGTTCCAGCAGGATCGCGCCGAACTGGAGGCCGGCTTCGTGTATACCGGCGATCAGGTGCAGCCCGCCGGGCAACAGGCGCCGGCCGAGACGCCCGTGTTCCAGCACACGCTCGCCATCGGCGATATGCCGATCGGGGCCGTCGAGATCGCCGGGGACGTCGACGAGACGGTCGCCGGGCTGGTGGGCGCCGTCGCCGACCGCCTCAGCCGCCACCTGGAAACGCTGCGCCTCTCCGAGCAGAGCCAGCAGCGGGCGCAGGAAATGGAGTTGTTGAGCCGCATCGGCCAGGCCCTCATCTCGCAACCGGACCTGGCGGGCCTGCTGCGCGTGGCCGGCGACACCATCCTGTCAGCTTTCGGCGCCGACCAGGGCTACATTGCGCTCTATTCGGCGGCCGAGGATCGCCTGGAGTTTCCGTACTACCGCGTGAACGGCGAATACCTGACGCCGCCGCCCGCGCCGCTGGGCGACGGCGCCAACGCGATCATCGTCCGGTCCGGCCAGCCTCTGCTCATCAACCCCGCCGGCGACCAGCGGCTGGTCGAGCCGGGTCCGCGCGCCTGGCTGGGTGTGCCGATCCTGGCTGGCCAGACGGTCATCGGCCTGATCAGCGTCCAGAGCCTGGCGCGCGAGGACGCGTTCGGCGTCGCCGATCAACGCCTGCTGACCACCATCGCCGCCAGCCTGTCGACGGCCATCCAGAACGCCCGGCTGTACGCCGACACACAGCGGCGCGCCGAGCGCGAGGCCATCATCAACGCCATCAGTCAGAAGATCCAGGGCGCCGTCACGGTTCAGGGCGCGTTGCGGACCGCCGTGCAGGAACTGGGCGCGGCGCTTAAGGCGCGCCGCGCCAGTGTGGCCCTGACTCTGGGCGAAGCCGGGCCGATGGATGGCAACGGCCGCCCGGCCGGGAACGGCCAGACAATCCGGGTGGCCGCCTGACGGCGCAGGAGAGACGGCATGCCTTACGTCATCGCCCTCTGGCATCAAAAAGGCGGCGTGGCCAAGACCACCACGGCCCTGTCCCTGGGCGCCAGCCTGGCCGAGCGCGGTCAGGCGACGCTCCTGGTCGACCTGGACCCGCAGGGCAACCTGACCAGCGGCCTGGGCGTTGATCCGGCCCAGGCGCGGGGCTCGGCCGCCGACGTGCTGCTGGGCAACGAGACCCTGACGGCCGTCAGCCGCGAGACCGCCTGGCCCGGCCTGGACCTGGTGCCGTCCAACCCGGACATGGTGACCCTGCCGCGCTGGCTGCATCTGCGCGAAAAATACGAGCCGCTGCTGCGCGCCAGCCTGGCCCGGCCCGAGCTTGCCCGCTATCAGTTCGTGGTGCTGGATTGCCCGCCCCTGGTCGGTCCGCTGACCATCACGGCGTTGACGGCCGCCGATCTGGCCCTGCTCCCCACGCAGTGCGAGTATTTCTCCGTCCAGGCGTTGCACAACAGCCTGGAGCTCATCCGCCTGGTCCGCGGCCGGACCAACCCCGGGTTGGCCTACCGCATCCTGGTGACCATGTTCGACGGGCGCGGCCACCTGCACGCGCGCGTCCTGGCGCAACTGCAGCAGCACTTCGCCCCGGCGCTGTTGCAGACCGCCATCGGCGTGGATACGAAGGTGCGTGAGAGCCAGCTGGCGGGGCGTCCGCTCACCGTCCACGCCCACAGCAGCCGCGCCGCGCAGCAGTATCGACAGCTGGCCGAGGAGTTGCTCACGTATGTCCAAGGACCTGTACTCGAAACGGCTTGAGTCGCTCTTCTCGGACGCCGACCGCGTGGCGCCAGACCCGGGCCGGCCGGCGACGCCAGCGCCGGACCCGGCCCCGGCCGCTCCGGCGGAAGCGCCCCGGGCCGGCGCCGTCAACGGCCGCGCGAACGGCGCCCACGACCCGGCCCCGGCCAGCGCGCCCGTAACCGCTCCGGACCTCCTCCCCGGCCCCAGCGCCAGCCCGCGCCGGACCACCGGCCTGCTGGGCGGCGGGACCTCGGACGCCGCCCGTTTCTTCGATCTCTCGCAGGAGCTGTTGTGCATCGTCGGCCCCGACGGCCTGTTCAAGCGCGTCAACCCGGCTTTCGAGCGCACGCTGGGCTGGACCGTCCGGGAATTACTGAAGGCGCGCTTCCTGGACCTGGTGCACCCCGGCGATCTGCCGGCCACCACGGCCGAGGCCGATAAACTGCGCCAGGGCGCGACGGCCGTGCGTGTGGCCAACCGTTTCCGCTGCCGTGACGGCCAGGATCGCTGGATTTCGTGGATTGTCCAGGCCACATCCGACGGCGCGCTGTACATCATCGGCCACGACATCACCGACCGCCGCCAGGCGGAAGAGGCGCTGCGCGAGAGCGAGGCCCGCTATCGCTCGCTGGTCGAAAGCAGCCACGACGCCGTCGTCAGCGTCGGGGGCGACGGCCGCTTCCTGTTCTTTAACCGCGTCTGGCTGGACACCCTCGGTTACACGGCCGAGGAGATGTCGCGCCGGACGCTGTTCGAGGTGATGCATCCCGAGTCAGTGACGCACTGCCAGCCGCTGTTCGCGCGGTTAATGGCCGGCGAGCCCCTGAACGGGATCGAGGTGACCTTCGTGACGCGCGACGGCGCGAGCGTGGTCATGGAAGGCAACTCCTCGCCGCGCTGGCACAACGGCCAGGTGGTCGCCACACAGACGATCTTCCGCAACATCACGGCGCGCCGCCAGGCCGAGGACGACCTGCTCAAGTTCCGGTACGCCCTGGAGCACTCGACCGACGCGGTCTTTATGACCGACCTGAACGGCGTGATCCAGTACGTCAACCCGGCCTTCGAGGCCCTGTACGGCTACCC
This sequence comes from Anaerolineales bacterium, assembly GCA_034434015.1. Lineage (GTDB taxonomy): Bacteria > Chloroflexota > Anaerolineae > Anaerolineales > UBA6663 > SpSt-583. Next base: position 3,108 of record DAOUAB010000279.1, read on the forward strand.
GCGCAGCGAAGCCATCGGCCGGACGCCTCGCATCATCAAGTCCGGCCTGATCCCGCCCGACCAGTACGCTCATTTCTGGCAGGCCTTGTTGAACAAGCAGGTGGTGGCCGGCGAGATCGTCAACAAAACCAAAGACGGGCGCCTGATCCCCATCGAGGGCAGCAACACCCCCGTCGTGAACGGCGCCGGCGAGATCGTCGGCTTCATGGCGATCCACCGCGACATCTCCGCCCGCAAGCAGTTTGAAGAGCGCCTCCAACTGCAATCCACCGCCCTGGCGTCGATGTCGAGCGCCGTCGTCATCACCGACCCGATGGGCTTCATTCAATGGGTCAATCCGGCCTTTACGGCCATCACCGGCTACAGCCTGGAGGAGGCCATCGGCCAGCACACCAGCGTGATGAAGTCCGGCCAGCACGACGCCGGCGTGTATCAGGAGCTATGGAACACACTCCTGGCCGGCCGGGTCTGGCGTGGCGAGCTCATCAACCGGCGCAAAGACGGCCGCCTGTACCCCGAAGAACAGGTGATCACGCCGGTCAAAAACGAGCGCGGGGAGATCGCCTGGTTCGTCTCCGTCAAACAGGACATCACCGAGCGCAAGCAGGCGGAGGCGGCGCTGGCCCGGCGCACCAGTGAGCTGGAGATGCTCAACGACATCGGCCGCATCCTGGCCGCCTCCAGCGATCTCAAGACCGCGCTGGGCGAGGTGGGCGCCAAGCTGTGCCAGACGTTCCGGGTTGACACCGGCTTCGTCGCCCTGTACGACCCCCGCACGAATTTCCTCGAGTTCCCGTACAACCTCGACGCCGGTCAGCCGCTCGAGGTCGCCCCGCGGCTCATGACCGGCGGCCTGACCGCCCATGTCATCCGGACCCGCCAGCCGCTGCTGTTGTCGGAAGCGTCCGCCGAGCGCCTGCGCGCGCTGGGCGCGGTGCTGGTCGGCTCGGGCGACTATGCCCAGTCCTGGCTGGGCGTCCCGATCCCGGCCGGCGCCGACGTGATCGGCGTCCTCAATGTTCAGGCCGCGCAGCCCAACTGGTTCACGCCGGAAGATGTCCGCCTGCTGAGCACGATCGCGGCCAGCATCGGCGCCGAGATCGAGAACGCCCGCCTGTACGAGCAGGCCCGCCGGCGCGCGTCGGAACTGGCCGTCATCAACGAGATCATGGGGTTCGCGGCTTCGTCGCTGGACGTCAACCAGACCCTGGACGTCGCGGCGCGCGAGGTCGCCGGGCTGGTGAAGGCGCGCAGTTGCGGCGTCGGCCTGCTGGACGCCGATCGCCGGTTCCTGACCATCGTGGCCGACCACGGCGACCCGGATCAGCCCAAGGCGGTCGGCCTGCGGCTGCCCCTGGAGGGCAACCTCTCCACCGTCCAGGCCATCCAGACCAGGCGCACGGTCGTGATCGCGAATGCCCAGACCGATCCCCTGACGGAGTCGGTGCACGCCCTGATGCGCGAGCGCCGCACCTATGCCCTGGTCATCGTGCCGCTCGTCGCACGCAACGACGTCATCGGGACGATCGCGCTGGACAGCGACGACCCGACGCGCCAGTTCGCGCCGGACGAGATCGCCATCCTGGAGACCGTCGCCCGGGAACTGGGCGGCGCCATCGAGAACGCGCGCCTGTTCGAGCAGGTGCAGCGCCGCGCCGCCGACCTGGCGACCGTGGCGCAGGTCGGCGCGACCGTAGCCGCGCTGCGCGACCAGGACGCCATGCTCCAGACCGTGGTGGACCTGACCAAGGAGCGGTTCCATCTCTATCACACCCACGTCTATCTCCTGAACGCCGAGCGCGACACGCTGGTGCTGGTCTCCGGCGCGGGCGAGGTCGGGCGCCAGATGGTGGCCGAGGGCCGGCGCATCCCGCTCAGCCGCCGGCAGTCGCTGGTAGCCCAGGCGGCCCGCGAGCGCCGCGCCGTGCTGGTGAACGATGTCCGGCAAGACCCGAACTTCCTGCCGCATCCGCTCCTGCCGGACACACGCGCCGAGCTGGCCGCGCCGCTGATGGCCGGCGACGAGGTCCTGGGTGTGCTCGACGTGCAGTCCGACCAGGCCGGCCGGTTCGGCGAGGCGGACGCCAGCATCCAGACGGCCCTGGCCGCCCAGGTCGCCGTCGCCCTGCAAAACGCCCGCTCCTTCCAGCGCTCCGAGCAGGCCCTGGCCGACCTGAACACGCTGACGCGCCGCCTGACGCGCGAGAACTGGCGCGGTTACCTGTCCGCGAACGGCGCCCAGGACTATGCCTATCAGTACGATGTGAGCGCCGTCGAGCCCTTGCAGGCCATCGCCGAGCCTGCGCCCGCTCCGGAGCCGGGCCTGGCCCTGCCGCTGGTGGTGCAGGGCGAGGCGGTCGGCCAGTTGCGCGTGGCCGAGCCCGGCCTGGCCGACGCCGAGGCGCAGGCCATCGTGAACGCCGTGGCCGAACGGTTGAGCGCGCACCTGGAAAACCTGCGCCTCACCGAGCAGACCATGGAAAGCCTCTCCCGGCAGGAACGCCTCTCCGCACAGTTGGAAACCGTGGTGCAGGTGACCACCGTCGCCTCGACCCTGCTGGAAGCCCGACAACTGCTGCAAGAGGTCGTGGACCTGACGCAGGCGCGCTTTGGGCTACAGCAGGCCCGCATCTATCTGTACGACGACGTCGGCGAGACCCTGCAACTGGCCGCCTGGTCCGGCGCCGACGCCGAGGCGCCGTCGGATCAGGCCCGCATCCTGCCTGTGCTGCTGGCGCAATCCACCGTCGCCCGGGCCGCGCGCACCCGCCAGCCGGTCATCGTCCACGACGCCCAGACAGCGCCCGGCGACCTGGCGGACATGGGGGCCGCGACCGCCGGGTCCGAAATGGCCCTGCCGATGCTGGTCGGCGAGCGCCTGCTGGGCGTCTTCGACGTCCGGGCGGATCAGGCCGGGCGGTTCACGGAGGAGGACGCGCGCATCCAGGGCACGCTGGCGGCCCAGGTGGCCATCGCCCTGCAGAACGCCAACCTGTACGCCGAGCAGGCCGCCACCGTGGCCCGCCTGAAGGAACTCGACCACCTCAAGTCAACCTTCCTGGCCAACATGAGCCACGAGCTGCGCACGCCGCTCAACTCCATCCTGGGCTTCACCGACGTCATCCTGGAGGGCCTGGACGGCCCGCTGACCGACCGGATGGACAACGACCTGCGGGTGGTGCAGAAGAACGGCCAGCACCTGCTCAACCTGATCAACGACATCCTGGACATGGCCAAGATCGAGGCCGGCCGGATGACGATCAACCCGGAGGTCATCCATCTGGCGGACCTGATCGACGAGGTCATGGACATCACCGGCTCGCTGGCCCGCGAAAAGCGGCTGCAGCTCACGCCCCAGCTGCCGCCGGACGAGGACCTGGTGGTGGAGGCCGACCACGTCCGCCTGCGCCAGGTGCTCATCAACCTGGTCGGCAACGCCATCAAGTTCACGGAGCGCGGCGGCGTCACCGTCTCGGCCGAGCCGCAGGGCGAGAAGCTCCTGATCTGCGTGGCCGACACCGGCATCGGCATCCCGCCCGCCAAGCTGGACACCATCTTCGAGGCCTTCAGCCAGGTGGACACCTCCACCACCCGCAAAGTGGGCGGCACCGGCCTGGGCCTGCCCATCAGCCGGCACCTGATCGAGCTGCACGGCGGGCGCCTGTGGGCGGAGAGCTCCGGCGTGGCCGGCGAAGGCTCGCGCTTCTACATCGAACTGCCGGCCGAGTTCAAGCGGCCGGCCCTGGAGACGGCCGCGGCCTGACGCGGCGGCGCGGCCCGGACCCGACCTATGGCGAAACCGTTGTTCATGCAGTGCGTGGCCTGCGGGCATCAACAGCCCTATGCGCCCTTCACCCCGCCGGTGTGCGCGGCGTGCCAGGGCGAATGGCTGGAGCCGCACTACGACTACACGGCTTTCAAGCGCGAGCTCCTGCGCGGCCTGCCGGGCCGGCCGGCCAACCTGTGGCGTTATCACGATGTGCTGCCCGTCGACGACCCGCTGCGCTTCGACCTGAACAGCGCGGGCGGCACGCCCCTGCAACTCTCGCGCCGCTACGCGCGCCAGGTGGGCCACGAACGGCTCTATATCAAAGACGAGCGCCACGGGCCGACCAGCTCATTCAAGGACAGGCAGGCGGCCGTCTCGGTGGCCGCCATGCTGGAGGCCGACATCCGCGAATGCGTCATTGCCTCCACCGGCAACGCCGCCGTGGCCTACGCCTCGGCCTGCGCCCGGGCCGGCATCAAGCTGTGGGTGTTCATGACCAGCCTGGTGCCGAACGAGAAGCTGCGCGAGACCGCGTTATTCGGCGCCGAGGTCATCAAGGTCAGCGGCAATTACGACCAGACCAAGCAGATTGCCGCCGACTTCGCCCGGCGGCGCGGCCTGCTGCTCGACCGCGGCGCGCGCAGCGTCCCGGCTTACGAGTCGATGAAGACCATCGCCTACGAGATCGTCGAGCAGCTGGGCTGGCGCGCCCCGGACTGGTATATTCAGTCCGTCAGCGGCGGCCTGGGGCCGCTGGGGGTGTATCATGGGTTCCGCGAGCTGCACGCGCTGGGCCTGATCGACCGGATCCCGAAGCTGGGCGTGGTCCAGGCGGAGGGCTGCGCGCCCATGGTGCACGCCTTCCGGGCCGGCCGCGAGACCGCCGAGCCGGTCACCCCGGAGACGCGTATTGCCGTACTATCCACCGGCGATCCGGGGAAGGTCTATACTCACCTATATCGCCTGATCCGGTGGTACGGCGGCGCCATGGAGGCCGTCTCCGACCGGCAGGCCTGGGACGCGATGCTGCGGCTGGCCAACTCCGAGGGGATGGCCGTGGAGCCGGCGACGGCCGTGGCGTTTGCGGGCCTGGAGAAGCTCGTCCGGGATCGCGCCATCGGCGCGGAGGAGCTGGTGGTGGTCAACGGCAGCGGCCACACCTTCCCCGTGGAAAAGCACGTCCTGGGCGACCAGTGGCACGTGGACGTGCACCTGAGCGACGATATGCGGCCGGCGCCGCGCGAGGGCCTGCTCTCCGCGCTGGATCAGCTCGACGAGAAGGTGACGACCGTCCTGATTGTGGACGATAATTCCGACGACGCGCTGCTCATCCGCCGGCTGCTGGAGGCCCGGAAATCGTACCGGGTCTTCCACGCCGCCAGCGGCGCCGACGGCCTGGCTCAGGCCCGGCAGCGCCTGCCCGATATGATCATCAGCGATCTGACCATGCCGGAGATGGACGGTTTTAGCCTGATCGAGGCTCTGCGCCAGGACCGCCGCACGCGCGACATCCCCGTGATCGTGGTCAGCGCGCGCGATATCACGACGGAGGAGCGGGCGCGGCTGACCGGCACGACCGAAGCGCTCTACCAGAAGGGATCACTCTCGCCGCGGGCCTTCGTGGAACAGGTGGTCCAGGTGATCGGCGAGAAAACGACCCGCAACGGAGAGGCCTGATGTCCTCAACCATTTTATACATCGAAGACAACCCCGATAACATGCTGTTGGTGCAGCGGGCCCTGGAGGCGCGCGGCTACAAGTTCCTGTGGGCCGCCAACGGCTTGAGCGGCCTGGCCGAGGCGGAGACCCGCCAGCCGGATTTGATCCTGCTGGACATCAACCTGCCCGACATCGACGGGTACGAAGTCGCGCGCCGCATCCGGGCCAACGAGAAACTGCGCTCGCTGCCCGTCATCGCCATCACCGCCAACGCCCTGCGCGGCGACGCCGAGAAGGCCCTCAACGCCGGCTGCGACGTCTACATGTCCAAACCCATCAACATCCGCGAGCTTTGGGCGAAAGTCACCTCGTTCCTGCCAGTGTGAGCCCTGTCTCCCAACCCGGCCTGCGCCAGGACACAGCCAGCCTCTTGCCGGTTGGCTGTGTTTGTTTTTCCGCCAACGCCTTTCTGATCGCCCAGGCAGCCCATCTCGACAAAGATGAGTTGGTTGGTCCTCTCCCAAACCTGCGCCAACCATCCTTCTCACCGACTTTGAGCGGATGTGGGCGGGCGGGAGCGGCCAAACGGCGTTTTAAGTCTGTCATGTCAGTCGTCAAGGCCATAAGCCGGCCCCTTCCTGATGATGGCCGGTCCCTTTTTCGCAACACGGGCTACATCGGCCATAGGGGCTGATCCGGCTTGGGCCGCCAGGCCGGTGTTGTCGGTCATCAACCGCCAACCATTTCACACCGGCCAGCAGACGGACCGGGACGTCCTTCCTAGTTCATCCCTCGGCAATTTTGTGTATTGTGAGCACGATCACATCTTCGGATGTGAGCCTGAACGGAACAGACCTTTTCAGAAAAAGGCAAACCCGTCGAAAGGCGGGGGCGCAAAGTTACGGGTCTTAACCTTTGGCGACCGCAGGTCGTCACAGGCATGATCGCCGGACTGCCTGAGAGAGTGCACCACCGATCCCTCGGCCGCCCGGCGCCCGAGGGGTTTTCTTTTCAGAAAGGACGATGCCATGATCAAAACACCCAGCCTCAAACGTCGTCTGGCGCTGTGCCTGGCCCTGCTGGCCCTCCTGGGGGCCTTCCTGGCCCCGCCCGGCGTCGCCCAGGCCGCAAACTTCTCGGCCGGGCAGTCCGGCGTGTTTGAGCCGCAGGTGAACTGGAATTCAGGGGCCGCCAACTAGCCGCCCCGGGTGACGCGATGCAATGGCGGCAAGATGACCCCGTTGAACGATTGCGGCGCGTAACCGCGGCCCAGTCGAGGCTTCAGGCTGAAGCAGCCAGCGCCGCTTTGCTGGCGCGTCTGCGCTGGCGACTGGCTCAGGAGCTCAAGAGGTTCGCTACCCGCATGGCTTCCCTGCCGCGTCTGCTCCTGTCCTTCGCCCTGCTGCTGAGCCTGCCCGGGCCAGCGGCGGCCCCGGCGACCGCCGCCGTCGCCCGGCTGCACCCGGCCGTGGCGCACCTGGCCGCGGAGGCGCCCGCCCAACGCGTCGCCGTCATCGTGCAGAAGGCCACAGTCTCCCGTCAGGCGGAGGCGCATGTGGCGCAACTGGGCGGGACAGTCACTGCCGACCTGCCCATCATCCATGCCTTTGCGGCCGAGCTGCCGGCGCGCGCAGCCCGCCGGCTGGCGCAAAACCCGGCCGTGCGCTGGGTGAGTCCGGATGGGCCGATCGTCGGCGCCGGGCAGCGCGGCGGACCGCGCGCGAGCCGAGCCATCGAACCACAGAACTATTTCCTGGATACGCTCGGCGTACGCCGGGTCTGGGATTTGGGATTGCGCGGCGCGGGGCTGGCCGTGGCCGTCATCGACAGCGGCATCGCCAACGACCCGGATTTCACTTTTGCGGCCGACGATCCGCACACCCGCCTCCGGGCCTCGGTCAGTTGGGCGGGGTCGTCCGGCCCATCCACCGACGCCTTCGGCCACGGCACGCACGTGGCCGGGATTATCGGCGGCAACGGCCGCGCGTCGAACGGCCGCTACGCCGGCCTGGCCCCCCAGGCCGACCTGATCAGCCTGCAGATCGGCGATAAGACCGGCCTGGCGCGCGAGTCGGACGTGGTCGCCGCCCTGCAGTGGGTCTACGACAACCGGCAGGCCTTCAATATCCGGGTTGTGAACCTGTCGCTGAATTCCACCGTCGAACAGTCTTATCACACCAGTCCGCTGGACGCCGCCGTCGAGGTGCTCTGGTTCAACGGCGTGGTCGTCGTCGTCTCGGCCGGCAACAAAGGGCCGGCCGGCGGCTTCAATACGGTGGATGCGGCGCCGGCCAACGATCCGTTCGTCATCACCGTCGGCGCCAGCGACGAGAAAGGGACCGCTGACTGGTCGGATGACGTCCCGGCCGCCTTCTCGACGCATGGCCGCACTTCCGATGGCTACGCCAAGCCGGAACTGCTGGCGCCCGGGGCCAACATCATCAGCGTGCTCTCCGATCAATCGGCGTGGGCGGCCGAGCACCCGGACCGGGCGGTTCTGGGAGGCGAATACTTCCGCCTGAGCGGCACATCCATGGCGGCGCCGATGGTGGCCGGCGCCGTGGCTCTGTTGCTGCAGGATGAGCCGCACCTGACCCCGGACCAGGTGAAGTATCGCCTGTTGGCTACCGCCCGCCCGATGTCGGACGAGGACGCTGGCGCAGTCTATCTGGACGTTTTCGCTGCCGTAAACGGAACGACCACGGAGTCCGCAAACGCCGGCCGACCCATCAGCCGACTGCTGCTCGGCGGGTCGGCGCCGGTCGCCTGGACAAGCGCCGACTGGAACGCGGTGAACTGGAACGCCGTCAACTGGAACAGCACCTATTGGGGACCCTAACGCGGGCCGGGCTAAGCGTTAGCGGGTGATGCAGGGAGAGCGGCCATGTCGACTCAACGCAGCGTACTTCGCGGCATAGCGATCCTGGCCATCGTAGTCGGGCTGGCAGCGCCGGCGTCTGTGCCCGTGCGCGCGCAAGGCCGGGACGACTCGCCGCGCGCCTATCCGGCCCTGCTGGAGATGGCCCGCGAGCGCCCATACGAAAAAATCCGCGTCATCGTGCAACGCAGGACGCTCCAGCATCTGCCAGATCAGGCGCTGGAGCGCCTGGGGGGTCGGCTGGGGAAGCGTCTGCCGCTGGTCGGCGGCGTGGCCCTGGAATTGCCGGCGCGCGCGGTGGAGGCGCTGGCCCGCCACCCGGGCGTGCGCTGGATTTCACTGGACGCCCCCCTGGCCTCGGCCACGGCCCCGGCCGGGCTGGAGACCGTGCGCGACGAGTTTCCGAGCGCCTCTTACGCCGGCAACGCCGGCTCGCAGGCCTGGGCCGACGACTGGTCCGAGACCGGCGAGAGCACCAGCGCCTCGTCCGGCCTCATTCAGGTGGTGAGTTCATCCAACTGCTTCGGCGGGTCCGGGCGGTGCCTGCGGCTGGATCCGTACACGCCCCTGGGCAAGGCCGTCAGTCGCCGGGCCGACCTGGGAGGCGCGGTGGCGGCGACCCTCTCGCTCTACCGGAACAATCAACTCAACGCGAATTCCGGCTCGGCGGAGGAGGTCAGGCTTGAAATCTCCTCCGATGGAGGCCAGACCTGGGCCACCCTGCGGGCGTATTCCAGCACTCAGTTTCTCGGCGCCGGGGCGGAGAGCTTCGACATCACCGCCTACGTCAGCGCTGACACGCGCCTCCGTTTCGTGATCTCAGGCCAGCAATCCGGCGCGCGTTACTTCTATGTCGACAACATTCAGATCGCTTACGCCGTCCCCAGCCCGTATACCGCTATCGTGGGAGCCGACGAGGTCCGGAATGACCTGGGGCTGGATGGGGCCGGCGTCACGGTCGCCGTGGTCGACAGCGGCATCGCCGCGCACCCGGACTTACAGGCGCCCGGCAGCGGCTCGCGGATCGTGGCGTCCGCCTTCTTCGGCAACTTCGCCGAGGCGGACGACGGGCACGGGCACGGCACCCATGTCGCCGGCATCATCGCCGGCAACGGCGGCGCCTCCGGCGGCCGGTATCAGGGCATTGCGCCCGGCGTCAATCTGATCAATGTCAAAGTGCTCAACGCCGAGGGCCAGAGCTACACCTCGGATCTGGTGGCGGCGTTGCAATGGGTCTATGACCACCGCACGACCTACAACATCCGCGTGGTCAACATCTCACTCAACAGCAGCGTGCCCGAGTCCTACCACACCAGCCCGATCAACGCCGCCGTCGAGATTCTGTGGCTCAACGGCGTCGTCGTCGTCGTCTCGGCCGGCAACAACGGCCAGGGCAGCGGCCCGGTGACGCTCTACCCGCCGGCCAATGACCCGTTCGCCATCACCGTCGGCGCGACGGAAGACCGCGGCACCGCCGACCTCTTCGATGACCGGATGGCCTCGTTCTCGGCCTATGGCGTCACCGAGGACGGCTTCGCCAAACCCGATCTCGTGGCGCCGGGCCGCAATATCGTCAGCCTGCTGGCGGGCGCCGACGCCACGGTTTACGCGGCCCACCCGGCGCATCGGGTGAACGCCGCCCACTTCCGCATGTCGGGCACCTCCATGAGCGCCCCCATGGTCACGGGCATCGTCGCGCTGCTGCTGCAGAGCGAGCCCGGGCTGACGCCCGATCAGGTGAAATATCGTCTGCTGGCGACGGCCAACGCCGGGTGGCCCGGTTACGAAACGGCCGAGGCCGGCGCCGGTTATCCGGATGCCTACTCGGCCATGCTTAACCTGACGACGGAGAGCGCCAACGTCGGCCTGATCCCCAGCCAGTTGCTGTGGACCGGGGACGACCCGGTCGCCTGGGACAGCGTCAATTGGAACTCCGTTAACTGGAATTCGGTCAATTGGAACTCGGTCAACTGGAACAGCGTCAACTGGAACTCGGTCAACTGGAACAGTTCGCTGTGGGATGACTGAGCGGGCCGCCAGGACGGGCGCGCGCCGCGGTGTTGCTCGCCGTGGGGGCCGGCTGGCCAGGGCGGATTGTCGGCAGAAAACGGCATGAACAAATTCACCTCGACGACCAAGGCCTATATCGGGGGCACGATCCTGGCAGGGGCGGCGTTGCTCGTGTGGCAGCTCAGCCAGGTGTCCGGCGAGGACCTGCTGCTTGTGCTGGTCATCGGCGCGCTGGCCGCCCTGGCCCAGGTCTTCAAAGTGGAGGGCCCGACCGAGCGATCGAGCTACAACATCAGCTGGGTGCTCTACGGCTTCGCTTTCCTGCTGCACGGGGCGCCGGCGGCGCTGGCGGTGATCCTCAGCGCCCATCTGGTGGAATGGGTCTGGCATCGCTATCCCTGGTATATCCAGTTCTTCAACATCGGATCCTATGCCCTCGTGGTCACGGTCGCGGGCTGGGTCTATCAGGCGGTCAATGGCCCTCAACTTCCCCTCGGCCCGCTGGGGTTGGCCGCGATCCTGGTCGCCAGCGCCGTCTTTACCCTGACGAACCATCTGGCCATCGGCCTGGTGCTCAAGCTGGCGCGGGGCCAGCGCTTCGCCGAGTCGGGCGTCTTTGACCGGCTGACCCTGGCCATCGACTTCACGCTGTTCGGCATGGGGGCCGGGGCCGGGTTCATCTGGCTTTACAACCCCTATGCCGTCGTCCTGGCGGCGATCCCGCTCTACCTGATCTACACCACGCTCAAGGTGCCGGCCCTCCAGCGTCAGACGCAGACCGACCCCAAGACCGGTCTGTTCAACAGCCGCCACTTCAACGAGGCGCTGGAGAAGGAACTCGCCCGCGCGGACCGTTATGACCGGCCGGTGACGGTGGTCGTCGCCGATCTGGACCTCTTGCGCAACATTAACAACTCCTACGGCCACCTGGCCGGCGATGCCGCTCTGATCGGCGTGGCGGGCATTCTCAAGCGCATGGTGCGGGATTACGACCTGGTGTCACGCTTCGGGGGCGAGGAATTTGCAATCCTCATGCCGGAGACCACGGTGGAACAAGCCACCCCGCGCATCGAAGAAATCCGCGCCGCGATTGAAGCCGCGCGCTTCGAGGTCCCCACCAGTCTGACGCCGCTGCGGGTGACGATGAGCTTCGGCATCGCCGGGCGGGATCGCTTCGGCCTGAAGCCCACCGATCTCATCCACAGCGCCGACCTGGCCGTATACCAGGCCAAACTGGCCGGCCGAAACCGCATTTGCCGGTATTCGACCCAGGGCGTCGAAAATGTCGCGACCATTGCGCCTCTGGCCGCCGAACTCCAGGCCGAGTCGCCGGCGCCGGTTGCGCCTGCGGCCGTCCCCGACCCGGAACCGGCGACAGCTACGGCCGCGCCTCACCCGCAGCCGCAAGTCACCCGGTTACTCATCCGGCCCCGGCCAGCCTGGACGGTCAACGCCTACATCGGCGGCGTCATCCTGGCCGCGCTGGGCCTGTGGATCGGGCAGTATCAGCCGGTTCAAACTGCGGATTGGGTGGGCCTGGGCCTGTTTGCCGCCATCATCTTCCTGACCGAGTGGCTGGCGATTGACATCTATGTCCGCGACACGTCGGTGTCGACGGCCGTGGCGCCTCTCATCGCCGGCGCGCTTTTGTTCGGACCCGTCGGCGCCCTGGCGCTCAGCCTCACCCTGGCAGGCGCGGCGATGCTTAAGCACCACAGCGCGCTCAACCGCTTCGCCTTCAACGCCGCCAACCACCTGATCTCGGCCATGCTCGGGTTGGCGCTGGCGCACCTGTTCGGGCTCCAGTTCCGAGACGCGTCGCTGCCGGTCCAGCTGGGCGTGGCGCTGGCCGCGGCCGGCCTGGGGTATCTGAGCAGCACCAGCCTGCTGGCCGGCGTCATCGACCTGAGCAGCGGTCAGCCCTTCCAGCAAGTCTGGGTGGAACGCTTCCGCTGGCTCTGGCCCTACTACCTGGCGCTGGGCGTGGTCGCCTTTGCCCTTTCTTTCAGCTATGAAAGCAACGGCTTCCTGGGCGTGGCCGTCACCCTGGTGCCGCTGCTGGTGCTGCGCCTGGGCCAGACGCAGTATCTGGACCACACGAAGACCCTGGTCAGCCAGCTGCGTGAGACCAACCTCGAATTGCAGAAACGGACCGAGGAGGTCTCGGCCCTCAACGAGGAGCTGCTGATCTCGCTCTCACGCGCCATCGACCTGCGCGACCCGGACGTGCAAGACCACTCGCAGCACGTCGCCCGCTACGCCACGCTGATCGCGCGCGAAATGAAGCTGCCGCCGCCGCGCGTCGAACTGATCCGCAAGGCGGCTCTGCTGCATGACATCGGCAAACTCGGCATCCCGGAAGCCATCCTGTTTAAACCCGGCCGCCTGTCCAGCGCCGAGTACGAGGACGTCAAACAGCATGCGGAAATGGGGGCTGAGATCGTCGGCTACTGCCACTCTCTGCACGCCATCGTCCCGTTCATCCGCCATCACCACGAGCGCTATGACGGCCGCGGGTACCCGGACGGGTTGATGGGCCAGCGCATCCCGCTGGAGGCGCGCATCCTGAGCGTGGCGGACACCGTCGAAGCGATGGCCGCCGACCGGCCGTACCGGCGCGGCCTGTCGGCCGAGACGATCCTGGCCGAGGTCCAGGCCAATGCCGGCACGCAATTCGACCCGGTGGTGGCGGCCGCCTTCTGCGCCGTGGTGCAACGCGAGGGCCCGGCCGTCATTGTGAATTCGTCGCGCGAGCCGCATACGCTGCCGGCCATGAGCGCCCGCCTGCCCGCCGGCGCCGACGACACCGCCGCGGACATGTTCAACGATATGATCAGCCGCCTGCACCACCGCCGCCGCGCCCCCGCCCCGCCCCCCGAGCCGGCGCACGACGTCTGAGAGCCTCACCCCCGGAAGACCCGGGCGGCGCCGCCCGGCCACGGCCGTGGGCGCGGCGCTATAATCCGCGCATGACGCTGCACCTGGGCTGTCCGATGTGGGGGCTGAAGACCTGGACCGGATCGTTCTTCCCGGCCGGCGCCAAACCGCGCGAATTTCTGTCCCTGTACAGCCGGCGCCTCAACACGGTTGAAGGCAATACCACCTTCTACGGCCTCCCGGACGCCGCCACCGTGGAGCGCTGGCGCGACGAGACGCCGCCCGGCTTCCGTTTCTGCCTCAAGTTCCCCCAGGCCATCTCCCATCGCCGCCGGCTCAAGGACGCCGTGGCCGAGACCCGGGAATTCCTGGACCGGCTGGAGCGGCTCGGCGACCGCTGCGGCCCGGCCCTCCTCCAGCTGCCACCGACTTTCACCGGTCGGCACCTCGAGGCCCTGGCGACCTATCTGGCTGGCCTGCCGCGCGCGTTCCGTTACGCCGTCGAGCCGCGCCACGCCGATTTCTTCGGCCCGGCCGAGGCGGCCTTCGACGATCTGCTCCGCCGGAACGGGGCCGCGCGCGGGATCTTCGACACGACCGCGCTGTTCAGCCTCCCGCCCGGCCGCGACGACGCGGCCTCGGCCGCCCAGGAGCGCAAGCCGAAATTTCCGTTGCGCCGGACGCGCACCGCCGATTTCGCCTTCGTCCGTTTTGTCGGCGTCCCGGAGACGGCCGCCAACCGGCCGTGGCTGCAGGACTGGGCGGAAGTCGTAGCCGAATGGCTCGCCGCGCAGGAGGCTGTCTTCTTCTTTCTGCACAACCCGGACGACACGCGCGCGCCGGCGATGGCCCGGCTGTTCCACGGCCTGGTCGCCGAACGCCGGCCGGTGCCGCCGTTGCCGGATTGGGGGCCGGCGCTATCTATCCCTGAGCAGCCGTCGCTGTTGTAACGGCTGCAGCCCACAATCACGAATTCCGATTGCCTGTACCCCGTTCGCGCCGAGCCGGCTGGAAAAGCATGGGGTTGTCACTTAAACAACAAGGCCCCCTTGACGGGGGCCTGTTGTTTTGACGGTCTGCTTCAATTGGCCGGCGACGGCGCGGCCTCAGCCGGGGCGCTGTGCGGGCAATTCCCTCGCCCGCCGTGGCTGCGCATCCAATCGGCCTGCTCGGGCGTGATCACGCCGTCGGCCACGGCCTGGTCCAGGGCGGCCTCCCGCGTCGTCTGCATCAGGGCGACAAAGTCCGCCGGGCTGAGGCCCTGGCCCACGGCGATGTCATACATGCTCTCGCCGGCGGCCACGCGCTCGTCCAGGGCGGCGCGCGGAAGGTTAAGCGCCTCGGCGAAGGCGTCCAGCATGTAGTCGTGCAGCAGGCCGCCGCCACGCTGCAAACCGCCCATCATCCCGCGTCCGCCGTAGCCGCGCATCATCCCAGGCCCCATCGGCACCGTGTCTGTATAGGCCTGGCCAGATCCCATCCAGCCGCCCCGGCCGCGCATCATCCCCCAACCCTGGCCCGGAGCCGGGTCAGCGGCGGGCGGGGTGGGCGTCTGCGCGAACGCCAGCCCGGCGAAGACCAGCGTGACGGTCACCACCGTCACGCCGCTTACGATAATCAGCCTCTTGCTCATTCTGCCTCCCAGATGTCGTGGTCTATCTGACCGGTCGTTTCTGGGGACCAGTATCGGCGCCAGTTATGAATTGAGCATGAAGCCGGTCAGCAGAGGTGACGAACGGCGGCGGAATACATGACATCCGCCACCCGGCGACGACAGCCGCCGGGTGGCGCGTCCCCCTCCCGCGAAAGGCAGGCCGGATCAGTCCAGCGCGGCCTTGAAAGCGCGCGCGAAGTCGGCGGCGGCCTGAACCGGGTCGGCGCTCTCGCCGATGGCGCGCACGCAGGCCGAGCCCACGATCACGCCGTCGGCCAGCGCCCCCACCGCCCGCGCCTGCTCCGGTGTGCCGATGCCGAAACCCACGCAGACGGGCAAAGATGGTCGGCCGTCCGTCGCCGCATGCGCCCTGACCCTGGCGATGAACCCGGCCAGCCCCTCCGCCAGCGCCGCCCGCGCGCCGGTGACCCCCGTCAGCGAGACCAGGTAGACGAAGCCGCGGGCGTCCCGCAAGACCCGGCCCAGCCGCTCATCCGGCGTGGTCGGCGCCACCATGCGGATGTGCGGCAGCGGCGCGACCGTGGACTCGAACTCGCCCGACTCCTCCGGCGGCAGGTCCGGCACGATGAAGCCGTCCGCGCCGGCCTCGGCCGCCTCGCGGGCCAGCCTCGGCAGGCCGTACGCCAGCAGGGGGTTGACGTACCCCATCAGGATCAGGGGGACGGCCACGCCGCGCGCGCGCAGGTCACGGACAGCCATCAACGCCTTCGAGACGGTCATCCCCTGCTGCAAGGCGATCTGGGTAGCGCGCTGGATCACGGGGCCGTCGGCGAGCGGGTCCGAGAAGGGCAGGCCGACCTCGATCAGGTCGGCGCCGTTCCGGGCCAGCGCTTCGATTACGTCCACCGAGATCGCCGGCGTCGGGAAGCCGAGCGGATAGTAGGGCATGAAGGCCGGCCGGCGTGCAAAGGCGGATTGCAGGCGGGTCATAGTTGTCTCCCGGGACAAAAGACGGGCGACGAATGACGGCTGAGCCGTCTACCGTCTTCCGGCGGTCGTCCCTTTCTCAAGCTCGCTGATGATCGTGCCCAAGTCCTTGTCCCCTCGGCCGGAGACATTGACCACGATCACCCGGTCCCGGCCCAGGCGCGGCGCGCGTTTGACGGCCTCGGCCACGGCGTGCGCCGACTCGAGCGCCGGGATAATGCCCTCGGTGCGGCAGAGGAGCTGCAGGGCTTCCAGCGCCTCCTGGTCGGTGGCCGAGGTGTAGTAGGCGCGCTCCAGGTCGCGCAGGCGGGCGTGCTCGGGGCCGACGGCGGCGTAGTCCAGGCCGGCCGAGACCGAGTGCGTGTCCGCGATCTGGCCGTCCTCGGTCTGCAGGACGTAGGTGCGCGTGCCGTGGATGACGCCCAGGCGTCCCTTAACCGGATCGCCGAAGCGCGCGGCGTGTTGGCCGCTGGCCACGCCCGCGCCGCCAGCCTCGACGCCAATCAGTTCCACACCCTCGTCCTCCAGGAACGGGTGGAACAGGCCGATGGCGTTGGAGCCGCCGCCCACGCACGCGATGCACAGGTCCGGCAATTGGCCGGCCTCGGCCAGCGCCTGAGCGCGCGCCTCGCGCCCGATCACGCTCTGGAAATCGCGCACCATGGTCGGGTAGGGGTGCGGGCCGAGCGCCGAGCCGAGCAGGTAATGCGTGGTCTGGACGTTGGTGACCCAGTCGCGGATCGCCTCGTTGATGGCGTCCTTGAGCGTCTGCGAACCCGAGTCCACCGGGCGCACCTCGGCGCCCAGGAGCTGCATGCGAAAGACGTTGGGCTGCTGGCGGGCGATGTCCACCGTGCCCATGTAGACCACGCACTCCAGGCCGAGCAGCGCGGCGACGGTGGCCGAGGCCACGCCGTGCTGGCCGGCCCCGGTCTCGGCCACGATGCGGCGCTTGCCCATGCGCTTGACCAGCAGGCCCTGGCCGAGGGCGTTGTTGATCTTGTGCGCGCCGGTGTGGGCCAGGTCCTCGCGCTTGAGGTAGATCTGGGCTCCGCCAAGGTGTTCGCTCAGCCGCCGAGCGTGCGTCAGCGGCGTGGGCCGGCCGACGTAGGTCCGCAGGAGGCCCTCCAACTCCGCCTGGAAAGCCGGGTCCTGGCGGGCGGCGACGTAGGCGGCCTCGAGCTCGTCGAGCGCCGGCATCAGAGTCTCGGGCACGAACTGGCCGCCGTATGGGCCGAACTTGTGCGGGAGTCGGGTCGTCATTGTTTGGCACCTCTTCCTTCAGGGGCAGGTGAGCTTCTCATTCGCTCATCGGCCCCCGGCTCTTCTGGCGCGTTCAACAAACGCCGTCACTTTCGCGTGATCCTTCCGGCCCGGCGCGCGCTCCACGCCCGAGGCCACGTCCACGCCCCACGGCTGCACCTGGGCGATAGCGTCGGCGACGTTGTCCGGCGTCAGGCCGCCGGCCAGGAAGAGCGGATAACGCGCGGCGAGCGGGCGCGCCCCCGGCCAATCGGCGGTCTGCCCGGTGCCGCCGTAAAGCGTGGCGGAGTGTGCATCGACCAGGAAGGCCGGCGTCCCGGGGCCCGCGGACGCAAACTCGGCGTGCCGTTCGCCCAGGCCGCGAAAGGCCTTGAAGGCCCGCCCCTCCAGGGCGCGCAGCGTGTCCGGGGTCTCGCCGCCGTGCAGCTGCGCCAGGTCGAGCCCGGCCTCGGCCAGGATCGCGGCGACCCGCGCCGGCGGCTCGTCCACGAAGATGCCGACCAGGCGGACGGCGGCCGAACGACGGCGGAGGGCGGTTGTCATCGCGGCGCAGGCCTCGGGCGCGAGGTAGCGCGGGCTGCCGGGGTAGAAGTTGAAACCCAGATAATCCGCGCCGGCCTCGAGCGCGGCCAGGGCGTCGTCCAGGCAGGTGAGGCCGCAGATTTTGATGTGCATGTCGAGGTCACCGGCAGAGACAACGCGGCGCGTCGTCTCTACGCAGAAACGCCAGCCAATTCCCGCACCTTGGCCGCAATGTCCGGCGCGGTGACGAGCGCCTCGCCGACCAGGATCGCGTCAACGCCCAGCGCGGCCGCCTGTTGCACGTGCGCGGCGGTGAAGAGGCCCGACTCGGACACGACCGCAATCCCGGACGGGATCAGGGGCCTGAGCCGGGCCGTGGTCTCCAGGCTGACCTCGAACGTGGTCAGGTCGCGGTTGTTGACGCCGATCAGGCGGACGCCCGGGAGGCGCAGCGCGCGCTCCACCTCGGCCGCGGCGTGGACCTCCACGAGCGCCGTCAGGCCGAGGTCCAGCGCCAGGGCATGCAGGCCGCGCAACTCGGCGTCGTCGAGGGCCGCGACGATGAGCAAAATGGCGTCGGCGCCGGCGGCCCGGCTTTGATAGACCTGGACCTCGGCCAGGATGAAATCCTTGCGCAGCAGCGGCGGCAGCGCAGGCGTTGAGCGCGCCAGCGTCCGCAGCGTGTCCAGGCGCCCAAGAAAGAACTTCTCATCGGTAAGCACGGACAGGGCGGCGGCGCCGTTGGCGGCGTAAAGCCGGGCCAGCCCGGCCATGTCCAGGTGCGGGGCGAGCAGGCCGCGCGACGGCGAGGCGCGCTTGAGCTCGGCGATGAGGCGAGGCGCCCTGACCCCCGCCCCCGGCCCTTCCCCCGCCGCGACGTGACGGGGGGAGGGAGCTGAGGGCCGGGCGGGAGGCGAAGTCAACGCCGCCAGAAAGTCGCGCGGTCCGGGCGCGTCCCGGGCCTGCGCTTTTTCCTCGGCCAGGTCCAGTTGCGCCAGCTCAGCCCGCTTGTGATCCAGAATTTCAAGAAGACGATTGTTCACGGCTTTTCGCCTCAGAGGCGCCGGGGCGCCTCCGCAATCTGGCGGCGACCGGGGCGCACGGCCGCGCTCCAAGCCCTCACACAGAAATCAGGCTCCTCCCGGGCCGCTCATTCGACCGGCGCGGGCGTGAGCGCGCGGCTGAACTCCACCAGGGCCTCGAGTTTGCGCAGCGCGGCGCCCGAATCGAGCGCGGCCCGCGCCTCGGCCAGGGCGGCCCGGAAATCGCCGGTTTCGGCCGCGAGCGCAGCGGCGGCGTTGAGCAGCGTCGCGTCGCGCCGCGCATCCTGCAGCCGGCCGCCGAGCAGCGCGCGCATCATCGCCGCGCTCTCGTCCGGCGTCCCGCCGCGCAGGTCGGCCACCGTGGCGCGCGCCAGGCCCAGGTCGGCCGGCTCCAGGTCATACGTCGTCACCGCGCCGTCGCGCAGGTGGCTGACGCGGTTGGGGCCGCCGGGGTTGAGCTCGTCGGTGCCGCCCGCGCCGTGGATCACCAGCGCGGCCCGCGAACCGAGCTCGCCCAGCACGCGCGCCAGCGGCTCGGTGAGGGCCGGGTGATAGACGCCGATCAACTGCACGTCGGCGCCGGCCGGGTTGGTGAGCGGGCCGAGCACGTTGAAGATGGTGCGCTGGCCGAGCTCCTTGCGCGGGCCGACGGCGTGGCGCATGGCCGGGTGGAACTTGGGCGCGAACAGGAAACCGATGCCGAGCTCGTCGATGGCGCGCCCGACCTGCTCGGGCGTCAGGTCCAGGTTGACGCCCAGCGCGGCCAGCACGTCGGCGCTGCCGCACTGCGACGAGGCCGCCCGGTTGCCGTGTTTGGCCACCGTGCGGCCCGCCCCGGCGATGACGAAGGCGGCGGCGGTGGAGATATTGAAGGTGTGCGCGCCGTCGCCGCCGGTCCCGGCCGTGTCATAGAGCGGGGTCCGCCGGCGGGCGAGCGGCACCGGCACGGCGTTGGCGCGCATGGCGCGGGCCGAGCCCGTGATCTCGTCCACGGTCTCGCCCTTCATGCGCAGCGCGACCAGATAAGCCCCAATCTGGGCCGGCGTGGCCTGGCCGGTCATGATCACGTTCATGGCGGCCTCGGCCTCGGCGGCGCTCAGGTCCTGGCGATGGATGACTTTGGCGATGAATGGTTTGAGCATGACGTTGCTCCCGGGAGTCTAGAGATTGAGGACCTGGCGCGGGGCCGCCCCTAGTCGCCGGTCTCCACGCGCTCCCAATCGAGGAAGTTCTTCAAGATCAGCTTCCCGTGCTGAGTCAGGATGGACTCGGGGTGGAACTGCACGCCGAAGGTCGGCGCCTGGCAGTGCTGCAGGCCCATCACCTCGCCCTCGGCCGTGAAGGCGGTCACCTCCAGCTCGGCCGGGATCGGCTCGTAGACGATCAGGGAGTGGTAGCGCGTGGCCTCGAACGGCGACGGCACCCCGGCGAACAGGCCAGCGCCGTGGTGGAAGATGCGCGAGGTCTTGCCGTGCATGAGCCGCGGCGCGCGATCCACCCGGCCGCCGTAGACGGCCCCCAGGCACTGGTGGCCCAGACACACCCCCAGCACCGGGATGCGGCCGGTGAAATGCCGGATGGCGTCGTTGGAGACGCCGCCGTCGTTGGGGTCGCCGGGTCCGGGGGAAATGACCAGATGACTGGGGGACAGGGCCGCCAGTTCGGAGAGCGTCACCTGGTCGTTGCGAAACACACGGACCTCGGCGCCCAGTTCGCCGAAGTACTGGACGAGGTTGTACGTGAACGAGTCGTAGTTGTCGATGAGGGCCAACATCCTGATCTCCCGCCTGCAAGACGAACGCCGACCCCGGTATGACCGGCGGCCGCCCTGCGTCCACCGTCAACTCGTCTCGTACTCGCCGAACAGGTCCACCTCGTCGGCGAACAAGTCCAGCGAATAAGCCAGGCCGGTGGCCTCGCGCACCAGCCGCATCGTCTCCCCGGCCTCGGCCTGCATGCGCCGGATGCCGGCCGCCAGCACATCCTGGACCACCTGCGGGTGCGCTAGGTAATAGGCGCGTTTCTCACGGAACGGCTCCAGGAAGGCGTTCAGGGCTTTGGCCAGGCGGGCCTTCACCTCCACATCCCCGATCCGGCCGGCCCGGTAACGCT
>DAOUAB010000280.1:0-25118 GCA_034434015.1 Anaerolineales bacterium
CTCCGGGTCGGCGGCGGCCTCGGCGTAGAGCTGCTTCAGCTCGGCCACCTCTTCCAGCGCCGCGGCGATGGTGATCGGCTTGCCGGGGATGTTGGGGATGGTCTTGGCCACCCGGTCCACCTCCGGCAGCGGGATGTCCATGACGCGGCCGACGTCGCGGATGGCGGCCCGGGCGCCCAGCGTGCCGAAGGTGATGATCTGCGCCACCTTGTCGTCGCCGTACTTGCGGACGCAGTACTCGAGCATCCGGTGGCGGCGGTCGTCCTGGAAGTCCAGGTCGATATCGGGCATGGAGATGCGGCCCGGGTTGAGGAAGCGCTCGAAGATCAGGCCGTGGTCCACCGGCTCCACCAGGGTGATGTCGAGCACGTACGCCACCATCGAGCCGGCGGCCGAGCCGCGCGCCGTGTACCAGATGCCCTGGGCGCGCGCCTCGCGGCACAGGTCGGAGACGATCAGGAAGTACGCCGCGAAGCCCATCTTGACGATCACGCCCAGCTCGTATTCCAGCCGGTCGCGGATGGCGGGCTCGTCCGCCCGCGCCCCATAGCGGCGGCGCAGGCCGGCCTGGCACAGCTCGCGCAGATAGGTCTCGGCGGTGTGTCCGGGCGGCACCGGGAACTCCGGCAGGTGGTAGCCTTTGCTCGTCAGGTCGACGTTGCAGCGCTCGGCGATCAGCAGGGTGTTGCGGATGGCCTCCGGCACTTCGGCGAACAGCGCCTGCATCTCGGCCGGCGCGCGCAGGTAGTACGAGTTGTCGGTCATGCGCATCCGGTTCGGGTCTTTCAGCACGCACCCGGTCTGGATGGCGAGCAGGATGTCCTGCAGGCGCGCGTCGGCCTGGTGGATGTAGTGGACGTCGTTGGTGGCCACGAAGCGGGCGTTGTAGCGGCCGCCGATCTCGATGAGCTGCCGGTTGAGTTCGAGCAGCTCCTTGATGTTGTGGTGCTGCAGCTCGATGAAAAAGCGCTCCGGCCCGAAGACGTCGTAGTACCAATCCAGCTTGCGCCGGGCCTCGTCCAGGTTGCCCTCCTGCAGGGCGCGCGGCGCCTCGGCCGACATGCAGCCGGAGGTGCAGATCAGGCCCGCGCTGTGCGCGGCCAGGAAGTCGTGGTCGATGCGCGGGTAGTAGTAGAAGCCCTGCAACTGCGCGGCGCTGGCGATCCGCAGCAGGTTCTGGTAGCCGGTCTGGTTCTCGGCCAGCAGCAGCAGGTGGAACGAGCGCTTGTCCAGCTTCGGGTCGCGGTCCGCCATGCCGCGCGGCGCCAGGTAGGCCTCGACGCCGATGATGGGCTTGACGCCCTGCTCGACGGCCTGGGTGTAGAACTCGATGACGCCATGCATCGCGCCGTGGTCGGTGAGCGCAATGGCCGGCATCGCCAGCTCGCGGGCGCGCCTCACCAGCTGCTTGAGATTGCTGAAGCCGTCGAGCAGAGAGTATTCGGAATGACAGTGCAGATGAACGAAGGACATGCTACCTGTGCCGCGGGCGCTAGGATAACGAACCGGGGAGCGAAGCGCGATTATAGCACCGGCGCGGCGCGCGCCGGCCGGCCTCCACCGGCCGAGGCCTGACGCTCATTCCGGCTGATACACCCCGTCCCGATTCAACCCCACCAGGCCGGCGTCGTAACCGCGTTTGTCCTTCGGCTGCAAGGCGCGGACCTGGGCCGGCGTCAGCACTTTGTAGCTCTTGATCTCCCCCAGCTTCACGCCGATGTCGTCCAGGCGCTCGTCGCTCCACATCCAGCCGACCCGGTCGTAGGCCGTCAGGTCCAGCGGCCGGGTGTAGCCGCGCAGGGTCTTGACGCCCTTGAGGTTGTAGTAGTCCTCGAAGTAGCTCATCACCAGCTCGCGCAGGCTGCGGTAGATCGGCTCGCGGAAGCGCAGGCCGGCGAAGTTGCTCTTGGCGACCGCGCCCCAATGCGGGCCGCGCTTGTAGATCGCCAGCACGTGGTCGTCGTCGTCGCCGGGCAGCAGATCCACAATCCGCGGCGGGTGGCCCAGCCGCCGCAGGGCCGCGGCCGCGAACAACGCGCCGTCGAAGCAGTGCCCGGTCCGGTCGCGCAGGAAGGTGAGCGGCGAGCGGTAACGCTCCTCGCCGCTGTAGGGCACCGCATCCAGGAAGGCCTGGATGCGGGCCGGGCTGGTCAACCCGCGCCAGACGGCGCGCTCATCCGGCGTCAGGCGAGCTTCGAAGGTCTTGAGCGGCTCCGCCGGGAAGCGCGGCGTGATCTCGCGATTCTGGGGCGCGGCGCGGCCGGTCATGGCTGCGCCTCCAGCGCCACCAGGTCCACGAGCCACGCGCCGGCGGCGGCTCTCAGTTCCAGGGACACAGAGACGCCGGCCGCCGCCGCCGTGAACGACAGCTCCAGACGGCTGTGCCGGCCGGCCGGGAGGCTGGCCGCGCCCTGCCAGCCGGTGCTGAAGCCGCGCTCGCCCGCCTGGACCGTGAGGGCGGCCTCGAACTGGTCCGCCGCCTCCGGCAGGACCAGGGCGGTGGCGCGGTAGTTCCGGCCGATGGACAGCCCGCTGACCGCCTGCCACAGCCGCACCTCGAACGGCGCGCTGGCCACGCGCCAGGCGTAGTCGCCGACCACGAACAGCCGGCCCTGGTCGGCCGGCGCGGCCTGGCGGCGGTCCAGCAGCACGGCCGTGGGCCGGCCGCGCCTCACCTCCAGCAGCCAGCCGGCCGGCACGGCCACGGCCCGGGCTTCATCGGCGAAGTAGGCCTGGCCGTCCGCGAAGCTGCCGCTGGCCAGCAGGTTGCCGGCCGGCGCCGTGAACGGAGGCGCCGGCAGCGCCACCTCGACCAGCTCGAAATTGTCGAAGAAGAAGCACAGGTTCTCGATCCCGAACAACCCGTAGGCCTCCACGCCGATCTCAATCTCGGCGGCCGGGGCCGTGAACTCAAGCGCCACCGGCGAGTAGCGGCCGTTCGGCAGGGCGCCCACTTTCACGAAGTCCATGTCCACGCTCTGGCCGCCGCCGCGCGCAAAGGCCCGCGCCGCGCCGATCTCGGGGTTGGCCGAGTAGACTTTGCCCTGCGGGGTGTAGGCCTCGACCATGTCCGGCTGGACGCGGGCCGTGAAGCGATACCGCGCGCCCGGCCGGAGCGCCACGGTCTGGCTGAGGGTGATGGAGAACGGAAACGACCGGCCGGTCCACACTTTCCACAAAACCTGGCTCTCCCCCTCGAAGAACTGGGCCCACTCGTGCGGCGGGAACTGGGCCGGGCTCAGGCAGCCGGCGTTGGGGCGGCCCCAGGGCCGGTCCTGGCCGGGCCGTTTGTCGGCCTCGCCTTCCCGGAAGGTCAGCCGCCATTCCTTGGGCACGTAGACGATGCCCTGCGGATCGAACGGGTACGCGCCATCTTCGAAGCCGGGGTTGCGGAGCAGGTTGTGGGTCATGGGCAATAGTATAATCCCGCGCATGCCGGAACTGCCCGAGGTGGAGACGGTGGCCCGCGAGCTGCGCGAGGGTGGGCGTTCGCGCGGGCCGAGCGTGGTGGGGAAGACGATTGCGCGCGTCACGGTGCGCTGGCCGCGCCATATCGCGCGCCCGTCGCCGGCCGAGGCGCAGGCGCGCCTGCCCGGCCAGGTGATCCGGGACGTCGCCCGGCGCGGGAAGTACGTCGTCTTTCAGCTCAGCCGCGATGCGCTGCTGGTCCACCTGAAGATGAGCGGCGACCTGACCGTGGCGGCCGCCGGCGCGCCGCCGGACCCGCATGCCCACACCATCTTCCATTTCGCCGACGGTTGGGAGCTGCGCTTCAGCGACACGCGCAAATTCGGCAAGGTGTTCGTGGCCGCGCAGGCCGAGGATGTGACCGGGGCGCTCGGGCCCGAGCCGCTGGACCCGGCCTTCACGGCGCGGCGCTTCGCGGTCCGGCTGGCGGGCCGGAAGCGGCAGCTCAAGCCTTTGCTGCTCGATCAGACCTTCCTGGCGGGGGTCGGCAACATCTACGCCGACGAGGCCCTGCATCTGGCCGGCCTGCACCCGCTGCGGCGCAGCGATACGCTCACCCCGGACGAGGCCCGCCGGCTGTGGGCCGCCATCCGGCGGGCGCTGCGCGCCGGGTTGAAGCACAACGGCGCCAGCATCGACTGGGCTTACCGCGGCGGCGGCTTCCAGAACTACTTCCGGGTCTACGGGCGGGAGGGCGAGCCGTGTCCGCGCTGCGGCGGCCCCATCCGGCGCATCGTGGTCGGCCAGCGCGGCACCCACTTCTGCCCGCGCTGCCAGCCGGCGCGCCGGCCCAGGATGTGAGACCTCGCACGGGTAGAGACCTATGGATGCTAACGCCCTGCTCGAGAACGCCCCGCTGATCTTCGCGATCAGCATCGTGGGCGTGTTGGGTTTCCTGCTGTTGCTCGCGGTGGGGCTCAACATGCTGCGAGGGGAGGCCAAACCCAAGGCGGCGTCCGGCGAAACCCCGGACGAGCCGCCGGCCCGGCGCGGGGGACTGCCGCCGTTCCTGGCGTCCCTGGCCGGCCGCCTGCCGCGCGTCAGCCGGCCGTCCGCCGGCGCGGCCCCGGCCGACGCCCACGAAGTGCTGCGCGTCCTGCGCCATCACCTCACCGGGCGGGTGGTGGTGGAGGTCGGCGGGCGGCGCTATCGCCGGTTGGGCGAGATCGACGACGACGCCGTGCGCCAGGGCCTGCAGGTGACCCTGCGCGACCTGGACGAGTTCCTGGCCGGCCTCCCGGCTGAGCCTGGGGCAGCCACCCACACGCCGTCCCCGCAATCGCCGCCGGCCGCCGTCGTCTCAACCCCCGCACCTCGGGAGGCCGAGGCCCGCCCCGCGCCCGCGGCCCCGCCCGCACCCGAGCCGCGCCCCGCTTCCGAGACGGCCCCCATCGCGGCGGCCCTCAACCCGCTGCCGCCCAAGCCGGCCGCCCCGGCGGGCGCGCCGCCGCTGCGCGTGCCGTCGATGAACCCCTTCAAGCAGGTGATGGTGCTGCGCGAGCTAGGCGCCGGCGAGCCGCCGCCGCCCAAATCGATCGCCGACCAGATCGACGAGGTCCTGCAGCACCTGATCGCCGGGACGCCGTTCGCCGCCCGGTCCCTGGCTGTCCGCTCCGGGCCGCGCGGCAACGTGATCTTCGAATCCGACGGTCAGGCCTACCACGCCATCGACGACCTGCCCGATGCCACGCTCCAGGCGGTCTTCCGCGAGGCGGTCAAACAATGGGAGAACCGGTGAGGGGTCGCGGCCTAGGCCGCGGGCGTTTCACCCGCCAGCGCCGCCTGGAAATCGGCGACGACCTGGCTCTTCTCACGGGGGGACAGGAAGGCGGCTGAGGCCGCGGTGAGGATGGCCGTGTGGAGCTGCTCGGAGGTCAGGCCGAGCGACTCCGACGCAATCTGGTATTCGTCGGTCAGGGTGATGTCGGAGATGGCCGGGTCGTCGGTGTTGATGGTGGCGAGCAGGCCGTCCGCCAGCATGCGCGGCAGGGCGTGATCGCTCAGACGCCGGACCACGCCGCTCTGCACGTTGGAGGTGACGCAGACTTCGAAGACCGTGCCGCGCTCGCGGGCCAGCGCCACGACGTCCGGATCCTCCATGATACGCACGCCGTGCCCGATGCGCTGGGCGCCGAGCTGCTCGATGGCGTGACGGACGGTCGGTGAGCCGCTCCACTCGCCGGCGTGCGCCGTGATCCCCAACCCAGCGCGGCGCGCCTCCTGAAACAGGGCCTCGAACGGCGTGGCCGAGTGGTTGGCCTCGTCGCCGGCCAGGTCCAGCCCGACGATATCCTCTTTGTGATCCGCCGCAATCTGCGCCACCTTCTCGGCCACCGCCAGCGGCTCGTGGCGGTTGACGCTGGCGATGAGCTCCACATGCATCTGCGGGAAGGCGCGGCGCGCCTCCTCCACCGCCGTCAGCACCCAGTGCGTCACCTCGTGCAGCGCATACCCGCGTGTCTTGGCCAGGGCCATCGGCGTGAAGCGCAGCTCGAAATACCGGATGTGATCGCGCGCGGCGTCCTCGACGACTTCATAGGTCAGGCGCCGGATGACCTCCGGCGATTGATAGAAGTTGCGCAGGACGGTGAATTTGCTCAGGAAGCGGCTGGAGGTGGCCTCGTCGGCGCTGTGCACCTGGACCAGGGGGCGCAGGGCGTCCGGATCGGTCGGCAGGTCCAGCTTGAAGTCGCGGGCGATCTCGCAGAGCGTCTCCAGGCGCAACGAGCCTTCCAGGTGTCGATGGAGTTCCACCTTGGGGAGGCCGGATAACTTGGAACGCAAGGAGGAGTGGCCTGCCGCGTGTGCCATTGGAGCGTAAGGATACCCTGTTTGCGCCAAGACGACAACCGGC
This sequence comes from Anaerolineales bacterium, assembly GCA_034434015.1. Classification (GTDB taxonomy): domain Bacteria; phylum Chloroflexota; class Anaerolineae; order Anaerolineales; family UBA6663; genus SpSt-583. The sequence continues at coordinate 6,323 of DAOUAB010000280.1, forward strand.
CGAGGCAGGCAGGTCGTTTTTTGAATTTTGTGTAATTCCCCACCAGCCGGGGCGCACGGCCGTGCGCCCCAACGCTTTACACAGGCATCGGGATACGGCCGGCAGGCAGATGGCTCCAACCCGGGTATCCCCTGCGCCGCGCGGCTTTTGCACACCGGGAGGAGAGGGTGGCTGCGAGCTTAGAGCGCGCTCTCAGTTTGTTTACGGGGAGGGCGCCGAACCTGTCGCGGCGCGCGCCCTGGACAGGCTCGGGACATCCGTAAACATAGTTGGAAACCGCCCTAACGACGCCGGCGCCGCTTCTTACCGCCCGAAACGGGGCCGGCCGCGCCGGCCGGCGCCGCTTCCACGGCCTCGGCCTCCGCAGCCGCGGTGGGCGCCTCAGCCGGTCCGGCCGCGCCGGCCGGCGCCGCTACCGGCCGCGGGCGCAGGTTGAAGGCGCGCGCGACCACACCGGAACGGATGTTGGCCAGCAGTTCCTGGAACATCTCCGTGGCCTTGGACTTGTACGCCACCAGCGGGTCGCGCTGGGCGTAAGCTTCCAGGCCGATGGAGGTGCGCAGGGCCTCCATCGAGGTGAGGTAATCCACCCACAACCCGCCGATCACCTGCAACATCAACTGCCGGTAGATGTGGGTCATCACCTGCCGGCCCAGCGTCTCGGCCTCGGCCGCCGTCGGCTCGCCGCCGCGGGCGCGCGCCTCGGCCTCGCCAAACAGCCGCGTCAGCCGCAGCGTGGCGCCGCGCAGGTGTTCCAGGGCGTCCTCTTTCAGCTCCTCGGGCGACCAATCGGCCGTCATCTGCGCGGCCAGGTAGACGTAGTGCACGCGCTGGACGGCCACTTCCATGCGCCGGTGCTGGCGGTCGAAGGCGACGGCCCGGCCCAGCGTCGTGCCGAGCAGCGCGCGCGTCAACTGCATCCGGTCCGGCGCGTCCAACGCGGCATTGGCTTTGAGCTCCCGCTCCACGTCCGCGAGGACCCGCTCGGTCCGGGCGTCAAGCGCCTTGGCGGCGGCCTCGGACAGTTGCCGACGCACGCTCTCCCAGCTTTCGTCGCTGCGGAACGCCTGCCCCAATCCCAGCGAGGCGCCCAGCCGCCGTTCGATGGCGGCGATGAGGGCCGCCCGCGCCCGGGCCGAGACCGCCGCTTCCGCCCATTCGGGGATGCGCCGCCTGAACGCCCCCAGCTCGAACTCGCGCACCTCGGCGGCGGAGGCCGGCAGGCTGACGCCCAGCGCCTCGCCCACGGCGCGGAAGGCGGCGCGCGCGTCGATGGGGCGGCCGGTCTCCTGCGCCTCGTTCTCGAACGCTTCCAGGGCCTCCTCGGCCGCGCGGCGGCGCTCTTTCAACTGGTCGTCCAGCCTCTCGTCCGCCCGGTCGATCTGGGCGGCCACCGCCTCCAGCACGTGCTCGCGCTCCGCCTGGAGCGCGTCGCGCGCCAAGTCCAGCAGGGCGGCGCGCTTGTCGGGCGCCTCGCCCAGCTCATTCAGCAGGATCGCCTGAGTGAAGGTGGGATAGAGCTCGGTTTCCAGGCTGATGGGCGGCTGGATCTCGTCCAGCCAGGCGAACAGCTTCCAGCGGTCGGCCTCGGCCGCGCTCAGGTCGGCGCGCCGCGCCACCTCGGCCGCCAGCATCTCGTCGAAGTCCTCGGTCAGGTCCTCCTTGACGAAGACCCGGTCGCGCTGGGTGTAGATCGAGTTGCGCTGGGCGTTGAGGACGTCGTCGTACTCCAGCAGGTGTTTGCGGATGTCGAAGTTGGCGCCCTCCACCCGCGTCTGGGCCTGCTCGATGGTGCGGTTGACGATGCCGGCCGCGATCGGCACGCTGTCGTCGATCTTCAGCCGCTGCATCAGGTCGGAGACGCCCTGGCCGCCGAAGCGCCGCATCAGTTCATCCTCCAGCGAGAGGAAGAACTGCGACGAGCCGGGGTCGCCCTGGCGGGCGGCGCGCCCGCGCAGCTGGTTGTCGATGCGCCGCGCCTCGTGCCGTTCCGAGCCGATGACGTGCAGGCCGCCCACCTGCCGCACCTTTTCCGAGTCTTCCATCATCTGCAGGAACAGGCGGCACTCGGCCTCGTAGAGGCCCCATTCGCCGGGCGACATGGCCTGCAGGCGCGTCCGGCGCTCGGCGTGGCTCAGGTCGTAGGGGTCGTCCACGCCGGCCTTGCGCAGCACGCGGTTGACGGCGGTCACCACTTCCTCGGCCATCTCGCCGCCCAGCTTGATGTCCACGCCGCGGCCGGCCATGTTGGTGGCGATGGTCACCGCGCCCAGGGCGCCGGCGTCGGCGATGATGCGGCTCTCCTCGTCGTGCTTCTTGGCGTTGAGGACGTTGTGGCGGATGCCGCCCTGCAGCACGCGCACCAGGTCCGGCCCGGCCTCCGGCGGCAGGTCGAGGAGCTGCAGCAGGCGGGCCTGGTTCTCGTCGCCGGCCGGGTTGGTGGACAGGCCGTATTCTTTGAGCTGGCGGGCCAGCTCGGCGCGGTTGAGCTTGTCCAGCGGTTCATCGAGCGGCTTGAGCTCGGCCACGAGCATGCCGTCTTCTTCTTTATTGTTCTTCCTGAACCAGGCGTCGCGCAGCAGCAGGACCATGGCCAGGCGCTGGAGCGGGTCCGGGCGCAGGCGCTCGGAGACGCGCTCGGACATCTCCACCGAGGTGGTGCCGATGAGCAGCGGCTGGCCGTGCAGGTGCCGGCGCAGGATCTCGGTCACCAGGGCGCGCAGCTTGGCTTCCTCGGTGCGGTAGACCAGGTCCGGGTAGTCCTTGCGGCGCCACAGGACCGGCCGCTTCTCCGGGTCGTCCTTGCGCGCGAAGTACGTGAACTTCTGGCCGTCCTCCTTGAACTCCACCGGCGTCAGCAGCGAGTCCGGCCGGGTGGCCTGATACTCCAGGTGCGTGGGCACGGAGACGACGGCCAGCTGGTAGATGCGGTCGAACTCCTCGGCCTCGGTCAGCGCCGTGCCCGTCATGCCGGCCAGCTTCTGGTACAGGCGGAAGTAATTTTGCAGGGTGATGGTGGCGTAGGTGACGTTGTCCTGCTGGACCGGGACGCCTTCCTTGGCCTCCACCGCCTGGTGCAGGCCGTCGGACCAGCGGCGGCCGGGCATCATGCGGCCGGTGAACTCGTCCACGATGATGATCTTGCCGGCCTGGACGAGGTAATCCTTGTTGCGCTTGAACAGGAACTCGGCGCGCAGCGCCTGCTCGATGTGGCCGAGCAGCCGGGCCTGATCCGGCGTCAGCTCCTCCGGCCGGTCCGGGTCGCGCAGCGGCTGGTTGAGGAGCTTCTCCAGCATGGCCTCGCCGGCCTCGGTCAGCGCGATGCTGCGGTTGCGCTCGTCGATCTCGTAGTGTTCGGGCTTGAGCTGCTTGACCACCCGCGCGCACTCGGTATAGAGCCGGGGGTCCTCCTGCGACGGGCCGGAGATGATCAACGGCGTGCGCGCCTCGTCGATCAGGATGTTGTCCACCTCGTCCACGATGGCGTAATAGGGGCGGCCCGACGGGTCGTCCCGGCGCCGTTGCACGCGCGCCTCCAGCGTCATCGCCATGTTGTCGCGCAGGTAGTCGAAGCCGAACTCGTTGTTGGTGCCGTAGACGACGTCGGCCGCGTAGGACTCTTTGCGCGGCACCAGCCGCAGCTGGTGCTGGTCCTCCTGGGCCGCCTCCTTGCCCGGGTCGTAAACGAAGGCCTTCTGGGCGCCGTCGGTGCGGTGGGCGTCCTGCAGCACGCCGACGGTCAGGCCGAGGGCGTGGTAGATGGGGCCCATCCAGCGCGCGTCGCGGCGGGCCAGGTAGTCGTTGACGGTGACGACGTGCACGCCGCGGCCGGTGAGGGCGTTAAGATAGACCGGCAGGGTGGCGACCAGGGTCTTGCCTTCGCCGGTGCGCATCTCGGCGATCTTGCCCTCGTGCAGGACCATGCCGCCGATGAGCTGGACGTCGTAGTGGCGCTGGCCGAGCGTGCGCATGGCGGCCTCGCGCACGGCGGCGAAGGCCTCCGGCAGAATTTCGGCCAGGGTCGCCTGCTCGGCCTGGTAGCGCTCTTTCTCGCCGGAGACGCCGCGCGTCGCGGCGGCGAGGCGCTCCTTGAAAACGTCCGTCCTGGCGCGCAGTTCGGCGTCGCTCAGCGCCCGGAATTGCGGCTCCAGCGCGTTGATCGCGGCGACGATCCGGGCATACCGCTCGATGTCCTTTTTGTTCGGGTCGCCGGCGATGAACTTCAGAATATTGCGAAACATTGGAAAAAAACTGCCTTTCCGTAAGCGCGGAGGATTATAGCACGCGGAAGACAGCGGAGAAGAAATCGATCAGCGGATTGGAACGGACGGCGGGCCGCCGTCAATACCCGCGCTCGGCGCTGACCACGTTGAGGAGCGGCTCGCCGTTCAGATAGCGGCGCAGGTTCTCGGCGAAGAGCGTCATCGCCCGCGCGTCGTAGTGCGGCGTGAACCCGCCGACGTGCGGGCTGAGGATGACGTTGGGCAGAGACCACAGGGGGCTGTCTTTGGGGAGCGGCTCCTGCTCGAATACGTCCAGGGCCGCGCCGCCGATCACGCCGTCGCGCAGCGCCTCGATCAGGGCCGCCTCATCCACCAGCGCGCCGCGCGCCACGTTGACCAACACGGCCGTGCGCTTCATGCGCCGCAGCGCTGCGGCGTCGATCAGGCGGCGGGTCTCGGCCGTCAGCGGCGCCAGCAGGACGACGTAGTCGCACTCGGGCAGCATGGCGTGCAGCTCGGACGCCGGGTACAGCCGGTCCACGACGGCCTCGCCGGGGATATCCGGCAGCCGGTAACCGTCGTCGGCCCGCGCGACCTCGCGCTTGGTCGCCAGCACGCGCATCCCGAAGGCCCGCGCCAGCCGGGCCACCTCCCGCCCCAGGCTGCCCAGGCCCACGACGCCGACCGTGGCGCCGCGCAGCTCGTCCGGCACAAACAAATCCCAGCGCGGCTCCGGCCATTCGGCGCGCGCCTGGTACGCCAGCAGGCGCGGCAGGCGATGGCCAAAGGCCAGCATCATCATCAGGACATACTCGGCGATGTTGGGGGCGTGGATGCCGCTGGTGGTGGTGAGGGTCACGTCGCCCGCCCGCAAGAGCGGATGCCCGGCGAGGTGATCGACGCCGGCGAAATGCCCCTGCACCCAGCGCAGGCGCGGCGCCTGCCCGGGCCCCGGCAGGAGGCCGGAGGTGTAGAGCACCTCCACCTCGCCCCACACGTCGCCCAGCTCGTCCAGCGTCCGCGCCGTGCGGTGCGTGACGAGGCAGCGGGGAGAAACGGCGCGCACGCGCTCCAGCAGGTCGCCCCGGATCGGTGCTTGCGTCAGGATGAGGATGTGGACGGCGGCCGACATACGGCTATTCGTTGAACATCTCGCCCACGCTGCGGCCCTCGTGGGCGCGCTTGATGACCTCGCCCAGCAGCGAGGCCACCGACAGCACGCGCAGGTTGGGCAGCATCTTTTCGGGCGGGATGGGCACGGTGTTGGTGGTGATGATCTCTTTGATCGGCAGGCTGCGCAGGCGGTCGACGGCCGGCGGGGAGAGCACCGGGTGGACGAACGACAGGTAGATGTCGCGCGCGCCGTGCTCCTTGACGATGTGGACGGCCTGGGAGACCGAGCCGGCCGTGTCCACCTCGTCGTCGACGATGATCACGTCGCGGCCCTGCACGTCGCCGATCACGGTCAGCGCGTGGGCATTGGCGTCGTTGCCGGTGCGGCGCTTCTCCACGAACGCCATCGTGCACCCGATGCGGGCGGCGAAATTGCGGCCCTTCTTGGCGAAACCCAGATCGGCGGTGACGATGACCGGGTCCTGGAGCTGGCTGCGGATCTCGACGAAGTAATCGCTGACGATGTGAAAGGCCGTCAGCACGTCGCCGGGGATGGAGAAGAAGCCCTGGATCTGCCCGGCGTGCAGGTCCATGCAGATGTAGCGGTCGGCGCCGGCCACCTGGATCAGGTCGGCCACCAGACGGGCCGTGATCGGCACGCGCGGCTGGTCCTTCTTGTCCGAGCGGGCGTAGGCCAGGTAGGGGACGACGACCGTGATGCGCGCCGCCGAGTCCAGCCGCAGGGTCTGGACCATGATCAGCAGCTCCATGAGATTGTCGCTGACCGGCGTGGACGTGGTCTGGATCACGTAGCAGTCCTGGCCGCGCACGCTGGCGTGCAGGCGGACGAAGATGTTCTCGTTCGGAAACTTGATGATGTCGCGCCCGCTGAGCGGCAGGCCGAGATAACTGGCGATCTCCTCGGCCAGCGCCCGGCAGGACGTGCCGGCGAAAAGCTTGACCTGGCCATACATCTGGGAGTCGCGAATATGGGGCATAAGCGGGGTCTCAGGCTGATTCGGCGCCGGCCAGCGCCCGGGACCAGTCCTGGCGCAGGACGCCCATCCACACGACGTCGCGGTAGGCGCCGTCGGCGAAGCTGCCCTGGCGCAGGCGGCCTTCTATCTGAAAACCGACCTTCTGATAGCTGCGGATGGCGCGCGCGTTGTCGGCGAAGACGCGCAACTGCACCCGGTTGAGGTTGAGGGTGTAGAAGCCCCAGGCCACGAGCGTCTGCATCGCGTCCGTGCCGTAGCCGCGGCCCCAATACTCGCGCGCCCCGATCATGATGCCGACCTCGCCCACCCGGTTGCGCCAGTCGATCTGGTGGTAACCGCACGAACCGATATGCACCCAGGGCCCGACCGCATCCGGCGGCTCGGCCTCGATGGACCAGGTCTGCTCACTGCCGGCGTTCAGGTTGCGGTCGAACCAGCGCTCCTCCTGCACCTGCCCAATCGGCAGATGGGCGTCCAGGAAATGGCGCAGTTCGGGCTCGGCCAGCCAGCGCACGAAACGCGGCAGATCCTCCTTCTCCACCGGTCGCAGGCGCACGCGCTTGCCAGGGATCATGGGTGTCTACGCCTCCGCCGCCAGCAGTTCCCGGACGGCCGTGGCCGGGTCGATCTGGCGGGCCAGCAGCCGGTCGATCATCCCCTCCAGCCGCCCGGCCGCCAGGCGGGCCGCCAGCCGCGCATAAAGCGTGTCGCGCAGCCGCTGCCCCAGCTCAGCCGCCAGACGGGCGCGCTCGCGTTCGCGCCCCCCGCCCGATCCGTCCAGGAAGGCGCGATGCCGTTCGATGGCCTCGGCCAGTTCGGCCAGGCCCTGGCCCTGGATCGCCACGGTCTTGATGATCGGCGGCGACCACGTCGCGGGCGCGTCGCCGTGCGCGCTGCGCCCGATCTCCAGCGACGCGCGCAGCGCCCGGAAGGCGGCCTCCGCGCCGGGCTGGTCGGCTTTGTTGACCACCAGCACGTCCGCGATCTCCAGGATGCCGGCCTTGATGCCCTGCACCTCGTCGCCCAGCCCCGGCGCCTCGACCACCACGGTGGTGTGCGCGGTCCGGGCGATCTCCACTTCCGATTGGCCGGCGCCGACCGTCTCAATGAGGACCCGGTCGAAGCCGGCCGCATCCAGCACGCGCACCACATCGGCCGTGGCGCGCGCCAGCCCGCCCAGGGCGCCGCGGCTGGCCATCGAACGGATGAAAACGCCCGGATCACCCGCCAGGTCGCGCATGCGGATGCGGTCGCCCAGGATGGCGCCGCCGGTGAAGGGGCTGGTCGGGTCCACCGCCACCACCGCCACGCTCAGGGCCCGGCCGCGCAGGACTTTCACCAGCTCGTTGACCAGGCTGCTCTTGCCGGTGCCCGGCGCGCCCGTCACGCCGATCAGGTGCGCGCGGCCGGTGTGCGGAAACAGGGCCGCCAGCGCCGCCTCGGCCTCCGGCGCGCCGTTCTCCACCAGGGTCAACAGACGAGCCAGGGCGCGGCGGTCGCCGGACAAAACCTCCGCCACCCGCCGCGCGCCACCCCTGCCCCCCTCATCCTCCACGCTCACGGCTCCACTTCTTCTGCGCCGCCTCGCGCACCGCCGCCACCACCGTCTCCGTGCTCGTGCCCGGCCCGAACGCGCCGGCGATGCCCATGGCCTTCAGCGCCGGCACATCCTCGTCGGGCAGGATGCCGCCGATCAGCACCGGCACATCGCCCTGGCCGTTGGCGCGCAGCAGTTCGAGGATGCGCGGGGCCAGCGCCAGGTGCGCGCCGGACAGGATCGACAGGCCGACGACGTCGGCGTCCTCCTGCAGGGCGGCCTCGGCGATCATCTCCGGCGTCTGGCGCAGGCCGGTGTAGATCACGTCCATGCCAGCGTCGCGCAGCGCCCGCGCGATGACCTTGGCGCCGCGGTCGTGCCCGTCTAAACCCGGTTTGGCCACCAACACACGAATCTTGCGCTCGTCCATGGGCTGAGTGTATCCTTGTGGTTGTGGCGCGCCAATGGTGGGAACAACAGCGCTATCAGGGGTGCGCGCAAACCACTGCGCGCTTTGATCGGGATTATACCCCAAGTCTAACGTACCCTTTCCAGGCGCCGCTTGCCCCCCATTAACGGACCACATAAAATGGTCCTATGACCCAAGCGCCCGGCGCCCTTGAAGTCCCCGAGACGACGCCCGGTCAGACCGGCCTGGTCGATCGCCTGCTCCAGTGGACGGTCCTGGCCGTCCTGGTCATCACCGTCGCCCTGTACGCCCTGGCCCCCTTTCTGGCCATCGGCTGGGCGCAGCGCCCCTTTATCGGCGCTTTCGTCGAGAAGACCTTCATCTTCAACGGCATCGGCGACCCGGACGACCCGGCCTGGTCGGCCCGCCAACGGGTCCCCGAAGGCGATCACCTGCTGGCGGTGGACGGCGCGCCGGTGGCGACCAGCTTCGCCCTGGGCGGCGCGCTGGCGGACAAGCGGGCGGGCGAGACCGTCATCCTGACCACCCGCTCGCGCGACGGCAGCGTTGAGCGCCAGACCGTTGTGACGTTGAGCGCCTTCCCGCTCCCGGACCTCATCCGGCTGTTCATCGCCCCCTACCTCATCGGCGTGATCTACCTCGGCATCGGCTGGTGGGTGTTCCAGCTGCGGCGCGGCGAGCCGGCCGGACGGGCGTTCGCGCTCACCTGCGCCCTGGCCGCTATCGCCATCGGCGCGCTGTTCGACCTGTACACCACGCACCTGTTCACGTGGGCCTGGACCCTCGCCGTCCCCAACGTCGGCGCGGCGGCCATGTCGCTCGCCCTGGTCTTCCCCAAGACGGCCTCCCCGGTCGCCCGCCGGCCGATGCTGCGCCTGATCAGTTTCGTCCCCGGCCTGCTCCTGGCCGCGTACGCGCTGGTCACCCTGTACGGGCCCGGGTTTGACCCCCACGCTTACGTCCTCGCCTGGCGCTACAGCTACTTTTACCTCGGCGCCGGCCTGCTGGTCCTGCTCGGCATGATGCTCTACCGCTGGCGCTTCAGCCCGTCGCCCACGGTCAGCGCCCAGAGCCGCATCATCTTCCTCGGCGCGGTGGCGGCCTTTCTGCCGCTCCTGATCTGGGTGCTGCAGGGGCTGCTCACCAACCAGACGCCGTACTTCAACGTGCTGGTCAACTTCGGCCCGCTGGTGCTCTTCCCGGCCGCGGTCGCCTACGCCATCCTGCGCTACCGCCTGCTGGACGCCGATGTGCTCCTGGGCCACGGGATCGTGTACGGCGTCATCGGCGCGCTGACCGTGATCGGTTACAGCCTGATCATCACCGGCCTGAGCCTGATCGCCGGCGTCCCGGTCAACGCCAACGACCCGCTGGCCCTGGGCCTGGTGGTGCTCCTGCTGGTCATCGCCTTCGAGCCGCTGCGCGACCGGCTGCGGCGGCTGGTGGACCGGACGTTCTTCCGCGGCTCGCGCCAGTACGCCCAGCGGCTGGAGCAGTTCGGGCGCATCGTCAACCAGGCGCCCGGCCGGATCGAGATCGCCCAGGCCCTGAGCGCGTCCATCGTCGACGTCCTGCGGCCGGCGCACGCGCACGTCTTTCTGCGCGATGAGGCCAGCGACGACTACGTCGCCGCGCCGGACGCCTCCGGCCGGCCCACCAGCGACCTGCGCTTCGCGGCCGACGGCGCGCTGGCCTTTCACCTGGCCGCCGAACGCGCCGCGCTCGTGCTGCTGCCGGATCAGCCCCTGCCGCAGCGCCTGGCGCGCGACCGCGCCCGGCTGGCGGTGCTCGGCTCGGCCCTGTTTGTGCCCCTGTCCGGCAAGGACGGGCTGACCGGCTGGCTGGCGATCGGCCCCAAGTTGTCGGGCGACCCGTTTCAGAGCGACGACCTGCGCTTCGTGGACTCGCTGGCCGATCAGGCGGCGCTGGCCATCGAGCGCGCCACCGTCATCAGCGACCTCAAGCGGCGCGTCAAGGAGCTCGACGTCGTCAGCCAGATGTCGCAGGCGGTCAGCTTCACGCGCGCCTTCGACGACCTGCTCGAGCTGATCTACGCCCAGACGAGCAAGATCCTGGACGCCCGCAACTTCTACCTGCTGCTCAAGGACCGGCGCGGCGTCGTCCGCTACACCGTCTACGTCGAGAACGACGAGCGGCTGAGCGAGCAGGAGGGCCGGCCGGTCGGCGCCGACAGCGGCCTGGAGGCCGAGGTCGTCCGCTCGGGTCAGCCGATCCGGGTGGACGATTACACGCAGGAATGCCACCGCCGCGGCGTGACGCCCGGCGCCCGGCTCTACCGCGCCTGGCTGGGCGTGCCGCTCAACGCCGGCGCCGACACCATCGGCGCCATGATCGTGGCCGCCTCCGACCCGACCGTGGTCTTCACCGAGGACCAGGCCAAGGTCTTCGCCACCATCGCCGACCAGGCGGCTTCGGCCATCGTCCGCGCCCGGCTCCTGCAGCAGGCCGAACAGCGCGCGCGCCAGCTGGCGACGCTGAACGAGGTCAGCCTGACCATCGCCTCCACCCTGGAGCTCGACCCCCTGCTCCAGAAGATCGTGCAGAGCGCGGCCAGCATCCTCAACTGCGAGGCGGGCAGCCTGTTCCTCACCGACGTGGAGACGGGCGAATCGGTCTTCCGCGTGGCGACCGGGCCGGTGGGCCAGAACCTGGTGGGCATGCGCATCGCGCCGGGCAAGGGCTTTGTGGGCGAGGCCATCGAGACCGGCCGGGCCGTCATCGTCAACGACGTCCAGAACGACCCGCGCTGGTTCAAGGGCACCGACCAGTCCACGGGCTTCGTCACGCACGCGCTCATCACCGTGCCGCTGCGCTACCAGGGCCGGCCGATCGGCGCTATCCAGCTCATCAACAAGCGCGACGGCGCGCCCTTCGACGAGGACGACCAGAGCCTGCTGACCGCCTTTGCCACCCCGTCGGCCATCGCCATCGAGAACGCCCGGCTGTTCACGCAGACCGACCAGGCGCTGGCCGCGCGCGTGGAAGAGCTCTCGATCATGCAGCGCATCGGGCGCGAGCTGAACACCACCCTGGACACGGCGCTGGTCGCCAACATCACGCTGAACTGGGCGATGAAGAGCACCGGGGCGACGGCCGGCTGGCTGGGGCTGGTCGGCGAGGGCGGGATCCACGTCATCGAAATCGAAGGCTACGGCGAGGCGGAGCGCCTGCTGGCGGCCCCGCTGCCCGCCGACCAGGGCCTGCCCGGGCGCCTGCTGCGCGCCGGCGACGTCATCCTGCTCCGCGATGCGCGCGCCGACCCGGACTACACGGCCGTGCTCGAGTCGACGCGCTCCGTGTTGAGCGCGCCCATCCGGCGCGAGGGCCAGGTCATCGGCCTGGTGAACCTGGAGAGCATCCACCCCGACGGCTTCACCCAGGAGCACGCCGCCTTCGTCACCCGCCTGCTGGACCTGACCTCCATCGCCCTGACCAACTCGCGCCTGTACGCCGACGTGGAGAAGGCCAACGCCGACAAGAGCGAACTGATGTCGTTCGTGGCCCACGAGCTGAAGACGCCCATGACGCCGATCAAGGGCTACGCCGACCTGCTGGCCACCGCCTCGGTCGGGCCGGTCAACGACATGCAGCGGCAGTTCCTGGACACCATCCGCAAGAACATCGAGCGCATGACCGTCATCGTCAACGACCTGAACGACTCGGCCAAGATCGAGGCCGGCAAGCTCAAGGTCTACCCCAAGGCGGTCGCCCTGGCCGGGCTGGTGGAGGAAGTGGTGCGCACCATCAAGCCGGTGGCCGAGGCCAAGCAGCAGACGGTGACGGTGGAGATAGCGCCGGACCTGGAGCCGGCCTGGGTGGACCCCTATCGTGTGTCGCAGGTGCTCACCAACCTGGTCTCGAACGCGCACAAGTACACGCCGGAGGGCGGCCACATCCACATCCGGGCGACCCGGGCCGCCAACCATGCGGACCCGGCCGGGCCGCCGGAGATGCTGCAAGTCTCGGTGCAGGACAACGGCCTGGGCATCGCGCCGGAGGAGCAGAAGAAGATCTTCCAGAAGTTCTTCCGGTCCGAGGACCGGCAGGCGCGCGAGATGGCGCCCGGCACCGGCCTGGGCCTGAGCATCGTCAAGAGCCTGGTGGAGTTGCAGGGCGGGCAGATCTGGTTCGAAAGCGAGTTTCGCAAAGGCAGCACGTTCCACTTCACCCTGCCCATGGCGACGGAAGGCGAGCGCCAGCCGGCGGCCATTGCCGGATAAAGCCGACCTCATTTATACTCAACGTCAGCGACCCGGCCCCGGGCGGCGTCTCAGACGACCTCTTCGACGGGCGCACCAACGAAGACTGTCCCGCACGGAAAGGCAGTTGTCCGCGTGACCCACGTCGCTGAGCCCGCGCTCAACAAGATCGCCCTCCTCAGCCAGACTTTCACGGGCCTGAACGCCGAGGAACTGGAGGCCATGGCGCGCGTCACACACGCGGCCACATATCCGCCCGGCCACGCGCTGTGCACCGAGGGCGCCTACGAAGAGGTGTTCTACATCATCGCCAGCGGCGAGGCCGTCATCACCAAGAAGGTCAGCGAGGCCGAGGGCGAGCGCAAACTGCGCGACGTGGGCGAGGGCGACTTCGTCGGCGAGATGGCCCTGATCCAGAACGCGCCGCGCGCCGCCAGCGTGCGCACCACCACCACCTGCACGGTGCTGGAGATGGCCAAGGCGGACTTCGAGAGCATGCTGAGCCGCAGCCCGCACATGGCCATCAGCATCATCCGCACCACCCTCAACCGCATGCGCCAGAACGATCAGATGGCCATCCAGGAGCTGCGGCGCACCAACCAGATCCTGCGCCAGCTGGACCGCAACAAGCTGGAGTTCATCCAGGTGGCCGCGCACGAGCTGCGCACGCCCATCACCGTCATCAAGGGCAACACCAACATCCTGCGCCTGGAACTGCGCGACAACGCCCGCCTGCTGGAGGTGCTGGACGGGCTGACCAAGGGCATCGACCGGATGCACGAGATCGTCAACACCATGCTGGACGTCAGCCGCATCGACAGCGACCGGCTGAAGCTGGCGCCGGTGCCGGTGCCGCTGCGCAGCGTGGTCAACGACATCGCCCACCGCGCCGAGAAGGAAGCCCGGGAGACGGCCGGGCGCCAGCTCCAGATCGTCATCGAACACGACCCGGCCACCCCCCTGATCCACGCCGACCCGACGCTGATCCAGAAGGCGCTCTACCATGTGATCAGCAACGCCATCAAGTACACGCCCGACGGCGGGGTCATCACCATCCGCACCCGGCCGGTCACGCTGGACGGGAACACGCCCGGCGCCGAGGTCCAGGTCGCCGACACGGGCATCGGCCTGGGCGCCGAGCACAAAGAACTGATCTTTGAGAAGTTCTATCAGGTGGGCTCGGTGGCCCTGCACTCATCCGGCAAGATGGCTTTCAAGGGGGGCGGACCGGGCCTGGGCCTGGCCATTGCCCGGGGCGTGGCCCGCGCTCACGGCGGCCGGATCTGGGTGGAGAGCCCCGGGCACGATGAGGCCACTTACCCGGGCAGCACGTTCTACCTGCAACTGCCGGTCACGCCGCCGCCCGCCCCGCCCGCCAACGGCACCGGCCTCCTCAACGGCTGACACCCCGCCGGAAAACAGCGCGCCCGCCGTAGAGACCCGACACCGGTCAGGTCTTGGCGGCGGGCGCGGCCGGCGCGGCCCGAGGCCGGGTTGGCCCGTCAGGGCCGGAGATGTCCGTTCAGCCTCGCCAGGATGCGTTCGCGCGGCATGTAACCGGTGAGGCGCTCGACCGGCCGACCGCCCTTGAAGAGGATGAGCGTGGGCACGCTCATAACGCCGTACTTCATCGTGGTGGCCATATTCTGGTCGATGTCCAGCTGGCCGACTTTCACGGCGCCGGCCCACTCCTGGTTAAGTTTCTCCACCACCGGCGCCAGCGTCCGGCACGGGCCGCACCACACGGCCGTGAAGTCCACCAGCACCGGCCTCGCGCTGGCCAGGACCTCGCCCTCAAAATTGTCGTCTCGGAATTGATACATCTCGGCCATGGTCAGCTATCCTTGGCCAGCGGCAGAGCGTGCGCCGGGTAGAGGGCGGCCGCCTGCCGGATCCGTTCGATCAGCAGCGACGAGTCGATTTCCTTTAATAAGTAGTTGACGGCGCCGGCGCGGTGGGCGGCCCAGCGCTCCCACTCACTCGGGTACGACGTCAGCACCACGACCACGCTCCCCAGCCCGCTCTCGGCGATCCAGTTGATCAGCTCCAGGCCGCGGCCATCGGCCCGCTTCGACTCGATTAGGACGACATCCGGACGCAGGTTGCGCGTCATGGCGATGGCGGCCTCCGCCTCGGCGACATCGCCGACCACGGCCATATCCGGCGCGGAACCCAGGCGGTATTTGAGCGCCTCGCGGACCTCGGCGTGATCGTCCACGATCAAGACCCGAATAGTACCCGACATGCTGAAACTATAGCGGCACGCTATTGGTCACCCTCAGTATCAGCCGTCCTATCCTTTTCCGATAAATGTCATGTGGATTTGACTATCCCTGACCGGTATTCAGGTACCAGAGAACCGCGGTTTTTAGGCCAATTTTTAGCGTCATAAACGGCTTTGGACAAAGTTAGTCCAATAAGACACTCCGTATCGCATATTAAATAGGGGAAGTTTGTCACTTTTCCGGGCAACCGGCGGTTTCTAGGATAAAGTGAAGCATCAAGCGATGACCGGCCCGGACTGAAAGCCGCCGGTCTGTTTAGGGAGGTGCCGCATGCAAATCACTCGTCAGGCGGATTATGCCGTCCGCGCTGTCTTGTATCTGGCCCAGCAGGGAAATGGGGCGCGCGTCTCCACCGCCCAGGTGGCCCAGGAGCAGCACATTCCGCCGACTTTTCTGGCCAAGATCATCTCACAACTCTCGACGGCCGGGGTCGTCCGCGCGACGCGCGGCGCGCGCGGCGGCATCACGCTGGCGCGTCCGCCGGAAGAGATCAGCCTGCTGGAGATCGTGGAGGCCATCGACGGGCCGGTGGCCCTGAACGAGTGCACGCACGACCCGGGCCTGTGCATCATGGGTGAGACCTGCTCGGTGCGCGAAGTCTGGTGCGATGTGCGCGCCGCCCTGGTGAGCCGCCTCAAGCAGACGACGTTCGACCAGCTGACCCGGCCGGCCCTGGCGCCGGCGGCCGCCGACTGAGGCCCTCGCCTGGTCGCGGCGCTCGCCCCCGCCCGGGGCTACCACTCGTTGCGGCGTTTCGGCACGCGCACCCGGATATCGGTGCCGACGCCGACGCGGCTCTCGATGCTGCACTGCCCGCCGACCGAAGTCACCCGGTCGCGCATGTTCACGAGCCCGTGGCCGACGCGCCGCTCGACCTGGTTGACGTCGAACCCCTGGCCGTTGTCCTTGAACACGAGCTCGACGTCGTGCTCGTAATCCGTCAGATGGATCTCGACCCGCGTCGCCCGGCTATGCCGGGCGGCATTGCTTAACGCCTCCTGGGCGATGTGAAACAAAGCCCGCCGCGCTTCGGGCGTCAGCGCGCGGTCGGCGACCGGGTCGGCGCGCAGTTCGACGCTCATCAGCGTGTTCCCGCGGAATTCGACCAGCAACTGGCGCAAGGCGGCGATGAAATCGTCGCCCTCGAAACGGCGCGGGCGCAGGTCCAGGATGTAGGCGCGAATGTCGCGGATGATGGCGTTGAGCGCATCGATGGCGCCCTTCACGCGCTCGCTGGCCGCCGCCACCTCCCCCTCGACCAGCAGATTGTTGACCAGCTCCAGGTTGAGCCCGACCGCATAGATTGATTGGATGACGCCGTCGTGCAGGTCCATGCCGATGCGCTGGCGCTCCTCCAGCACACGCAGCTGCTGAACCTTCTCGTACAGCCGGGCGTTGTCGATAGCGATGGCCGCGTGCGCCGCCAACTGCTCGATCAGATGCTGGTCCTGGTCCGTGAACTCCGCCGCGCCGCGCTTGTTGGTGAGGTAGAGGTTACCCAGCCCTTTGCCCTTATGCCGGATGGGCACCCCCAGAAAACTGGTCATCGCCGGATGGTTGGCCGGGAAGCCCACCGAGGCCGGGTGGTCGCGGAGATCGGCCAGGCGCAGGCTCTTGCCCTCCCGCAGGATCAGGCCGAGCAGGCCGTGGCCGCGCGGCCGATGCACGATACGGGCCTCCGCTTCGGGGCTCATCCCGGTGGTGACGAACTCCACGAGGTACTCCCCGCTGTCGTCCGGCACCCCCAGCGCCCCGTACTGAGCGTCCACCAGCGTGACGGCCGCCGTCACGATGCGCTTGAGGGTCTCCCCCAGCGACAGGTCCGCCGAGATGGCCAGGACCGCCATGTCCAGGGCCATCAACCGCCGATTGAGCACCTCGGGCAAGGCGGGGGGAAGCTGCGTTTGTGCATCCATCTAAGGGGAATTCTAAGCGACTCCGGGGTTCCCGGCAATGCGCTTGCCGGACCCGGCGCGGCGAGAGTACAATGCGCCCTATGCACAAACAACGCATCATGCTCGTGGATGACCATGAAGTCGTGCGCCTGGGGCTGAAGGCGCTGATCGAGCGACGCCAGGACATGGAGGTGGTCGCCGAGGCGGCCAGCGCCGCCGAGGCCGTCACCAAGAGCCAGGCCCACCGGCCGGACGTGGTCATTATGGATATCCGCCTGGGCGGCTCCAGCGGCATCGACGCCTGCGCCGCGATAAGCCAGCAGTTGCCCGAGGCCAAGATCATCATGCTCACGTCCTATGCCGAGGACGAGATGCTTTTCGCCGCCATCCGCGCCGGGGCCTCCGGCTACGTGCTCAAACAGGCCGGCGGCCAGGAGGTCATCCGCGCCATCGAGACGGTGGGCCAGGGCCACTCCCTGCTGGACCCGTCGCTCACCGAGCGCGTCTTCGCCGAGGTGCGCCGGGCCGCCCGCGCCCAGGAATCGGCGGCGTTCTCCCAACTCACCGAACAGGAACGGCGCGTGCTGCTGCTGGTCGCCGACGGCAAGACCAATCGCGAAATCGCCCAGGACCTGCACCTCGGGCAGGGCACGGTCCGCAACTACGTCAGCAATATCCTGAGCAAACTCGGCCTCTCCAACCGGGCCGAGGCGGCGGCGTACGCCACCAAGCATAACCTGCGCGAATCGCTGTAGGGCCGCCGCGCCTGATCATCCGGCCATCGGCCATGCCGCGCGCGGCCCGCGCGCCGGACGGGTCCGGGCGGCGTGTCCCGGCCAGGAGATCCCCATGCGTCTCAGCCGCCCCTTGCTGTTGGTCGTCGCCGCCCTGCTGGCGGCCTGCCGGCCCTGGCAGCTTCCGCCCACCCCCACCCCGACGCCCAGGCGAACCCCCGTCAGCCCGACGCCCATCATCCAGTGCACGCCGCCGCCATGCGCGGCGGGCGAGGTGTATGTCTGCCCGAGCGGCGACTGCCCGGGCGGCTGCGGCACCGGCTGCGCGACCGTGACGCCGAGCGCCGGCCTCACCTCCACGCCGGCGCCGGTCTGCACGCCGCCGCCGTGCTGGTCAGGCGAGACCTATTTCTGCGCCGGCGAGTGCCCGGGCGGCTGCGGCACCACGTGCGCCACCCACACCCCGGACCCCAGCGCCCCGCCGCCGCCCACGTTCCCGGCCCCGGCGAGCGTGTGCGCGCTTCCGACCGCGCCCGCGGGCGCCCCGGCCCTGGCGGTCTGCGCCAGCGCCATTACGGTCACGGTGGGCGAGGTGGTCAACATCCTGGCCGAGGTCGCCCATAGCCCGGAACAGCCGGTATTCCGTCTGCAAGGCCAGGACGCCGACGGGGCGGGCTTCTTCGGCGTGGAGGCGCGCGGCGAGGACCAGACCCGCGACCTGTTCAACGGCAGCGACCGGCTGGCCCTGACCGCCGTGCGGGCCAGCGGCAGCCGCCTCTTCGTCAGCCTGGAGGCGCGCGCGCCCGGCGTGGTGACCCTCCAGATCAGCGCCGGGCCGCCCTTCCCGGCTCTGTACGCCGAGCCGCTGACGATCACGCTTCAGGCGCCGTAACCGCACGGCGAACCGCGCCGGTTGCGTCCTGTCTTCCAGACCCAACTTCAAACGCAACGCCCGCCTTCGGCGCTGAATCGGCGGCGGCCGTCTGCGCCGTGCGCGGCGGCAGGCCGTCCGTTATAATCGGCGCACATCACCGAGCAAGGAGCCGTCCATGTTCGACAAAGCCAAGCTCGAGGCGTTGCGCCTCGCCCAAGAGCAATGGGAGACCGTGACGCTGCCGAAGACCCTGGCCCGACTGCCGGAGCGCCAGGACCGGTTCATCACCACCTCGTCGGAGACCGTGGAGCGGCTGTACACGCCGCTGGACGTGGCCGGGCTGGATTACCAGCGCGATCTGGGTTTCCCGGGCGAGTACCCGTACACGCGCGGCATCCACGCCAGCGGGCACCGCGGGCGGCTGTGGACCATGCGCCTGTTCGCGGGTTTCGGCTCGGCCGAGGAGACCAACGCCCGCTTCAAGTAC
>DAOUAB010000281.1:0-23740 GCA_034434015.1 Anaerolineales bacterium
CCGGGCGCCGACGGCACGGCGATGCTCAGGCCCGTGACCACCAGCAGAAAGAAGCCCATGCCCACGCCGGCGGCCGGCGTGAAGACGAGCATCAGCAGCCAGGCGCTGAACCCCGCACACAGCCAGGCCAGGGCCGAAAAGGCCGCGGCGGTCGCCAGCCGGCGGCGGTCGTTCAGCGCCGCCAGCCCGGCGACGAACGAGTGAAACAGGTCCTCCAGCCGCTGCGCCCCGCCCCACAGCCGCGCCGGCAGGCTCACGCCCCAGCGCACCAGGCGCATCAGCCAGGCGGGCCGGCGCGCGAGCGTGAGCAGCCCCGCCAACGCCAGGACCGGCACCAGGAACACCGCGACGATGACGAACGGGCCGCCCAGCAGGCCGGCCGCCAGCGGCACGAACACGGTCAGCATCCCGGCCAGCATGCACAGGTCGATGACGCGCTCCACCAGCACCGACGAGAGCGCCTGGGCGGTGGTCATCTGGCGGGTGCGGCTGATGAGGTAGGCGCGGCCCACCTCGCCCAGCCGGAAGGGCAGGACGTTGTTGAGCAGGTAGCCGGCGTTCAGGGCGCGGAAGACGCGGCCAAAGGGCAGGCCTCCCCCGAGGATGGTCCGCCAGCTCAGCGCCCGCGCCACCTGGCCGACCAGGATCAGGGCCACGGCCGGCGCGGCGTAGAAAAAGCGCGCGCCCTGCAAAGCCTGACCCACCTCCGCCGGGCGCACGTCGCGCAGGGCCCAGGCCAGGGCGGCGACGCTGATCAGCAAACCGATGACCCACTGCAAATGACGGCGCACGTTGCGACAAAGGACGGGTGACGAGCGACGCAGTGTAATCGGGCTGTCGTCTGCCGTCGCCGAGTCAGTCCTCCCCCAGTTTCAGGACCGCCATGAAGGCCTCCTGCGGGATCTCCACCTGGCCGACCATCTTCATGCGGCGTTTGCCCTTCTTCTGCTTCTCCAGCAGCTTCTTCTTGCGCGTGACGTCGCCGCCGTAGCACTTGGCCAGGACGTCTTTCTTCATGCCGCGCACGTTGGCGCGCGAGATGATGCGCCCGCCGGCCGAGGCCTGCACCGGCACCTGAAACTGCTGGCGCGGGATCAGGTCCTTGAGCTTGGTCACCAGCGCCTGGCCCTTGGCGTAGGCCTCGTCCTTATGCACGATCATGGCCAGCGCATCCACCGGCTCCTCGTTCACCAGGACGTCCAGCTTCACCAGGTCCTGGACGCGGTAGCCGGCGAAGTGGTAATCCAGCGAGGCGTAGCCGCGCGTGCGGGACTTGAGCTGATCGTAGAAGTCCACGATCAGCTCGGCCAGCGGGATATCGAACTTGAGCAGCACGCGGCCGGGCGCCGGGTACTCCTGCTCCACGAACTCGCCGCGCCGCTTGGTCACCAGGTCCATCACCGTGCCGTAATAACTCTCCGGCGTGAAAATCTCGATCCGCATCCACGGCTCGCCGATGCTCTCGATCCGGGACGGATCCGGCAGGTCGGCCGGCGAGTCGACCAGTTTGAGCTCGCCGTTCGTCAGCCGGACTTCGTACTCCACCGACGGCGCGGTGGCGATGATGTCCAGGTCGTACTCGCGCTCGAGCCGCTCCTGGATGATCTCCATGTGGAACAGGCCCAGGAACCCGCAGCGGAAGCCGAAGTTCAGGGCCTGCGAGGTCTCCGGCTCCCAGACCAGCGAAGCGTCGTTGAGCTGGAGCTTCTCTAGCGCCTCTTTCAGGGCCTGATAATCCTCGCCGTCCACGGGGTAGATGCCGGCGAAGACCATCGGCTTGATCTTCTGGTAGCCGGGCAGCGGCGTGTCGGAGGGCCGCGCCGCCAGCGTCATGGTGTCGCCCACGCGGCACTCGCGCACCGTCTTCAGGCCGGTGGCCACGTAGCCCACCTCGCCGGCCTCCAGCTCGCCGGTGACCACCATCTGCGGCGAGAAGATGCCGATCTCCACCGGGTCGCCCTCGCTCCCGGTCGCCAGCATGTGGAAGCGGTCGCCCTTGCGGATGCGGCCGTCCACCACGCGCACATAGGCGACCACGCCTTTGTAGGAGTCGTAGTGCGAGTCGAAGATCAGCGCGCGCAACGGCGCCTCGGGGTCGCCCCGGGGCGGCGGCACCTTCTGGACCACGGCTTCCAGCACGGCCGGGACGTTGGTGCCGTCCTTGGCCGAGATCGGGAGGATGTCGTCGGGCGAGCCGCCCAGCAGGTCCACGATCTCCTGGCGCACCTCCTCCACGCGGGCGGAGGGCAGGTCGATCTTGTTGATGACCGGGATGATCTCCAGGCCGGCGTTGAGGGCCAGATACAGGTTGGCGAGCGTCTGGGCCTCGATGCCCTGGGTGGCGTCCACCACCAGCACCGCGCCCTCGCAGGCGGCCAATGCTCTTGAAACTTCATACTGGAAGTCAACATGGCCGGGCGTGTCGATCAGGTTGAGCTCGTACTCGCCGCCGGCGCGGGCCTGATAGCGCATCCGCACGGCCGAGGCCTTGATGGTCACGCCCTTCTCGCGCTCCAGGTCCATCGAGTCCAGGATCTGCTCGGTGGTGTCGCGGTCGGGGACCGTGCCGGTGATATGCAGAAGCCGGTCGGCCAGGGTGGATTTGCCGTGGTCGATGTGGGCGATGATGCAAAAATTGCGGATGTGCGCGGCGTCCATAGGGATACAAGGCAAGCGGGAGAGTAGGCTCTCCCGCCCGGTCATTTTAGCTGAAAAGAGGGGAAACGGGGGAAAAGAGGTCCCGCCTCACTCCCCCACCACCACCCGGTTCCGGCCCGCCGCTTTGGCCGCGTAGAGCGCCCGGTCCGCCGCCGCCACCACCGCCGCCCGATTCGGACCCTGGTCGGGGAACTCCGCCAGGCCGGCCGAAAACGTGGCGCGCAGCATCCGCCCGTCGGCTTCGATCTCCAGCGCCGCAAAGGCCTGGCGCCAGCTCTCGGCGCGCTGGTGGGCCGTCGACAGCGTCATGGTCGGCAGGGCCACCAGGAACTCCTCGCCGCCGTAACGGCAGACGATGTCCGACCGCCGCGTCTGGGCCTGGAGCAGTCGGGCCAGGGCGCGCAACACCGCGTCGCCGGCCTGATGGCCGTGGGCGTCGTTGAGGGTCTTGAAACGGTCGAGGTCGATGAGCACCAGGCAGACCGGATGCCCGTCGCGCTCGGCGCGCGCCAGCTCCTGATCGAAGGCCTCCTCGAAATAGCGCCGGTTGAACAGGCCGGTGAGCGGATCGCGGATGGCCTGCTCGCGCAGGCTGGCCTGCAACGCCTCGATGGTGACCAGCTGCACGCGCAGACGGTCGTTGGCCTGGCGCAGGGATTCCTCGGCCTGGCGCCGCTCGGCCAGCTCGGTCTGCGCGGCGGCGTACAGCCGGGCGTTTTCCACGGCGATGGCGGCCTGCGGCGCAATGGTCTCCAGCAGGGCGATCTGGTCCGGGGTGTAAGCGTTCGGCTGGTAGCTCTGGATCGAGATCACGCCCACCACCTGGTCGCCGATGAGCATCGGCGCGCCCACGTACGAGCGCGTGGGCTCGCCCTCCGAGCGCACGATCTGATGCTGCCGGGCCGTCTCCGGCTCCAGCATATCGGGCAGATACAGCGTCTGGCGGCTCAGGATCACCTCGCCGCTCAGGCCGGGCTGCCGGCGGATATCGCGCGCCGGGCTCGAAATGTATTCGCCCCGGTCGTACAAGAAGGGGTGCTCCACCCGCCAGGCGTCGGCGTCGTAGACGGCAATGTAGAAGGCATCCAGCGGCAGCAGGTGGCGGCATTCCTCGAACACCGCGCGCAGGACGCGGTCCAGGTCCAGGCCGGAGGTGACGGCCAGGCCGATCCGGTTGAGCGCCGCCAACTGCTCGGCGCGGCGCCGGGTCTCCTCGTACAGCCGCGCGTTGTCGATGGCGGCGGCGGCCTGGTCGGCGAAGGCGCGCAGCGCCTCGACGTGCGCGGGCGTGAATAATCCCGGCGTGGCGCTGTCCAGGTTCAAAAAGCCCACCACCTGCCCGCGCAGCCGGATGGGCAGGCCGGCGTACGAGCGCACCCAGCGAAACGCAGGGAGGTCGGCCCAGTCCGGGTCAGCGGCGGTGTCCGGCACCACCACCGGCTGGCCGGTGGCCGCCATCCGGCGGTAATGGGCGGATTGCTCCAGGGAGAATTCTGTGGACAGAAGCGCGCGCGCCAGGTCCGGCTCCGGGTAACCGCGCGCCTGGACGATCCGGACCTGCCCCCGCTCGCCGATCAGGGCCAGGTTGACGGCCTCGTGCGGCGCCACCCGCCCGATGTTGATGAGCAGGCGCTCGAGGACATCGTCGAAGTCCAGGGTGGTGGCCAGGGCCGCGGCCGTGTCGCGCAGCGCCTCGGCCAGGACGCGCTGCTGGCGCTCGGTCTGCTCCGCCTGCCGCCGCGCCGTGATGTCCGTGAGGCCGACGAACAGGACCGCCTGGTCGTCCAGCGTGGTCAGGGCCGCCGAGACCAGGGCCCAGAACGGCTCGCCGTCGGCCCGCTTGAGCTGAAGCTCTTGCTCGCGGATAAAACCGGTGCGCCGGGCCTCGTCGATCAGGCGCGCGCGGTCGTCGGGGTTGAAGTAGAAATCCGGCGCCGGCCGCCCGACCACCTGGGCCCGCGGCAGACCGAAGAGGGCCTCGGCTTTCTGGTTGAGGTACTGGACGGTGCCGTCGGACAGCCGCGTCAGCACCAGGGGGAAGGGCGCCAGGTCCAGAAGCTGGCGCAGGCGCTCGCGCTCCTCGCGCAGACGGGCTTCGCTTTGCGACCGCTCGGTGACATCGCGGAGCAGGACCAGGCTGCCGGCCGAGGGCGCCTCCTCCTGGGCGATCGGCGTGACGGATAGCTCGTAGGTCCGCGCCCCCCGGCTCACCTCCGCCCGGGCCGCGCCGGCGCGGACGTGCTCGAGCAATTCCGGCCAGGCCGGCAGCGCGTCCGCCAGCGGCCGGCCTCGGGCGCCGGCTGCGTCCAGACCCAGCCGGTCGCGGGCGGCCGGGTTGTAGTCCACCAGCCGCTGGCGCGCATCCACCACCAGGACCGGGTCGGCCATGGTCGCCACCACCAGGCCGCGGGCGATGGGCACGACGTCCAGCAGGCGGTAGCGAAACAGCGCCCAGGCGAACGCCAGCCCCGTCACCCAGAACAGCGCCGGCGCCGGGTTATAGCCGCGCAGCGGGCTCAGGCCGAAGAAGAACAGCAGATCGGCGCCGGCCGGCGCCAGCACCGCGGCCATCGCCAGCAACGTCTGGCGGACATAGTTCGGGTGGGCGCCGCTGAACGAATGCGCCAGCAGCCCAAACGTCGCCACCTGGAGCGCGTAGGAATAAAAAAAATGGACATAGGTCCAGGGCCCGCTGGCATAGGCCAGCATCACCAGCGGGCCGCTGGCCTCCAGCCGGAAAGCATAACGAAAGAGGGTATGCGCCTCGGCCGTCCAGGCCAGGCCGACGGTCACGGCCGGGACGAGCAGCAGGGCGGCGACCCGCCGGCGGCCCGCCCAGCGGTCGCGGCCGGTGTAGCGCGCCGCCGTGACCAGCCAGACCACCGGCAGCGGCGCGATCGCCAGGAAACGGACTTTCATCCAGAAGACTTTCTCGGCCAGCGAGGGGGCGGCCACGTCCAGCGCATACGCGAGCGCCCACATCGCGCCGAGGCACATAGCCAGGCTGAACGGCAGGGCGGTGGGGACTTCGCGGAAGCGCCACGCGTACACGCCCAGGCCGATCAGGATCAGGGCCGACAGGACCGGCGGGAGGAGGTATGGGGCGGCGGATGACGTCTGCATTGTGATGACGCGCCGACGGAGGCGGCGCGCCCTGCGCTGAGGCCGTCTTTAGAGCGTATCTCTAAACCCGCCCGATAGCCGACGGCAGTGCCGTCGGCGACGCCTCTGCTGAGGTTTAGAGACAGGTTCTTATTAAACCACAAGGGCGACCCGGTTTCGGTCGCCCTGATAGGATGCTCTCACCGCGGCGGCGATCAGCCTTCGGCCAGGACCTGAGCCAGAGCCGCGTTGAGCGCCGATTTCTGCGCCTCGGCCAGGTTGAGGCCGGCGATGGGCGGGCCGGTGTAGCGTTCCACGGGCCGCCCGGTGAGGTCGGACAGCAGGCCGGTGCTCACCAGAAGCTGACCGCCCTGATTGCCGAAGGCGCGCACGAAGGCATTGATGACCTGAATGTTGGTGGCGCGCGTGATATCCACCGGCGGGGCCGATGGCGCGCGCCCGTTTCCACCCGACGGCGCCGCCGCCGGCGCGCCGGCCCAGGCCCGCAGCTCCGCCAGCGTGCCCTGGAAGACGTTCATGTCCACATTGGCCAGCCTGCCGGCGTTGGCCACGCCGTCCACCCGGCCCTTCTCGGTGTATTGCCAGAAGGTCCAGTTGGCCCAGCTCTTGGGCATGGCGGGCCGGTACTTGCCCTGCATAATATCGGCCACCGACGGGAAGCTGTCCCGCAGCGGATAGGCCGCCACCCAGAGCGGGTACGCGGGCGCCCAGTCCGGGTACCGGCCGCCGATCAGCATGTTGGAGTTCCAGAACCAGGCGGCCGTGTAGATCAGGGGCCGCCGGCCCAGCGCCGCCTCGACCGTGTCCAGCCAGGTCTTGGCATATTGGGCGTACAGCGCCGGGTTGGCGCTGCGCGCCTCCATGTCCAGCACCGGGACCAGCTCGCCCGGGTCGGCGCCGAGCGTCTTGAGGTAGACGGCGGCCTGCTTCTGGCCGTCCATGTCCGGCACCAGGTAATGGTACGCGCCGCGCAGCAGACCGGCGTCGCGGGCCGCGGCCCAGTGGCGCGCGAACTGCGGATCGGCGAAATTGGACTGCGTCGCCTTGATGAAGGCGAAGGCCATCCCGGCCGCTTTCACCCGCGCCCAGTCCACGTTGGGCTGCCAGCGGGAGACGTCAATGCCTTGCGCCAGCGTCATCCGGGGCCTCCTGGGTGTGTTGATCCCGGCTGGAAATGAGGGCGGCCAGGATCTTTGAAGCGTTTCGTGTTGCCACGGATTTCGCGGATTTCACGGAGAGGTCGGCGCCCATCCGCGTTCGTCCGCAAAATCCGCGGCTGAAATGTAGGCGCTACCGTGCCCGCCGGGCGGCCGGTTTCTTCACAGCCGTCTTCTTCCTGGCCGCGGGTTTCTTCTTAGCCCCCGCTTTCTTGGCCGCGGGCTTCTTCGCCGCCGGTTTCTTCTTGGCCGCCGGCTTCTTCGCGGCGGGCTTCTTCCTGGCCGGGGCCTTCCTGGCCGCCCGGGCTTTAGCGTCCTTGTCGGCCTCGATGGCGTGCGCGGACCGGCCCTTCGTCTCGCTGGCCTCGCCGTAGGTGCTCTCGACAAACTCCAGGCCGAAGGACACCGGCGGCGCATACTCCGGCAGGTCGGCCAGGCGCATGGGATCGAGGCCCAGCCATCGGCCCAGGTCCGCCAGCGAGCCCTGATAGACGTTCAGATCGGTGTTGGCCGGCCGGCCGTCGGTGACCACCCCGTCCACGCGGCCCTTCTCCGAATACTGCCAGATCACCCAGTTCGTCCAGCTCTTGGGCAGCAACGGCTTGAACTTGCCTTTGGCCAGGTCTTCGAGGGCTGGGGCGGTATCCTTGAGCGGGTAAGCGGCCACCCACAGCGGGTAATCGGCCGCCCAGGCCGGAAACTTGCCGCCCAGGTTCATGGTGTTGTTCCAGTACCAGGCGGCGGTGTAGATGATGGGCTTGCGGCCGGTCCGCTTCTCGGCCTCGGTCACCCACTTGAAGGCGGCGTCGGCGGTCTTGGCCGGCGTCGTGGTCTTGCATTCGATGTCGAACACGGGCGGAAAGTCGCCCAGGTCGTCGCCGAGCGCCTTCAGATAAGCGTCGAGCTGCTTGACCGGATCAACGTCGGGCGTGAAGAAGTGATAGGCGCCGCGCAGCAGACCGGCGTCCCGGGCGCCCTGCCAGTGCTTGGGGAACACCGGGTCCGGCCAGTTAGCCTGCGAGGCCTTGGGGATGGCGAAGGCGACGCCGGCGCCGCGCACCTTGACCCAGTCAACGGTGGGCTGCCATTTGGACACGTCGATGCCGCGTACGTAAGCCATGAGGGGTCTCCTTGGAGCAGAGGACGGACGACGGATGGTCAGGCGGCGGAGCCGCGGAAGACGCCGAGCAGGGCGTTGAGCAGCCTGGCCCGGTATTCGATGGCGGCGTTGACGTTGCGCTCGTGCAGTTCAAACAGCGACTTGTCGACCACCAGGCCGGCTTCGCCCGCCTGCAGCGGCACCACGGCCTCGCTGTCGCCGTCCAGCTTGATGACGGTGCGCGCCGCCGGCCGGGCCTGGGCGAAGTCGGCGGCCGCGGCGGCGTCCACCTGCACGACGCGGGTCTCCACAGTCAACGTGGCGGCGTCTTCAATGTAGCCGGCGACTTTGCGGGCGACGCTTTTGAGGGAGGTCTCGACATCATCGGCCATCAGGGTCTCCTGTGCTGAGCGCGGGTAAAGCAGATACGGCCGCGAGGCCGACGTGTGCGCCTGTTATACCTCGGGTCCGCGTCCTGCGCCAGCGGCCAAAAGCGCGGCCTCCACGACCTCCGCCAGGGCCGCCGGGGCCGGCGGCCCTCCGGCCAGCCAGGCCAGAAACTCGACGTTGCCCTTCGGGCCGCGCAACGGCGACGGCCGCAGCCCGCGCACGGCGAAGCCGGTCTCGGCCGCAAACTCCAGGACTTCGAGCAGCACGCGCCGGTGGACGCGCGGGTCGCGGATGACGCCGCCGCCGCGGCTCGCCTCCCGGCGGCCGGCCTCGAACTGGGGCTTGATGAGGGCGATGACCTCGCCTCCTACCCCCGCTTCGCTCCCCCTTCCCCCTGCGGGAGAGGGGGAAGGGGGCTGGGGGACAGGGGGTGAGGTCAGCCACCCTTTCACCACCGGCAGCAGGATTTTCAGCGAGATAAAGGCGGCGTCAATGGCAACGAACGAGACCGGCTCCGGCAATTGGGCCAGGTAACGGGCGTTGGTGTCGTCCATGACCACCACGCGCGGGTCGGCGCGCAGCCGGTAATCCAGCACGCCGCGAGCCACGTCGATGGCGTACACGCGCGCGGCGCCGCGCTGGAGCAGGCAATCCGTGAAGCCGCCGGTGGAGGCGCCCACGTCCGCGCACACGCGGCCGGCGACGTCGATCCCGAATCCAGCCAGCGCCGCCTCGAGCTTCTCCCCGCCCCGGCTCACGAAGCGCGGCCGGGCCTTGAGCGTGATGACGGCGGTCTCGGCCACCGGCTCGGCGGGCCGGTCGGCGCGCTGGCCGTCCACCAGGACCGCGCCGGCCATGATCAGGCGGCGCGCCTGCTCCCGGCTGGGCGTCAGGCCGAGGGCCACCAAGCGCTGATCCAGACGTTGTCGGGGGAGGCCCATCACAGGAATTTCCGCGCCACGGCCTGGATCGCGTCGGGCACGCGGGCGGCGACATGGGTCAGGGCCCTGGCCATGGCCGCCGCCGCCTCGGTCGAGATCGCTTTCATGTTCGTCAGGTTGCGCTCGACGCGGCGCAGGTCGGCGGCCTCGCCCTTCTTGACCTCGGTCTCGAGGTTGGCCGCCAGGCCGCGCAGGTCGTCCTTGTCGCCGTCGCCGAGGCCCAGCGCGTTGATCGTTTCGTAGGCTTTTTCGATCCGCTGCTCCAGGACGACCCAGCGCTTGCCGTCCTCGCCCTCGGCGCGGCCTTCGCCGGTGATGTCGCGCCCGGCGACGTGCCCACCGACGCTGACGTCGCCCTTGACGTTGAAGACCACGCCGCCGCCATCACCGCCGCCCGCCGTCGTCCGGCCGCCGCCAGGCGGCGGCGTCTGTTGCCGCCCGCCGCCGATGGAGATGTCCACCGGCGCGCCGCCGGTGTTAATCTGGTTGGTCTGGGTGATCTTGTCCCGGCCGACGAAATCGCCCTGGATGATGGTGGTCTGGTTGACGACGGTCGGCGCCTCGCCTTCGGGCGTCTCGCCCACTTTCAGAAACAGTTTCCCTGTCCGCAGCCGCATGAACAGCACCGGGATGGCCCAGTCGGTGCGCTTTTGGTCGTGGATCTGGAGCCGCGCCTGGTTGAGGGCCAGGTCCACCACGCCCCCCTCCGCCAGCCGCCGGTAGAACGCCTCGGTTAATTGGCGGGCGGTGTCGATCGGCACGCGGTCCTGCATGGCCACCACGGCCGGCACGCCGGCCGCCACCAGTTTCGGGCCCAGCCCAACAAAAGGATGCTCCGCCGCGGCCTCGGGCGTCTTCGACACTTCGCGGACGGCGGTCTCACAGGCCACCAGGAAGATCAGGTGCGGCCGGGTCGCCTCCATCGCCGCGAAATCGGGCACGATCTCGTCGTCGCGCTTGATCTGCAGGCCGCCGGCCTCGTTCTCCAGGAAGAGCGTCGTCCGGCCGGGGCCGTGGTCGTCCTTGCGATTGAACTGGCCGTGGCCGACGAAGTGGAACAGATGCCGGCCGCGCACATGGCGCGTGATCGCCTCCAGGGTCGTCGGCCCGGCCAGGACCTGGTAGCCCTCGGCTTCAAGCGCCGCCTGCAACGCCGCCGGCAGGCCGGTCCGGCCGGGCAGCAGCGCCACCTCCACCTGGCCGCCGCGCCTCAGCGGGCCCAGGGCGGCGCGCAGGATCTCGATCTCCTTCTCGACCTCGACCGGCGTGAACCCGGCCGGGAGGCCGGTTGGGTTGGCGACGGCGGCCAGCATCTTCAGCGGGCGCCCGGCGACGGGCGGCGGCTCCGGCATCTCCAGGCTGACGTAGCGCGAGAACGGCGACCGGTCGGCCGTCGCCAGCGGCCCCGGCTGTGGGCGGGTGAGGTCGTAGAGCCGCTCCCAGTTGACGGCGTGCAACTCGGCCGCGTCCGCGTCGATCTCCAGGCGCACGCGCAGTCCGTCGGCGGCCTGGCGGGCCTGGCCGGTGGCGGTATCGTACGCCTGACGCATCTTGCCGCCGGCGGGGAAGAGCGCGTTGAACAGCGTCTGGCCGTAGAGGGCCGGGTTCAGGGCCTGGGCGCGCAACGTCGCCCAATCCAGCTTGAGCTGGCCGTCCCGGTAACGGCTGCCGTCGCTCAACGAGGCTTCCACCGGGTAGGCGCCGCCGGCGGACTCCCACGCTCCAATACGGATTGTCAGATCGATATACTCGGCCACGGATGCGTCCTCCGCCGTTGACCGGCGAGTGGTGAGCGGTCAGCCTGGCTACTTCATTCTAACATCGCGCCCCGCGCTGCGCCTGGGTTGTGGGATTTGATATTTACCCCAAGGACCTTCTATAATCATCCAATGCTCAGCGCCCTGCTCAAGACGATGCGCCCGCGGCAATGGATCAAGAACATCTTTATCTTCGCGGCGCTCATTTTCGACCACAAGCTCTTGCAAACCGACCTGTTGGCGCGCACGCTGGCGGGCTTTGCGCTGTTGTGCCTGCTGTCGAGCGTCGTCTACCTGGTCAACGACCTGGCCGACATGGATAAGGATCGCCAGCATCCCAAGAAGCGTCACCGGCCGCTGGCCTCCGGCCGGCTGGCGCCCCGCGTCGCCGTGGCGGCGACCGTCGGGCTGTTGCTGGTGGCGCTGCCGCTCTCGTTCGCCCTCGAGGCGGCGTTCGGCCTCATCGCCCTGGTGTACCTGGCCGCCAACCTGCTGTACTCGTTCTGGCTGAAGCACGTGGTGCTGATCGACGTGCTGATCGTGGCGCTCGGCTATCTGCTGCGCGCCATCGCCGGCGCCTGGCTGGTGGCCTCGGCCATCTCGCCCTGGCTGTACATCTGCCTGACCCTGCTGGCGCTCTTCCTGGGATTCGGCAAGCGGCGCGGCGAACTGCTGCTGATGCAGAACGAGACCGGCAACTCGCGCCGGGTGTTGCAGGATTACAGCCTGCCCTTCCTGGACGAGTTGATCAACCTGGTCGCCACCGCCACCGTCGTGGCCTATTCGCTGTACACGTTCTCGGCCGCGAACCTGCCCGCCAACCACGCCATGATGCTGACGATCCCGTTCGTGCTGTACGGGGTTTTTCGCTATCTGTACCTGATCCACATCAAAGGCGAGGGCGGCGCGCCGGACGAACTGGTGCTCACCGACCGGCCGCTGCAGGTCACGTTCGCGCTGTGGGGGCTGGCGGCCGTGCTCATCCTCTATCTGAGCCCGCCCGTATGAAGCCTGTCCGCGCCTCAGCACCCGGCAAGATCATCCTGTTCGGCGAGCACGCCGTGGTCTACGGCCAGCCGGCCCTGGCCGTGCCGGTGACGCAGGTGCAGGCGGAGGCCTGGGTCCAACCGCACCCTTCACCCCCCTCCCCCGCTTCGCGCCCCTTCCCCCCTCTCTCTGCGGGAGAGGGGGAAGGGGAGTGGGGGACAGGGGGGGAGATCTGGATCGACGCGCAGGACCTCCGGCGCCGCTACCGGCTGGACGCCGCGCGCCCCAACGACCCGCTGGCGGCGGCCGTCCGCCTGGTGCTGGACCGCTGCGGCGGCCCGCAGGCGCCGCGCGCCTTCACCGTCGCCGTCCGTTCCACCATTCCCATCGCGTCCGGGCTGGGCTCGGGCGCGGCGGTCAGCACCGCGATCGTGCGCGCGTTGAGCGCCTTCCTGGGTCAACCGCTTACCGACGCCGAGGTGTCGGCCATCGTCTTTGAAACGGAGCGATGGCTGCACGGCACGCCGTCCGGCATTGACAACACCGTCATCGCCTATGCGCGGCCCGTGTACTTCGTCAAGGGCCGGCCGCCCGAACCGTTCTCGGTCGCCGCGCCGTTCCGGCTGCTGATCGCGGACACCGGCCTGCCCAGCCCCACCCGGATCACGGTGGGCGACGTGCGCGCGGGCTGGCAGCGCGAGCCGGAGCGCTACAACGCGCTGTTCGAACAGGTCGGCCAGCTCGCGCGGACCGCGCGGGGCCTGATCGAGGCCGGACAGGCCGGGGCGCTCGGGCCGCTGATGATCCAGAACCACGACCTGCTGCGCGCGCTGGGCGTCTCCTGCCAGGCGCTCGACGCGCTCGTCGAGGCGGCCCAGTCGGCCGGGGCGCTGGGCGCCAAGCTGTCCGGCGGCGGGCGCGGCGGCAACATGCTCGCGCTGGTGACGGATGAGACGGCGGCGGGCGTGGAGGCCGCGCTGCTGCGGGCCGGGGCGAAACGCGTGCTGGGCACGATCGTGGGGGCGGAGGACCGATGATGACCGACGAAAGCCAGCCCGGCGAGCGCGCCGCCCCCGCCCTTCGTCCCGCGTCCCTGGTCTTCTTGAAGCTGGGCGGCTCGCTGATCACGGACAAGACGCAGCCGCGCACGCCGCGCACGGAGACGCTGGCCCGCCTGATGGCCGAGATCGCGGCGGCGCGGGCCGAACAGCCGGGCCTGCGCCTGGTGCTCGGCCACGGCTCGGGCTCGTACGGGCACACCGAGGGCCAGAAGCACGGGACGCGCGCCGGGGTGCATACGCCCGAACAATGGCGCGGCTTCGCCGAGGTACAGTGGGTCGCCAATCAGCTCAACCGGCTGGTGGTGGACGCCGCCCGGGCGGCCGGGCTGCCGGTGGTCAACTGCCCGCCGTCGGCCTCGGCCGTGTGCCGGGACGGCCTGATCGAGACGCTGGCGCTGGCCCCGATCGAGGCAGCGCTGGCCCATGACCTGGTGCCGCTCGTCCAGGGCGACGTGGCCGTGGACTCGGTGCGCGGCGGCACCATCGTCTCCACCGAGGATGTGTTCCGTTACCTGGCGCCGCGCCTGCTGCCGGCGCGCATCCTGCTGGCCGGGATCGAACGCGGCGTGCTGGCTCACTGGCCGGACGGGGAAATCGTGCCGGAGGTCAGGGCGCCGCGCGCGGCGTCTTTGCCGCGGGCCCACAGCGGCGGCGCGCGATCCGCCGGGGCGACCGACCGGCCGCCCGATCGGCCGGCCCGCCTCACGGGTTCACATGCCGCGGACGTGACCGGCGGGATGGAAGCCAAAGTCCGCGAGACGCTGGCGATGGTCGCGTCGGCGCCGGGCTGCGAGGCCCTGATCTTCTCCGGCGCCGAGCCGGGCCTGGTGCGGCGCGCGCTGCTGGGCGAGGCGGTGCCAGGGACCCGCTTGCGGTGACGCGGGGGTGCGTCACCGGCCGAACCGCCCGCGCCGCAGGGCGCCGAGCGGCGACAACAGGCCGCCCAGCGCCATGAGCCCGCCCGCGCACGAGAAGACCCCGCCGAAGATTGACGCGAACAACCGGTCGTCCTGGCTGACCTCCAGCTCGCGCGCCGCGTCGTCTTCCAGAAACGCGTTCAGCCGGTCGGCGGTTTCGCGTTTGTCCGCGCGCCCCGAGCTGTAATAATCGGTGAACGGCACAGTCCCGCGCTCGGTGCGCAGGACCACGCGGTAGGTGTCGCTGCCGTCGTCGTCTGTGGAGACCTGCACCTCGGCCCGCTCGATCTCGGTCAGGCGCAGGCTCTCCGCGCGGTTGACCCGCCCGAAGAGGTTGGTCTGAGTGAGCGTGCATGTCCCGGTGCGCGGCCCCGGCCGCGCACAGGCCAGCGTGGTCCGCGCGCCCATGAACCACATCACGGCCAGGCCGACCCCCACAAAGATCAGGCCGAAAAGAAACAGTCCCACAGTGCGTCCAAGTGCGCCGAGCATGGGGCCTCCTCCGCACGGGCGTTATTCCGGCCGGCGCGCTAAGGCTTTTTCCGACGCCGAGCGACGGGCGGTTTCGGCCGGTGCCGCAGCGCGCTCCGGACGCTCTGGCGGAACAGGAGCGCCAGCAAGACGGCGCCGAGCAGGGCCACGCCGCTCCCGCACAGGCCCTGATGGACCCAGGTGTTGTCCTGGACCGTCAACGAACGCGCCGACCGGTCGGCCACGAAGGCGTTGATCTGCGCGGCCCGGGCGGAATGGCTGCCGGAGCCGGTGACGGTGTCGAAAGACGTCGCCACCGGCAGCGGGCCGCGCTCGAGCAGCAGCCGCAGACGGTAGCCCGTCCAGTCGCTGGACTCGCTCACCTCCACCTCGGCGCCCAGGAGCTCGCCCACCGGGAACTCCGTCACCGACCGGCCCCAGACGGTGACGCGCGTCAGCGTGCACACGCCGCGCCGGGCCTCATCGCGCACACAGGTCAGCGTGTTCACCTGGCCAACCCACACCATCCAGGCCAGCCCGGCCGCGACCAGCCCGACGCTCCACCAGAACCACTCGACGTGCTGGGTCAGTTCAGTCCAGAATTCAGACCAGAGAGGACGCCACATAACCCGTGTAGCGCCAGGAGAGCGATTTCCTGTTCGGTTGACGCTGAGCACCCGATCCTTCGGCAGGCTCAGGACGGGCGGCGCCCCTCGGGCCTCGACCGCTCGCGGCTCGGTCTGCCTCGGAGCGCGGCCGGCCGTCGAGGGGGGCGTCAATGCCAACGGAGTCCGCTATAGTTTAGCGCACCGATCCGGACTGGCGGCTTAAAACTGGCCGCGGCGCAAACCAAAGCCGCGCCGGGTCTCTTGAGCCAGGCGCGGCATGTCGGGGGGAGAACCGGTTGGCGTCAGTCGCCGGCGGCCGGGCTGAGCGCAGGCGCGGGGGCCGGATGCGCCTCGGCCTCGACCGGCTGGCCGTGATCGACGATGTTCAGATAACGCACGCCCAGCGAGAAGGCCAGCAGGCCATAGGCCACGATGCCGGCCCCGACGGCCCACTCGATCAGGGCCGGCGTATAGGTGGTATAACGCGCCGCGATCTCGGTCGGCAGGTAAGTGAGCAGCACCAGCTGGCCGACCAGGTTGATGTCCCAGCGGTAGGCCACCACGCCGCCCACCACCAGCGCCAGGGCGACCATGCGCAGCCACGGGAGGCGCCGGAAGCGCGGCACGAGCAGCAGCACCGCCGGCACCAGCGCGCCGAGCAGGATCTCGCCGACCCAGAAGTTGAAGGCGAGCTGGCCGCCGGTGAGCATGTCCAGGCCCTCGTTGCGGCCCGGCCAGTAGGTGTACGTCATCGAGAAGGCGTCCCAGAAGCGGAAGTACAGGTAACCCACCAGCACCCAGCCGATGACGTGGGCGATACGCTCCAGCAGGCTGTCGTCCACGCGAGCTTTGGGCGTGAGCCGCGCGGCCAGCATGGAGGCCAGCACGGTCAGCGCCGGGCCGGCCGCCGCCGCCGAGAGGATGAACAGCACCGACAGATCCGGCTTGTACCAGATGGGCCGGGCCTTGAGCACGCCGTAGGTGGCGCCCAGCGACGACTGGTGCAGGGACGAGAGGCCCAGCCCGATCAGGGCCAGGAACGGCGCGTAGTGATGGACGCCGGACATCCAGCCGGCCAGGCGCGGCCAGCGTCTCTTGAACCAGCCCGCCCCGGCCACGATGGGCATGGTCTCGAACACCAGCACGGTGAAGTAACTCATGATGCACATGGTCACTTCCCACAGCACCGAGTGCGTGTTCCAGTAGATCAGGGCGTGCCAGAACCGGAAGGGCTGGCCGATATCCATGAACAGGCACAGCATCGCCATGCTGTAGCCGATCAGGCCGACAAACGTGGCCGTGCGCGCCACCGGCTGGTAGCGCTTGAGGCCGAGCAGGTAGACGGCCGCGCACAACAGGAAGGCGCCGGCGCTCAGCGCGATCGACGACAGGTCGATGGCGATCCACAGGCCCCACGGCACCAGGTCGTTCAGGTTGGTGACGACCAGGCCCTTCCACAGGACGATGACGCCGGCGGCCGCCGCGACGGCCAGCACGACGCCCAGCGCCCCGACCCACAGCCAGAAGCGCGGCAGCCGGCGCAGTTGTTGCAGTCGGGCGGTCATGACTCAGCCTCCTGGCGCGCGGGCAGGTAGTAAACGCGCGGCGCGGTGCCCAGGTCTTCGCGCAGCCGGTAGTAGGGATGCGTCGCCAGCAGGCGGCTGACCTCGGAGTCGGGATTGTTCAGGTCGCCGAAGACGCGCGCCTTGGCCGGGCAGGCCACCACGCAGGCCGGCGTCGCTTGCGGGTCCACCCCGGGCATCAGGCCGTGGGCCAGTCCGCGGTCGATGCGCTGGACGCAGAACGAGCATTTCTCGGGCACGCCGCGCGGCCGACGCGGCACCTCCGGCTGGCCCCACTCCGGCACGGCCGGGTTCGGGCCCGTGAACGTCTCCCAGTTGAAGGCGCGCGCGCCGTACGGGCAGGCCACCTCGCAATACCGGCAGCCGATGCACTTGTCGTAGTCCATCATCACGATGCCGTCGGCGCGGTAGTAGCTGGCGCCCACCATGCAGACTTCCACACACGGGGCGTGTTCGCAGTGCATGCACGGCCGGGGCAGGAAGGTCGGGCGTCCGGCGACCTCGCCGGAGGCGATGACGCGGTTCCAGGCGATGGTCGGCGGCACGTCGTTGTGGGCGCGGCAGGCCTCGGTGCAGTAACCGCAGCCCGTGCACTTGGACTGGTCGATGACCATCGCCCAGCGGTGCTTGCTGGCGCCGACCGGCCCGGAGGCGCGCGCCCAGCGGGCGTATTGCAGGCCGAGGACCGTGGCCGCGCCGGCGGCGGCCGCCGTCTTCAGGAAAGCCCGGCGTGAGAGAGGTTTGTTGCGCTTCATCGCCGTCTCCTTTACTTCCCCTGCGGATCGCGCGGCTGCGACCGGCCGCGGCGCTGCTCCAGCGTGCGGCGCAGCCACGGCGTCGCTGCGCCTGCGCCGAAACCGGCGATGACGGCGCCGATCACAAAGGGCCAGGGGTTGAGAGGCGTCGGCGTATCGCTGGCCTGCACGTCCAGGGCCGAGGCCATCGCGTCGACCGGGGCCGGCCCCTCCGCCGCCAGCGGCTCGGCGTTCAGCGCTCCGGCGGCGTGGCAGGCATTGCACCTCTCCACTTTGACGTCGAAGCTGTGGTCCACCATGCTGTGCGGCGCGACGGCGTCCCCGGCGTGCGTGACATGGCAGTCGGTGCAGACCAGGTCGGCGAGCGACAGGTGCGCCTCGTGGGCAAAGTTGCTGTCCGAGTCCTTGTGGCAGTTGGCGCACAGCGTCGAGACCTGGCCGCCCTTCATGTGGACGCCGGCGGCGTGCGGGTCGTGGCAGTCCACGCAGGTCAGGCCGCCCTGGCCGTGCTGGCTCACCTGCCAGCCGACGAGCGTGGCGGCGTGGCACTCGCCACAGGTCCGCGAGCCGCGGTTGACTGTGCCGGGCGACAGCGGATGCTCGGCGAAGACCGGGCTGTGGCAGGACTGGCATTGCATGCCCTCCAGCGTGTGGCAGCTCAGACACGCCGGCGGTTCGCCCTGCTTCTCCCAGATTGCCTGGAAGCCGGCCGTGGCGTCGGGCCCGTGCGCGCCGCTCTGCCAGGCGGCGCCGAAACTCTCATGGCAGGACTGGCAGTCCGACACATCCGGCGTCGGGCCGGCTGCGGTCGGGCCGGAGGCGCTCTGGGATTGCGCCAGCACGGGCAGGGCCAGGACCAGCGCCAACGCCAGTCCGACGAGACAGCACATCATCCAGCGTTTCATAGGT
This sequence comes from Anaerolineales bacterium, assembly GCA_034434015.1. Taxonomy (GTDB): domain Bacteria; phylum Chloroflexota; class Anaerolineae; order Anaerolineales; family UBA6663; genus SpSt-583. The sequence goes on from DAOUAB010000281.1 coordinate 18,417, forward strand.
TCTCCTTATCTGCGGTCGGGCCGTCGCCGACGGCCGCCGGGGATGGTCGCTCAGGCGGGCTGCGGCGCCGGCGGGGTGAGGTTGCGGAAGACCTGACAGACCAGGCAGTCCTCCCGCAGTTGGCCGTCGGCGGCGCGGAAATGCTGCCAGCACGGCGTCTCGGGGCGCAGGAAAGCCGGGCAGTTAGACCGCCGCTCCGGCGCACAGCCGCGTTGATCCCAGCACGGCAGCCCGGCGGCCGGGAGGCGCCGGCCGGCGCGGGCGGCCTCCGCCTCGCGCTGCCAGCGCGCATCCAGGCGCTTGAGCCACCACGCCAGCAGGGCCATCACCCCTATCGGCGCGCCCAGGCGCAGCAGGAGGCCGACCAGGATGGCGACGATTTCCATGAGGCCCCCTGCTAGGCCAGGAACTTGCGCAGCAGGCCGCTCAACACCACCATGGCGACCAGCGGCAGCAGCAGGCGCAGCACGAACATCGACGTGAGGACCGTGATTCCGAACAACATAGCGACCTCCTCTGCGCGACGACAACCGCCGGCGCATTCTTACTCTAGGCTCGCCCGCCTCCGGCGTAAATCCGGCGCGCGCACCATTTCGCGCGCCGGCGCGTCTGGCGGGAATCACCCAGGACCGGGGACGTTTCATCCATCCAGCGCGCCAGCCGTTTGGGTCGAGCGCTGGGGCGCCCCCCTACGCCCCGGACAACAAAAAAAACCCACCTCCACAAGCGGGAGGTGGGCTGTGCGTCGCCCGTGTCCTGGGTCAAATCACGCAGCGCGGTCTGGGTGACTCACACCATTTGCGCATACAGCAACACCCCCGCCGCCACCGCCAGGTTGAGCGAGGTCACGCGCCCGGTCATGGGCAGGCGCACGATCACGTCGCAGGCCGCCGCCTGGTCCGGCGTCAGGCCCTCGCGCTCGCTGCCCAACAGCAGGACCAGCGGGCGCGGGTAGCGCGCGGCCCGGTAGTCGGTGGCGCCCTTCGCCGACGACCCATACAGACCGTAACCGCCGGCGCGCGCCCAGGCGACGAAGTCCGCGAACGACGCGCTCACCACCGGCTTCCAGAACAGCGCGCCCAGGCTGGCGCGCACGGCGTTCGGGTGCGTCGGGTCGGCGCCGCCCTCCAACAGGATCAGGCCGTCGGCGCCGACCGCGTCGATGGTGCGCAGGACCGCGCCGACGTTGCCGGGGTCCTGGGCGTCCACCAGCGCCACCAGCCAGGGATGCGTCTCCGGCCTCAGGTCCTGCAGGCCCGCCCGGCTGCGCCGGACCACGGCCAGCAGCCCTTGCGGGTTCTCTTTGTCCGCGAGGGAGCGGAAGACCTCGGGCGCCAGCGCGTAACAGCGCCGGCCGCGCGCCGCCTGCGCGCGCACCAGTTCCAGCGCAAAGGCGCTTTTGAGGAGCGCGGGCGCGTAGCACAGATACTCGATCGGCGCGCCGGCCTGGGCGGCCTCGCCTACGTGCCGGATGCCCTCGACGACGAACAGGCCGGTCTCATCCCGGACCTTGCGCTGGCGCAGCTGGCGCACCTGCTTGATGTGCGGGTTGGCGGGATTGGTCAGGCTCGGGTGGTCGGGTCGGGTCATGGCCGCGCGTCAGCTCAGGCCGTAGACCGGGATCAGGGCGCCGTGGATGGCGCGCGCCGCGTCCGAGGCCAGGAAAGCGATGACGGCCGCCAGGTCCTCGGGCGTCACCCATTTGGCCGGGTCGGCCTTGGGCATCGCGGCCCGGTTGGCGGGCGTGTCGAGGGCGCTGGGCAGGACGGCGTTGACGTTGATGTGGTGCTCGCGCAGCTCGGCGGAGAGCGACTCGGTCAGGCGGTGCACGGCGGATTTGGCGACGGCGTACGCGGCGCTGTTCTTGCCGCCGGTCAGCCCGCCGCGCGCGCCGACGTTGACGATCTTGCCGCCGCCCTGCGCCAGCATCAGCGGGACCACCGCGCGGCAGACCAGGAAGGTCGAGCGCGCGTTCAGGTTCAGCATAAAATCCCAGTCGGCTTCCTCCAGCTCATGGACCGGCCGGCCGGCCTGGTAGCCGCCGGCGACGTTCACCAGCACGTCGGCGCGGCCCCATTTGGCCCTGACCACCTCGACCCAGGCCGAGACGTCCGCGGCCCGGGTCAGGTCGGCGGCGAAACCGAAGGCGCGCGTCTCGTCCAGTTCCAGGTCGTGGAGCAGCGTCTGCAAGGCTTCGGGGCGCCGGCCGGCGAGCGCCAGCCGCGCGCCCTCGGCCGCGAAGACGCGCGCGACCGCCGGCCCCAGACCGCCGGCCGCGCCGGTGATCAGGACAACGCGTTCATGGGTCATAACGGCCTCCGTTGACTTGACCGATTCCCCGTCCACGCTTCGCTTGGAGAAGATTATACTCGCCGCTACAATCGCTCCATGCAGATGTCACGACCGCGCTTTGAAAAACTGGTGGACGAGATCGCCCAGTCGGTGCTCGACCAGCTGCCGGAGGACCTGCGCGCCCTGGCCGCCGACGTGGTCCTGCGGGTGGCCGACCGGCCGACGCGCGCCCAGGACCCCGACGGCGACGGCGACCTGCTCGGCCTGTACGAGGGCGTGCCGCTGGTGGAGCGCCGGCCGGATGACGTGCTCTTTCAGCCGGACCGGATCACGTTGTTCTACGAGCCGCTGACCGCGTGCGTGGACTCGGAGTCCGAGCTGCGCCATGAGATCCGCGTCACCCTGATCCACGAGCTCGGCCATTACTTCGGCTTCGACGAGGACGAACTGCGCGAGAGAGGCTGGGAGTGAGGCGGCGGCCGGCGGCCGGGCGCTGATGTTATAGAAGTCCGGCGCGCGCCGCCTCGGCCCGGGGGGCGCTCACCCCGACCCGCCGCAGGGCCGGGCAGTCAAAAACGGGACATAATCTATGCGATAATAACCGGGTCATTTGGGAGAAACGGACGACTGTCGCTCCTGCGCCATTCTCTGTAATCTGTCCTCTGTTGTCTGTCGTCGTCCGTCATCCCACACCAAGGAGTCTCAACTGTGAGAAACATCTGCGTCATTGGCGTCGGCTATGTGGGCCTGGTCACCGGCACCTGTTTCGCCGACCTGGGCAATCGCGTCGTCGCCCTGGACATTAACGAAGAGCGCATCGCCAACCTCAAGCAGGGCATCCTGCCGATCTACGAGCCGGGCCTGGAGGAGATGGTCAAGCGCAACGTGGCGGCCGGGCGCCTGGACTTCACCACCTCGTACGCCGAGGCGCTCCGGGGCGCCGATTTCGCCTTCATCGCCGTGGGCACGCCCGAGGGCGTGGACGGCGAGGCCGACCTGCAATACGTGCGCGCGGCGGCCGAATCCATCGCCGAGAACATGACCCAGCCGCTCATCATCGTCAACAAGTCCACGGTGCCGGTGGGCACCGGCGACTGGGTGGCCGACATCGTGCGCGCCAAGCAGCCCCGGCCCATCGCCTTCAGCGTGGTCTCCTGCCCGGAGTTCCTGGCCGAGGGCTCGGCCCTGTCCGACTTCATGAACCCGGCGCGGATCGTGCTCGGCTCCACCGACCGGGAGGCCGCCAACCAGGTGGCCGACCTGCACCTGTCGCTGCGCGCCCCCATCGTGGTGACGGACCTGCGCACGGCCGAGATGATCAAGTACGCGTCCAACGCTTTCCTGGCCACCAAAATCTCGTTCATCAACGAGATCGCCAATATCTGCGAGGCCCTGGGCGCCGACGTCAAAGAAGTGGCGGCCGGCATGGGCTACGACCCGCGCATCGGCAAGCACTTCCTGAACGCCGGCCTGGGCTGGGGCGGCAGCTGCTTCCCCAAGGATGTGCGCGCCCTGGCCTACATGGCCACCGTGCAGGGCAAGCATCCCCAACTGCTCCAGTCGGTGATGGACATCAACAAGTACCAGCGCCGCCAGGCGGTGCTCAAGACGCGCGAGATGCTCGGCGGCCTGAAGGGCAAGACCATCGGCCTGTTCGGCCTGGCGTTCAAGCCCAACACCGACGACATGCGCGACGCGCCGTCGGTGGAGATCGCGCGCGCGCTCCAGGCGGAGGGCGCGCTGGTGAAGGGCTACGACCCGGTCGCCATGCACGCCGCCGAGCGCATGATGCCGGGCGTGGCGATGTGCGCCAGCGCGTACGAGGTGGCCGAGGGCGCCGACGCCGTGATCGTCTGCACCGAATGGAACGAGTTCAAGCAGCTCGACCTGGCCCGGATCAAGCAGTCGATGAGGCAGCCCGTCCTGGTGGATGGCCGCAACCTGTACGACGCCAAGCGCATGCAGGACCTGGGCTTCCAGTACCGCGGCATGGGACGAGGATGAAAACGCACGGCGTCACCCGGACCCGCCTCCGCAACGGCCTGACCGTCATCCTCAAGCCGCTGCGCGTCGCCCCCGTCATTTCGTGGTGGGTGTGGTATCGGGTCGGCTCGCGCTACGAGCGTCCGGGCCTGACCGGCGTCAGCCACTGGGTGGAGCACATGCTCTTCAAGGGGACGCGGCGCTTTCCGGCCCACGAGCCGGACCGCGTCATCGCCCGGGACGGCGGCTACCACAACGCCATGACGTTTCTGGACTGGACGACGTACTTCGAGACCATGCCGGCCGACAAGATCGACTACGCGCTGCGCCTGGAGGCGGACCGGATGCGGCACGCCCTCTTCCTGCCCAGGGAGGTCGAGTCGGAGCGCTCGGTCATCATCGCCGAGCGGCAGATGTACGAAAACGAGCCGACCTTCCGGCTCAACGAAGAGGTCCAGGCCGCCGCCTTCCGCGTCCACCCCTACCACCACGAGGTCATCGGCGACCTGGCCGATCTGCAGACCATGACGCGCGACGACCTCTACCAGCATTATCGCCGGTTCTACGCGCCCAATAACGCCATTGTCGTCGCCGTGGGCGATTTCGATGCCCGGGCCATGCTGGCCCGCATCCGGGCGCTGTTCGGGGGCTACAAGCCGGCGCCCCTCCCGGACATCCGCCCGCGCCCGGAGCCGCCCCAGCGCGGCGAGCGCCGGATCACGGTGCCGGACGAAGGCGAGACCGCCTACGTGACGTTCGCCTATCATGCGCCGGCCGCCGGCGACCCGGACTTCTACCCGCTGGTGGCGCTGGACAGCATCCTGGCCGGCGCCTCGTCGTTCAATGTCTTCGGCGGCGGCGGCACCAGCAACAAGTCGTCGCGCCTGTACAAGGCCCTGGTGCAGACCGGGCTGGCCGCCGGGGTGAGCGGCAGCCTGGCGCCCACCGTCGACCCCTACCTGTACACGGTCTTCGCCACGGTGCGCGCCGGCCAATCGCTGGAGGCGGTGGAGCAGGCCATGGACGCCGAGCTGGAGCGCCTGCGCCGT
>DAOUAB010000282.1:0-29235 GCA_034434015.1 Anaerolineales bacterium
GTCGGCGTCCAGGTTAGCGGGCGTCCCGCCGTCCAGCGCCGGCCCGACCAGTTCGCTGGCCCAGATGAAGAGGACGCCCAGGCCGGCCACGAACATGAACGCCGCCAGCCCGCGGCGCGGCAGGCGGGGCGAGAGGCGCGCGTCCAGCGCCGGCGCGTCGATGGCGGTCAGCGCATAGAGGAAGGCGAAGAAGCTGGCCGAGAAGAGGGCGACGTAGACCGGGAAGAGGCGGTTGAAGGCCGCCGAGAATGCCAGCGAGGCGCTGTAGTACAGGAAGAAGCTGAGCGCGCCCACCAGCAGGAGCCCGCCGCGCAGCGAGCCGCGCCGGTAGAACCGGAACGCAATCGCCAGCAATGGCAGACCCGCGAAGAGCGCCACCGCGTCGGTGCCGCGCAGGATCGGGGCCTTGAAATATGAGTCGTAACGGTAGAGCCCCTGCCCGTACATCTGCACGGTCTCCCCGCGCACGGTCGTAAACATGAAGGGGCCGCCATCCTGCCAGAACAGCCCGACGCCGGCCGCGATCAGGGCCAGGAGGCTGATCACCGGGATCAGCCAAAGGAGAGCCGCACGCTGTTTCATCACGCCGCTCCTAGGCCAGGACCGTCTGCGCCCAGGCGCGGATCGCGGCCCAGTCGCGCCTGTCCTCATCCTGGGCTTTCATCGCCTGGGAGATCATCCGGTCCAGGAACGACATCCTGGCCAGCTCGATTTTGCCGGCGAAGAAGACCTCGGACTGGGCCGTCATGAACTTGTGCACGCCGTCCAGGTAGGCGGCGCGCGCCTGGCGGCTCTCGGCGTCGTCGCCCGTGTGCAGCATGTGCACGGTGAAGAAGGCGTTCGGCATCGCCCGCAGCGCCGCCGCGTTCTGCTCCACGAACTGCACGGCCTCGGGCAGCCACTGGCCCATGCGGATGGCGCTGCCCACGATCACGGCCCGGTAGCCGGCCAGGCTCTTGACTTTGCCGGCCAGGCGCACGTCCACGGCCAGGCCGCGCTTCGTCAGTTCGTCGGCGATGGCCTGCGCCACCTCGCCGGTGGAGCCGCATTTGCTGGCGTAGGCGATCAGGACTTTGTCGTTCATCGCGTCGTCTCCGGTGTCTTCGTAGAAGTCGAGGGCAGGCGGCTGGGCGGCCAGGGCGGTCAGGCCGCCGCAACCCACCACGGCGGCGCCGAGGCCGAGGCCGGCGGCTTTCAAGAAAGTACGTCGGGTTGCAGGTGTTTTCATGGCGCAGTCTCCTATGCGCCCACTATAGAGACCCGGCTATAAAAACTCCCCCGGCGCCGGGGGAGTCTTATCCTGGCCGGGTGGCCAGGGACAAAAGGCCGATGGCCCCGTCAGGCCGCCGGCCGATCTCGGCCAGCGGCGGGTGGCGCAGCAAGCGGGAGTGAGCATGAGTTATCTCTTCCCCGGCAGCGCGTTCACAGGCCCGACAGTGCGCGCCGCAGCGCCTCCACTTCGGCCTGCCAGGCGCGGATGTGCTTTAGGTTCTCTTCCAGTTTGGCGGCGTTGCGCTCGTAGCCCTGCGCCAGGTCGGCCAGGTGGCCGTAGTAGCCGGCCAGCCTCTCCAGGGGCGGGAGCGGCACGGGCGGGTTGTCGCCCGCCTGCAGGCTCGCCTCCAGTTGGGCCAGCGCGTTCAGCCACGCCTCCACCGGCATCCCGGTGGTCTTTTTGAAATCGCGGATGACCCATTGCCGTTCAAACAGGGAGCGTTGTTTCCAGCCCTCGGACTGCTCGGCCAGCGTCCGGCGGACGCCCTGGCACAGCGCGCGGGCCGTCTCCAGTTGCGCCGGGCCGGCCCCGGCCAGGCTCGACGCCGGCGCCCGTCCCCCGAATGCCGGGTTTGCAGCCTTGAGCGCCTGTAGGGACGAGATCTCCTGCCCGCGGAACTGCTCCGCCAGGGCGATGGCGGCGGCAAACCCGGCGCCCGCCTCCTCCACCGACAGCGCCGCGGACTTGTTCAGCTCAAAGAACTCGGCCATCGTCATCCCCATCAGCGGCGCCAGGCGCTCGACGGCAGCCCGGGCGGTCTCGGTCGGCGCCAGGCCGGGGCCGATGGTGAAGGCGATGACGCCCGTGCCTTCCAGTTCGGCGTCCAGCGTGTTGGCCAGGTGCACCTGCGCGGCCTTGAAGGTCTCGTAAGCGCCCAGGTAGGCCGTGCCCGTGGACGAGACGCACACGAAGACGCCGTGGTGCCGGCCGAGCATGCCGGGCAGGAAGGCGCGCGCCAGGAGCACGGGGCCGCGCAGGTTCACGCGGTAGCTGAGGTCCCACTTCTCAATCGGCACCTCCTTCACCGCGCCCAGCACGGCGACCGTGGCGTTGTTGAGGACGATGTCCACTTTGCCGAACCGGCGCACGGCGGCCTGCGCCAGCGCCTCGACGCTGCGCTCGTCGCCGACGTCGGTGTGGATGAAGGCCGCGCGCTCCCGGCCGAACTCGTCCGCCAGCCGGCGCGCGGCCTCGGCCCCGGCCTCGGCGTTGATCTCGGCGATGACGACGCTGGCGCCCAGCCAGAGCAACGCGCGCGCCGCCTCGTAACCGATGCCGCCCCCGGCGCCGGTGACGACGGCCACCTCGCCGCGCAGGCGGTGGGGGGCTAATCCCAACTGACTGATCACGGAGGGTCGGGCGCTCATGCTCCTGCCGCCTCAACAAAATGCACCCAACGGAGAAGGCCTCTCATCGTTGGAGCCGCGGGCGCCCAGAGCGGCGCGTCAGGCAGGCGAAGAGCGCTCGCGGGGACAGGGGGTCACTCGTGGAACAGGCTCCTAGCGGCGAAACGCCGCCAGGATGGTCTCCGGCGGATCGGCTTTGTTGACGAAGGCGTCGGCGCGGGCGGCGCGGGCCGCCGCGGCCGACTCCGGCCGGGCGCTGGTGACGATGATGCGGACGCCCGGCTCGGCGGCGCGCAGGGCCTCCACCCGGCCGGTCGCCGGCTCGCCGGGCAGTTCCCAGTCCAGAACCACGACCTCCGGATGGGTCGCGGCCAGCCCGGCGCACACCTCGCCCATCGAACGGGCCTCGGCCACAATCTGAGCGTGGAGCCGGGTCTCCAACAGCAGGGCCAGGGCGGCGCGCAGCTGGTCGTTGTCGTCGGCGAGCAGGATACGGTTCATGGCCTTAGTGTAGGCCGCCGGCCTCTGGCCTGCGCCCGCCCCCCGATGGGTTTGCCCCTGGCCAGATGGACAGGTTGAGGCATCCGAAATGCCCGCCGTGTTCTGGCGGGGCGTCACGGACCTTCACACATCCTTTAGACCAGCTTCTTCTGCATCGCCAGGGCCACAGCCGCCACGCGGTTGTCCGCGCCCAGTTTGGCCAGGATATTGCTGATGTGGTACTTGACCGTAGACAGGCTGACGACCAGCCGTTCGGCGATCTCGGTGTTGTTGAGGCCCTCCACCATCAGGGCCAGCACCTCGCGCTCGCGCTCGGTCAGCGCGCTGGCCGGCGCGGGTGTCTGGCTGGCGTGGACCAGCGCCTGGGCGGCCTCGGGCGCGAGCGTCATCTGGCCCAGGCGCGCGGCGCGGATGGCGGCCGCCAGCTCCTCGGCGGTGACGTTCTTCATCAGGTAGCCCACGGCGCCGGCCCGCAGCGCGTCTTGCACGAGCTCGTTCTCCTGGAAGCTGGTCAGCGCGATCACCTGGGTGGCCGGATGCTGCGCGCGGATCTGCCGGATGGCCGTCACCCCGTCCATCACCGGCATCCTCAGGTCCATGAGGACCACGTCCGGCTTGAGGAAGCCGCAGCGCTGGACGGCCTCGGCGCCGTTCTCGGCCTCGCCCACCAGCTCCAGGTCCGGCATGACCGACAGGAACGCGCCCAGGCCGGAGCGGACGACGTTGTGGTCGTCCACGAGCATCACGCGGATTTTGGGTTGTGCTTCGGTCATGGCGGCGCCTCCCAGGTCACCGAGATTTGGGTCCCTTCGCCCCGTTCGCTGTACACGCTGAACTGCGCGCCCACGCCCTCGGCGCGCTCGCGCATGATGCGCAGGCCCAGGTGGTCGGCCGGCACGCCGGCCGGGTCGAAGCCGGCGCCGTTGTCGGCCACGGTCAGACGCACCCGACGGCCGAGGCGCGCGGTGACGAAGGCCTGCGAGGCGCGGGCGTGCTTGACGACGTTGTTGAGGGCTTCCTGCGCGATCCGGTAGAGCGCCACCTGCACGTCGGGGGGCAGGGCGCGCTCGCCGTCCACGCTGAACTGGATTGGCAGCCGGGCGCGACCGGAGACGGCCTCGGTGAGCTGGCGCAGGAGCGCGCCGAGCGGGATCTCCACCAGCGCGTTCGGGCGCAGCTCCACCAGCAGGGTGCGCATCTCGGCCAGCGCGCCGCGCGTCAACTGGCGCAGGTCCTCCAGCCGGCGCGCCCCCTCGGCCGGGTTGGCGTTCCATACCTGCGGCAACACCTCGGCGATCAGCGTGGCCGCGAAGAGCGTCTGCGTCACGGCGTCATGCAGGTCGCGCGCCAGGCGCGTGCGCTCGGCGGCCACGGCCTCCTGGGCGGCCTTCTCCTGGAGCAGGGCGTTGGCCCGGTTCAGCTCGTCGGTGCGCTCCGCGATGCGCTGCTCGAGCAGGCGCCGGTGCTCGGCCGCCTGGGCGGCCAGGCGGGCCTCCGCCTCCTTCGTCTCGGTAATGTCCTCGATCAGGCCCACCAGGTAGCGGGCCTGGCCGGCGGCGTCGCGCACGGCCGAGAAGTTGACCCGCCCCCAGAACACCGAGCCGTCCTTGCGCCGGTAGCGCTTTTCCAGGGTGTACTGGTCGCGCCGACCAGCGATCAGCTCTTCGAACAGATCGCGGCCGATTTCCCGGTCGGCCTCGACGGCCAGGTCGGAGGCGGCGATCTGGCGCAGTTCGGCCGCCGTGTAGCCGGTCAGGCGCTGGCCGGCGGCGTTGACCGAGAAAATGCGCCGGTCCAGGCCCATCAGCGCGATGCCGACGGCGGCGTTCTCAAACACGGCCTGGAAGCGCGCCTCGGACGCGCGCAGATCGTCGGCGGCCTGGCGGGCCAGCTCGGCCTCGGCCCGCTTGCGTTGTTCGACCTCGGTTTCGAGCCGGGCGGTGGCCTGGCGTAATTCGACGGTGCGCTGCTGGACCATGGCCTCCAGCTGGCGGTTCTGCGCCCGGATGGCGTAGACGCGGGCCTGGAAAATGGCCAGGCCGACGGCCGCCAGCGCGACAATCCCCAGGCCCCGGAACCACCCCGTCTCCCAGAGGGGCGGCGTGATGACCAGCGGGACGCTCAGACCGGCCTCGTTCCAGACGCCGTCGCCGTTGGCGGCTTTGACGCGCAGGGTATAGTTCCCGCCCGGCAGGTTGGTGTAGCTGGCGTAGCGGCGCGTCCCGGCCTGCACCCAGTCGTCGTCGAAGCCCTCCAGCTTGTAGGCGTAGACGTTCTTGGACGGGGCGCGGAAGTCCAGGGCCGCGAACTCGAAGGCGATGAAGTCCTGGTCATGGGAGAGCCGGAGGGGCGCGCCGGGCGTGATCGGCTGCGAGACGTTGAAGACCTGGAAGTCGGTCAGCACCACCGGCGGCGGGACCGGGCTGGCCCGCAGCGCGGCGGGATCGAACAGGTTGAAGCCGTGGCCGCCGCCGACCAGGATCAGGCCGGCGTGGGTCCGCAGCCAGGCGTTGGAATTGAACTCGCCGCCCTGCAGGCCGTCGGCCGCATCGTAGATGACGAAGGTCTCGGCCCGCGGGTCGAAGCGCGCCAGGCCGTTGTTGGTGGTGAGCCACAACTGGCCATCGCCGGCCTCCATCACCCCCAGCACCGTGGCGTTGCGCAGGCCGTCCTTTTCTCGATAAGCCTTGAACACTCCGCTGGCCGGGTCGAAGCGGTTCAGGCCGCCCTGTGTGCCGAGCCAGAGCAGCCCGTCGGCGCTGCGGTGGATAGCCCAGACGTTGTCATCGCTCAGGCTGGCGGGTTCATCGTCCGCGTGGCGGTAGCGCGTGAAGCGCGCCGTCTGCGGGTCCGCGCTGGCGGGGTCGTTCAGGTCCAGCCGGTTCAGGCCGCCGCCCCAGGTGCCGATCCAGAGGCGATTGTCGGGCGTCAATTGCAGTGACACCACCTGATCATGGCTCAGGCTGGCGTCGTCGGCCGGGTCGTGGTGATAGCGCGTGAACGCGCCGGCGCGCGGGTCGAAGCGGTGCAGGCCGCCGAAGGTGCCGATCCACAGGTCCCCGGCGCGCCCGGGGAGGAGGGCCGCGATGTTGCCGTCGGCCAGGGCGCCCGGCCCGGCGGCGGGGTCCGGCGGGTAGTGGGTGAAGGTTCGGGCGGCGGTCTCCAGCCGGTCCAGGCCGCCGCCTAAGGTGCCGATCCACACGCCGCCCTCGTCGGCGTGCAGCGCCATGACCAGGTCGTTGCTCAGGCTGTTCGCGTCAGCGGGGTCGTGCCGGAAGTTCTCGAACCTCCCGGTCGCCGGGTCGAAGCGGTCCAGGCCGCCGCCCCAGGTGCCCACCCAGAGCGCGCCGGACGGGTCCTCGGCGAAAGCGCCGACGGCGTCGTGGGACAGGCTGGTCGGGTCGCCCGGACGGTGCCGGTAAAGATGGAACTGCCGGCTGAGCGGGCTGAGCCGGTTCAGGCCGGCGTTGGACATGCCCACCCACAGGACGCCGGAACGGTCCTGGAAGAGCGACCAGACCGAGTCGCCGTTGAGGCTGTGCGGTTGAGCGGGATCGGGTTGGTGGTGTGTGAACTCGCCGGGCCGGGCGGCGGCCATGTGGTCCAGGCCGCCGCCCCAGGTGCCCACCCACAGGCTGCCGTCCTGGTCGCGCAGCAGGCGGAAGACCTGGTCGGCGCTCAGGCTGCGCGGGTCGGCCGGATCATGGCGGAAGTGGACGGCGCGGCCGGCGCCGGGGTCGAACAGGTCGAGGCCGGCGCCGGGCAGACTGTAGCCGCCCAGGCCCACCCACAGCCGGCCAGAGGGGTCCGCGGCCAGGCTGGAGATGTGGTCGCCGGCCAGGCTGTCGGCGTCGGCCGGATCGTGTTGAAAACGAGTGAAAGTTCTGGAGGTGCGCTCGAAGCGGTTGAGTCCGGCGCCGTGCGTCCCGAACGCGCCGGTGCCGACCCACAGGTTCCCGCGCGCGTCCTCGAGCAGGGTGGAGACGGCGTCCGCGCTCAGGCTGGCCGGGTCGGCGGGGTTATGGCGGAAGTGCTCGAAGCCGCCGGTCGCCGGGTCGAAGCGGTCCAGGCCGCCGAGCGTGCCGACCCAGACCGCGCCGGTCGAGTCCTGCAGGAGCGATGTGACCACGCCGTGGCTGAGCGCGGCCGGGTCGCCGGGGTCCGGCGCAAAGCGCGTGAACCGGCCGGTGGCCGGGTCGTAGCGGTTGAGGCCGCCGCCCCAGGTGCCGATCCAGAGCTGGCCGTCGCGGTCCTCCATCAGGGACAGGGTGCTGTTATGGCTGAGCGAGGCCGGATTGGCGGGGTCGTGCTTGAAGACTGTGAACGTGTAGCCGTCGTAGCGGTTGAGGCCGTCCTGGGTGCCGATCCACAGGTAGCCGGTCCGGTCCTGCAACACGGCCAGACCGGCGTTCTGCGAGAGGCCCGCCTCGATAGTGAGGTGCTCGAAGCGCACGGCGGCGCCGGCCGGCGGCGTCCCCGCCGGGCGGGCGGGGTGAGGCCGGGCGGAGGCCGGCGCCAGGAGGCTGGCGCAGATCAGGCCGGCGCTGGCGGCGGCCAGCCCCAGGCGGAGGGTTGCATTGACGCTGCCGAGCATACTTTCCACGACAATAGGCCGGAAATCCAGACTGGAACAGTAACATTTTTCACTGGCCGGGCCGCCGGTTATCCTGCAAGGGGGAAAGAAAACTCCCGCTGCTCTGGCTCAGCGGGAGTGGCGTGGCTGGGGATCGAGGATTCGAACCTCGGCATACAGATCCAGAGTCTGCTGTCCTACCACTAGACGAATCCCCAGTGTGCTCAAAATTCTAGCATAGGGCGGGCGGGATGTAAACGGAGAACGGGAAGCGCAATCTGAGTTAAACTAGGGCCAGTTTGGAGCCGCACCGGACGCCTGCTCATCTCACGCTATGACCAACCACCCATCGCAACCCACCGATTTCATCCGCGCCGCCGTGGCCGAGGATCTCCAGAACGGACGCTTCCATTACGTCCGCACCCGCTTCCCGCCCGAGCCGAACGGCTACCTGCACATCGGCCACGCCAAGGCCATGGCCATCGACTTCGGCATCGCGGCGGAGTTCGGCGGCCAGTGCAACCTGCGTTTTGACGACACCAACCCGGTCAAAGAAGAGATCGAATACGTGGACGCCATCCAGGAGGACATCCGCTGGCTGGGCTTCCAGTGGCCGGGCGCGCCGCTGTATGCGTCGGACTACTTCGAGCAGCTCTACCAGTGGGCGGTGCAGCTCATCAAGGCCGGTCGCGCTTACGTGTGCGACCTGACGGCGGACGAGGTGCGCGAGTACCGCGGCACGCTCACCACGCCCGGCCGCGAGAGCCCGTACCGGAATCGGTCGGTCGAGGAAAACCTGGACCTGTTCGCGCGCATGCGGGCCGGCGAGTTCCCGGACGGCGCGCGCACCCTGCGCGCCAAGATCGACATGGCCTCCGGCAACATCAACCTGCGCGACCCCGTGCTGTACCGCATCCTGCACGCCGAGCACCACCGCACCGGGAACGCCTGGTGCATCTACCCGATGTACGACTACGCGCACGGCCAGAGCGACTCGATTGAGGGCATCACGCACTCGCTGTGCTCGCTGGAATACGAGGACCACCGCCCCCTGTACGAGTGGTTCCTGGACGCCCTGGGCATCTACGCGCCGCGCCAGATCGAGTTCGCACGCCTGAACCTGAGCTACACGGTGATGAGCAAGCGCAAGCTGCTGCGGTTGGTGAAGGAGGGCTATGTGCGCGGCTGGGACGACCCGCGCATGCCCACCCTGCGCGGCCTGCGCCGGCGCGGCTACACGCCCGAGGCGATCAAGGACTTCTGCGCCCGCATCGGCGTGGCCAAGAACGACAGCACCATCGACCTGGCCCTGCTGGAGCATTGCCTGCGCGACGATTTGAATAAGCGCGCCCCGCGCAAGATGGCCGTGCTCCGGCCGCTCAAGGTGGTCATCGAGAACTACCCGGAAGGCCAGGTGGAGATGATGGCGGCGGTCAACAACCCGGAGGACGCCTCCGCCGGCACGCGCCTGGTGCCGTTCTCGCGCGTGCTCTACATCGAGCAGGACGATTTCCGCGAGAGCCCGCCGCCCAAGTACTTCCGCCTGGCCCCCGGCCGCGAGGTGCGCCTGCGTTACGCCTACTTCATCCGCTGCGTCGGGGTGGTGAAAGACGCGGCCGGGAACGTGACCGAGCTGCGCTGCACGTACGACCCGGCCACGCGCGGCGGCGACGCCCCGGACGGCCGTAAGGCGAAGGCCACCCTTCACTGGGTCTCGGCCGCGCATGCGCTCGAGGCCGAGGTGCGGCTGTACGACCGGCTCTTCAAATCGCCGGACCCGGACGAACACGAGGACTTCGTGGCTGACCTGAACCCGGACTCGCTGGAGGTGCTGCCGGCCTGCTATGTGGAACCGAGCCTCCGGGACGCCCGGCCGGGCGAGAGCTTCCAGTTCGAGCGCCAGGGCTATTTCTGCGTGGACCCCGACTCCGCCGGCGGGAAGCTGGTGTTTAACCGGTCGGTCAGCCTGAAGGACACCTGGGCCAAGATCGAGAAGGGCCTGCCGCCGGCGGGATAAGCCGCCGCCGCGCCTCCGGCGGCTCCCGGAAGTTACTCCGTCCGGTAGGGCGCCTGTCCGTCGATAGCGCCCACGAAATCCGGCAGGCCGGTGTGGCCCAGGTTCTGGCGGATGGCCAGGCTCTCGCCGAGGTGATACCAGTAGTGGTAGATCACACGCTGCATCAGGTTCCCGGGGCTGGTGGTGAAGGCGTCCGCGCCGGCGCCAAAAGTGCGCGGGGACAGCAGGTCGGCGGTGGTCAACGTATCCAGGAACGGGTCGGCGGCGGCGGTGATCGTGCGCCAGGCGGACCACATCTCGTCCAGCGGCGGCGTGACGGCCGGGCAGCCGGAGCAGAACAACGTGTTCAGCTCGGGCAGCAGCGTCTGCCCCTGCATCCGGTACAGCCAGTAGCGCTGTTCCTGCCACGCCAGATGGCCGATATTCCAGCTGATACAGTTCAGGGGCAGGAAGCGCCGGCGCGCCTCGTCGTCGGTGACGCCGGCCAGCCCGCGTTTGAATTCGTTGCGCGTGAAACGCAATTGCAGGACCAGCGGGTGCGGCATGGCCGTCCGTCCTTTCAGGCCGCGCTCAGCAGGGCTTCGGCCTGGGCCAGCCGCGCCAGGGTCGTCGCGCGCCCGACGACCTCCATGCACTCGAACAGCGGCGGGCTGACGGTCTGCCCGGTGACGGCGGCGCGCAGCAGGCCAAAGAGCTGACCGGCTTTCAGGCCGAGCGTCTCCGCCAGGGCGCGCATGGGCGCTTCGAGGGCCGGCGGCGTCCACTCGCTCACCGCCTCGAGGCCGGCGCGGGCCGCCCGGAGCGCCGCCAGGCTCTGCGCCGGGGCCAGGCCCTTAATCAGCAGCGCCTCCGGCTGAGCGCGCACTTCCGCCCGGAAGAAGAAGCCTGCCATCTCCACCGCATCGTCCAGGGTGACGATGCGAGCCTGAATCAGGGGCGCGATGCGGCGCAGGGTCGCGTCGTCCGGCTTCAGGCCGGCCCGCTCGAAGAACGGCCGGACGCGCGCCGCCAGGTCGTCCACGCTCAGGCGCCGGATCCACTTGCCGTTGAAGTCGTCCAGTTTCTCGAAGTTCACGCGCGCCGCCGACGGCGTCAGCCGGTCCAGGCTGAAGCGCGCGGCCATCTCATCCAGCGTGAGCAAGGCCTCCTCCGCCCCGAACGACGCCCCCATCAGGGCCGTCCAGCTCAGGATGGCCTCCGGCAGGTAGCCGGCGTCGCGCAGGCCGAGCACGAAGACCTCCTGCTCGGACTTGAGGTTCCGTTTGCTGAGTTTGCCCTTGCCGCTCGGGTTGAGGAAAACCGACAGGTGGCACCAGACCGGCTCCTCCCAGCCGAAGGCGCGGATGACCAGGACGTGCAGCGGGAACGTGCCCAGCCACTCCTGCCCGCGCAGGACGTGCGTGACGCCCATCAGATGGTCGTCCACCATGGCCGCCAGGTGGTAGACGGCCACGCCGTTGGACTTGACCAGGATGAAGTCGTCTAGCGAGCTGTTCTCGACGGTGATGTCGCCGCGCAGGTGATCATGCGCCGTGGTCGCGCCCTCCGTCGGCGTCTTGAAGCGGATGGTGAACGGTTCGCCGGCCGCCGCGCGCCGGTCGGACTCGTCCCGGCTGAGCCGGCGGCAGGTGCCGTCATAGCGCGGCGACTGCTTGGCCTGCTGCTGGGCCGCGCGCACCTGGGCCAGCCGCTCCGCGGCGCAGAAGCAGCGGTAGGCGTGGCCCCGCTCCATCAGGATCTGGGCGTGCTCCTGGTAAAGCGCCTTGCGCGCCAGCTGGTTGTAGGGCGCGTGCGGGCCGCCGACCTCCGGGCCTTCGTCCCACTGCAGGCCGAGCCAGCGCAGCGCTTCGATAATCTCGGCGACGGCTTCGGGCGTGCTGCGCTTGGTGTCGGTGTCCTCGATGCGCAGGATGAACTGGCCGCCGGTCTGCCGCGCCAACAGCACGTTGTACAGCGCCGTGCGCGCGCCGCCGATATGAAAGTGGCCGGTGGGGGAGGGGGCGAAACGGACGCGGACGGGTTTCAAAGCGGGTTCCCTTCAGCGCAGAATGGACGAGGCGGTAAGCAGTCGGCCGCAAGCAGCGAGCCGTCGGCAGCCGTGTGCCTTCGGCCTTCGGCCTTCAGAACTCAATCTGCTTGTGCCGCAGGATGACCGACTCCACCAACCCGATGCCGATCAGGAACGTCCACAGCGAGGAGCCGCCGTAGCTGATAAACGGCAGGGGGGAGCCGGAGACCGGGATCAGCTGCATGTTCGAGGCGATGTTCGAGAACGCCTCGAACAGGATCACGGTGCCGACGCCGAAGCAGATCAGGCGCCCGTACGGGTCGCGCGCCGCCTGCCCGGCCCGGTAGATGCGCCAGACGACGAACGCGAACAGCAGCATGACGATGACGGCGCCCACAAAACCGAACTCGTGCCCGATGGCCGAGAAGATGAAGTCGGTGTGGCGCACCTTGAGGAAGCGCAACTGCACCTGCGGGCCCTGGCCGTAGCCCTGGCCCAGCCAGCCGCCCGAGCCGATGCTGATGAGCGCCTGGTTGATGTTGTAGAACGCGTCGCGGTAGGCCTGCGAGTTCGTGTCCGGGACGAAGAAGACGATGACGCGCTGGGCGATGTAGCCCAGGCGCTCGGACTGGAGCGCGGCGAAGAACCCGGCCACGGCGACGACGGCGGCCGCGCCGCCCAGGACGGCCAGGTGGCGCCAGCGTAGGCCGGACATCCACATCAGCGTGAACCAGACGACGCCGTAGATGATGCACGAGCTCAGGTCCGGCTGGAGCAGGATCAGGACGACGGGCACGCCGATGTGGACCAGCGTCTTAAGCACGAACGCGAAGCGCTCGATCTCGTCCTTGTGCGTGACGATGTAGTGCCCGAGGGTCAGGATCATCAGGAACTTGCCCAGCTCGGACGGCTGCACGCGGATGATCCCCAGGTCGATCCAGCGGGCGGCGCCGAAGGTGGCCTGGGCCACGAAATAGACGATGACCAGCAGCACCAGCAGGATCAGGTAGATGGCGGGCGCGGTGGCGCCGTAGAACCGGTAGTCGATGGCGCTGAAGACGACGACGATGCCGGCCCCGATGAGGCTGAAGATGATCTGGCGCTCGGTGGACGCCTGCAGGGCCGGGTCGAGCGACGTGACCGTGGTCGACCGGATCATGGCGATGCCGATGATGCACAGCAGGGCGACGGCGCCGAGCAGCCAGAAATCGAAGTGGCGCCAGAGTTTGGCGTTGAGCATGGCGAGGATTGTACCGCAGCGCAGCGCGGCCCGCAGCGCAGCGCGGCCCGCAGCGCAGCGCGGCCATCGGCCGCACCCCCTAGGTCACAGCTACTTCCGGCTGCGGCGCCGGGCGCCCGGCGCGGCCAGCAACGGGATGTTGGCGACCAGCCGGTTCTCGCGCTGGGTCTGCGAAAGGTTGATCTCGACGCCGTCGGCGTCGATCTCGACGTGCTTGGAGATGACGGCGATGATCTCGTCTTTGAGCGTCTCCAGCACGGCCGGCGACAGGTCGGTGCGGTCGTGGATCAGCACGAATTGCAGGCGTTCCTTGGCCGACTGCGCGCTGGACGGCGTCCCGCGCCCCAGCAGCCGTTCGAACCAGTTGCTCATATCGGCTCTCCGGGTCGTCCGGATGAACGGGCTCATCCGGAACGCGTGAAACGCGCCGCCAGCTTCTGCCAGAAGCCCTTGTTGTCGTCCAGCGGCATGAACGGCACGTCCTCGCCCCGCAGCCGCCGGGCGATGTCGCGGAAGGCCTGGCCGGCCCGGCTCTTCTCGTCCATGGCCGCCGGCGCGCCGCGGTTGGTGGAGACCAGGATGCCCTCGTCCTCCGGCACCACGCCGATCAGCGGGATGGCCAGGATGTCCAGCACGTCGTCCGTGCTCAGCATGTCGCCGCGTTTCACCATCTCCGGCTTGAGCCGGTTGATGATCAGGTGCCCGGGCCCCTTCTCCTCGGCCTCCAGCAGCCCCACGATCCGGTCGGCGTCGCGCACCGCCGAGACCTCCGGGTTGGTGACGATCAGCACCTGGTCGGCCGGCGCCACGGCGTTGCGGAAGCCGCGCTCGATGCCGGCCGGCGAGTCCACCAGGATGTAATCGACTTCGCCGCGCAGGTCATTGCACAGCTTGATCATGTCGGACGGGCTGACGGCGGACTTGTCGCGCGTCTGGGCGGCCGGGATCAGGTACAGCTCCGGCAGCCGCTTGTCCTTGATCATGGCCTGCCGCAGCCGGGCCCGGCCCTCCACCACGTCCACCAGATCATAGACGATGCGGTTCTCCAGGCCCATGACCACGTCCAGGTTGCGCAGGCCGATGTCGGCGTCCAGGCAGACGACCTTGTGGCCGCCGGCGGCCAGCGCCACAGCCAGGTTGGCCGTGGTGGTGGTCTTGCCGACGCCGCCCTTGCCGGACGTGACGGTGATGACTTTGCCGGCCATCGTACGCTCCCTCTCCGGTTGGTGGGCGGCTGGCTGTGACGCGCCGTTGGCGCTGGTCGTAACGCGGCCGTTCGAGCTTTGGATCATGACAATCCTCCCTCCGGTTCCACCCTCGCGGATGACGAGTCCGCGCCGCCGCGGCGCGGACGCTCACTTCTTCGGGCTCCAGCGTTCCGCCACGATGCGCCCATCCTTTACCCGCGCCATCTCCGGCTGCGGCGTGCCCTTGCGCGCCGGCGAGGTGGCGATGTGGCGCGCGATGCGCAACTGCGTCGGCGCCAGGTCCAGCGCGCAGACCGTGGCGGCCTCGTCGCCGTCGGCGGCGGCCCCGGGCAGCGCCGTCGCCGGCGCCCCGGCATGGGCCACGCCCCGCAGCCGGCCCCAGACGAGGATGTCGCCGCCGGCCACGATCTCGGCGCCGGGGTTCACGTCGCCCAGCACCACCACGTGCCCGGTGTGCCGCACGCTCCGGCCCGACCGCACCGTGCGGCGCACCAGCACGGCGTCCTCGCGCGCCTCCTCCGGATCGGTCTCGGCGTCCACCCGGGCCTGGATCGAGGGCGGCGCCGCCGCCACCAGGGCCACCTTCAGCCCGAGCGCCTGGGCGGCGTGGGTGGTGAGCGGCGAGTCGCTCAGCACGGTGGACAGGCTGACGCCGCGCTCGGAGAGCAGGTCGCGCAGGCGGCCCAGCTCGGCGGCCGGGATGGGCCGGGCGCCGACGTCCAGCGCCAGCCGGCCGCCGCGGAAGAACTCGACCGTCTGGTCGATGCGCGTCAGCAGCGCCCGCGCCGCCTCGCTCCACTCGCCTGCGTCGGTTACGCTGACCAGCAGGCCCTCGCGGATGCCCTTGATGGTGATCGTGTCCGACATCAGGCGTTCCCCGGCAAGCGAGGGGCGATTATAGCAAAGGCGTGCGCAAAAGCGAGTCGAGGTGGGGTATCATGGGTCCGGAGGTGGCGCATGAAAATCCCCCGTTACTGGGCCAATGAGACCGCCGTCCACCGGGCGCCGGGCGGCAAAGCCTATCGCCTGTCCATCTGGCGCTGGTCGGACGCCAGCCTGGCCGAGGCCCGGAGCGCGGCCCGGCAGCGGCTGGACGAGATCGCGCGCCGGCTGGCGGCCGGCCAGGACCTGGACGTCTACGGCTACGGCGAGCGCCCGTTGCGCGAAGAAATGGTTCAGACCGTGCCGGCGGGCAGCGGCGACCCGGCGGCCGTGATCACGCGCAACGCCTACGGCGCGCTGGTGCTCAACGCCGCCCGCGTGCTGTTCGCCGACATCGACTTTGCCGAGGGCGACCCGGCGGAGGCGCGGCCCGGCCTGTTGGGCGGGCTGTTCGGCGGGAAGCCGTCCTCGCCGGAGCAGCGCGCGCTGGATAAGGTCGAAGCCTGGACGCGGGCTCACCCGGATTGGAGTCTGCGGGCCTACCGGACCCGGGCCGGGCTGCGCCTGCTGGCGACGCACACCGTCTTCGATCCGGCCGCCGACGCCACGCGCCGCTGGCTGGCCGAGCTCGGCAGCGACCCGCTCTACATCCGCCTGTGCCGGGACCAGGCCTGTTTCCGGGCGCGCCTGACGCCCAAACCGTGGCGCTGCGGGCTGCGTCCGCCGCCGGCCCGTTATCCCTGGGAGACGCCTCAGGCCGAGGCGCTGGTCCGGCGCTGGGAACAGACCTACGAGGCCACGGCGCGCCGTTTCGGCGTCTGCCGCCTGCTGCGCGAGTTCGGCGGCCGGGCCGTGCATCCGGAGGCCGCCCAGGTGATCGACCTGCACGACCGCCACGCCTGCCAGGACGACCGTCTGCCGCTCGCGTGAGACGGGGCCGCGGATGGTATAATCTTTCGCGCTCGATTCGCGGGGAAGTGCTGGAATTGGCAGACAGAACGGACTTAGGATCCGTCGGGGCAACCCGTGAGGGTTCAACTCCCTCCTTCCCCACCTAGCCAAACCGGCAGCCCTACCCCGGCGTATTCTTATCTTCCGCCAACACCGGCGGTGCTACACTTGGCCCCATCAGCGGGCGACGGAAGGACATCGTGCTCAAGATCGAAACCCAGACCAACGACGACCGCACTCTGAACCTGACGGTCGAAGTCTCTGACGACCGCGTGCAGCCCGCGCTGCAGGCCGCCGCCCGCCAGATCTCCAAGCGTTACCCGGTGCCGGGTTTCCGGCCCGGCAAGGCGCCGCTCCAGCACGTGCTGCGTCAGTTCGGCGAGCAGGCCGTGTACGAGATGGCGGTCGAGGAGCTGGGGCAGAAGGTCTACGAGGAAGCCCTGGACCAGGAGAAGATCGAGGCCTACGGGCCGGGCGCGCTGCAGGACATGCAGCTCAAGCCGCTGGTCCTCAAGTTCTCGGTCCCGCTCAAGCCGGAAGTGGACCTGGGCGATTACCGCGCCTTGCGCGTGCCGTACGAGGCGCCGGTCGTCAAAGACGAGGACGTACAGCGTGTGCTCGACACCCTGCGCGAGCGCCAGGCCGTGCTGGAGCCGGTGGAGCGCCCGGCCGCCCTCGGCGACGCCGTGACCCTGGACATCAACTCGTTCCTGGGCGAGGGCCTCAACCCGTCCGATTTCCTGATGACCGACAAGGACGTGGCCCTGCAGCTGGACGAGGCGACCGACTGGCCGATGCCGGGCTTCGCGCTGCAGGTGGTGGGCATGCTCGCGGGCGAGACCCGCAAGTTCGACCTGACCTTCGCCGACGATTACGCCAACGAGTCGCTGCGCGGGCAGGTGGCCCACTTCGAGGTGACGTGCAAGGAAGTCAAGAGCCGCACACTGCCGGAGTGGAGCGACGACCTGGCCCGGGAGATCGGCGAATTCCAGACGCTGGACGAGCTGAAGGCCCGCGTGCGCCAGGACCTGGAGCAGCAGGCGACCCGCGCCGCCGACCGCGATTACGCCGACAAGGTGCTCGAGGCCCTGCTGGCGCAGACCCGGATCAAGTACCCGCCGGTGCTCCTGGACCAGGAGCTGGACGACCTGATGCACGACCTGGATCACCGCCTGCAGGAGCAGCGGTTGACCCTGGACGATTATCTGAAAATCGAGCGCAAGTCCCTGGAGGAACTGCGCGAAGAGAACCGTCCCCGGGCCGAGGCGCGCCTGAAGCGCGCGCTGGTGCTCGGCCGCATCGTGGAGCGCGAGAAACTGGAGGTCGAGCCGGCGGAGGTGGCCGGCGAGATCGAGCGCATGAAGCTGATCCTGGGCCGGCAGGGCGGCGAGGAGGTGCGCCGCGCCCTGGACACCAGCCGCGCCCGCCAGTCGGTGACCATTGACCTGTTGACGAACAAAGCCATCCAGCGCCTGGTCGCCATCGCCAAGGGCGAGGCGATCCCGGAGCCGGCGGCTGACATACAGCCGGCGGCTGACATACAGCCGGCGGCGGACACACAGCCGGCGGCGGACACACAGCCGGCGGCGGATGCGCAACCGGAGCCGGCGCCGGAAGCCTGAAGCCGATCCCGGATTATTCGACCAGTATACGGGCCGGTCGCAGACCGGCCCCAAGGTGTGCGCCGATCTCAGGTCGGCCAGCTAACGAGGGACCCTATGAGCCGCATTGATCCGAACGCCCTGATCCCGATGGTGGTGGAGAACACCGGCCGCGGCGAGCGCGCCTACGACATCTACTCGCTTTTGCTCAAGGAGCGCATCGTCTTCCTGGGCACGCCCATCAACGACCAGGTGGCGAACGTCATCGTGGCCCAGCTCCTGTTCCTGGACCATGAGGACCCGACCCGCCCGATCGAGATGTACATCAACTCGCCCGGCGGTATCATCAACGCCGGCCTGGCTATCTACGACACGATGAACCTGATCAGCGCGCCGGTCAACACCATCGCCGTCGGCCTGGCGGCCTCCTTCGGCACCATCCTGCTCGCCGCCGGCACCGGCCGCCGCTATGCCCTGCCCAACGCCACCATCCACCTGCATCAGCCGCTGGGCGGGGCGGAGGGCCAGGCGACTGACATCGAGATTGCGGCCAAGGAGATCCTGCGCAAGCGCGATCAGCTCAACGCCATCCTGACCAAGCACACCAAGATGACCGTGGAGCAGATCAAGCAGTACACCGACCGCGACTTTTATATGACGCCCGAGCTGGCCGTGGAGCTGGGCGTGATCGACGAAGTGATGAGCCCGGCCAAAGCCAAAATCGGCGCCAACGGCAAGAAGTGAGCTCCGCCCTGGCAAGCGAAGGCGGACCGCGCCCGGCGCGGTCCGCCTTTTTATTTCCGAGCGGCTCCACGGCGACCCGTGCCCGCCCTCGTTGCGCGCTATAATGCCGCCATGACTTCGCCGACCTTCGCCGGGCTCCGCGCCTTCGTCATCGACATGGACGGCGTGTTGTGGGAGGGGGACCGGCCGCTGCCCGGCCTGGCCGAGTTCTTCGCCGCCCTCCGCGCCCGCGGCCTGGCGTTTATCCTGGCCACCAACAACGCCTCCCGTACGCCCGAGGACTATCAGGCCAAGCTGGCCGGCTTCGGTGTGCGGGTGGACCGGGACGAGGTGCTGACCTCGGCCCAGGCGGCCGCGCTCTATCTGCGCGCACGCGCCCCGGCCGGGACGCGCGTCTTCCCCATCGGCGAGGCCGGCGTCCGGCAGGCGCTGGCCGAGCAGGGGTTCGTGCTCACCGAGCTGTACGACGTGAGCGCCCGCTACGTGGTGGTCGGCATGGATCGCGGGCTGAGCTGGGATAAGCTCGCCACGGCCACGCTCAATATCCGGGCCGGCGCGGTCTTTGTGGGCACCAACCCGGACCGGACCATCCCCACCGAACATGGGATCACCCACGGCAACGGCGCCGTGCTGGCCGCGCTGCAGGCCGCCACCGACGCCGCGCCCGTGATCATCGGCAAGCCCGAGCCCTTGATGTACCGGATCGCGCTGGACCGGCTGGGCGTCGAGCCGGCCGCCGCCATCGCCGTCGGCGACCGGCTGGATACGGATATCCTCGGCGCCGGGCGCGCCGGCCTGCGCTCCCTCCTGGTGCTCTCCGGCGTCACCACGCGCCCCGACCTGGAGCGTTCCGAGATCCGGCCTACCTGGGTGATGGAAGACATTCGGGAAATCACGCGCGCCCTACAGACGTGAACATGCTCCCCACCGACACCTTCTTCGCCGACGTCGAACAAGTCATCGCCGAGTTCGCCGAAGCCGACCGCCCGCGTGCGCGCAAAATGGCCGAGGAGCTGGAGCACATCGCCGAGCGCGTGCCCCGCGTGGCCGACCGCTGTTATACGTACCAGGCCCGTCTGTACGCCATGCTGCAGGAATACGAACAGGCGCTGGCGGCCCTGGACCGCGCCGTGCAGCTGGCGCCGCTGGACGAGCAGCTGATCATCCTGCGCGGCGATATCCATCGCCAGATGGCCGAGTTCTCCCAGGCGCTCCAGGACTACACAGCCGTGCTGGAGCACCACCCGGAGGCCGTCACCGCGCGCGTCCGGCGCGCCGAAGTGCTGTACGCCGCCGGCGATTACGCCCGCGCCCTGCAGGACATCAACGACGCCCTCAAGCACGAGCCGCGCTCCCTGCGCCTGCTCTATCGGCGCGGCCTGATCCTGGCCGACCTGCGCCGCCCTCAGGAGGCCAGCGCCGACTTCCGCCAGGTGGCGCGCCTCAGCCCGGATGCGGAGTTGCGGAAGAAGGCCGGGCAGAGGCTGAGGGAGCTGGGGGAGGGGTAGGGGCAGGGGGCAAGATCGAACATGCTTTCCCTCTTTTCCCTCTCTTTTCCCGAACTGCAGGCTGAAATAACCGCCTGGGGCGAGCCCGCCTACCGCGCCCGGCAGCTCTGGCAGGCGCTCTATCGCGACCTGGCGGCCTCGCCGGCCGAGGTCACCACGCTGCCCAAGGCTCTGCGCGAACGGCTGGCGGCCGGTTTCCAGTGGGGGGCGTTGACCCCGGCGGCGGCGGTCCAATCGTCCGACGGCCAGACGCGCAAGCAGTTGTTCCATCTCCCCGACGGCCAGGCCATTGAGGCCGTGCTGATGGGCTATGCGCGCCGGCGGACGGCCTGCATCTCCACCCAGGCCGGCTGCGCCATGGGCTGTGTGTTCTGCGCCACCGGCCAGATGGGCTTCCGGCGCCACCTGACCGCGGGCGAGATCGTCGAGCAGGTGTTGTGGTTTGAGCGGGAATTGAGGGCCCGGGACGACCGGCTGACCAACATCGTCGTCATGGGCATGGGCGAGCCGTTCCACAACTACGACGCGACGATGAAGGCCGTGGACATCCTGAACGACCCCAACGGCTTCAACTTCGGCGCGCGCCGCATCACCCTCTCCACCGTCGGGCTGGTGCCCATGATCGAGCGCTTCGCCGAGGAGCGCCGCCAGGTGAACCTGGCCATCTCGCTGCACGCCGCCACGGACGAACTGCGCGCCCGGTTGCTTCCGGTCAATAAGCGTTACCCCCTGGCCGAGGTCTTCCGCGCGGCGCGCCTTTACGCCGAGAAGACCCGCCGCCGCGTCACCTTCGAGTGGGCCCTGATCGCGGGCCAGAACGATAGCCCCGAACAGGCGCGGGCGCTGGCGCGCCTGGCCCAGGGCCTCAACTGCCACGTCAATATCATCCCCCTCAACCCCACGCGCGGTTACGCCGGCCGGGCGTCCACCCGGGAGCGCGTGGCGGCCTTCAAGGCCAGCCTGGAAAGCCACGGCCTGCCGTGCACCGTCCGCATCCGGCGCGGCATCGACGTGGACGCCGGCTGCGGGCAGCTGGCGGTGCGGGTCGCGGACGATGGGCGACGGACCGCCGACGTTCCCGCCGTCCGCTGAGAGCTGGTTCCCCTGATTCCCTGTTAGCCGCGGATTGTGCGGATGAGCGCAGTGTGCTTGATTCTGCCTGGGACCTGTGCGGCGCGGCCCTGAAGATACAGCGGAGACCAATCCGGGGTATCCGCGAAATCCGCGGCCAGGAATCGAAACAAAACGGAGGCGGGCCGCCTGGGACCCGCCTCCGCCTCTGTGATCCGCAATCGGTTGTCGGTCGCCTGCCTTCACGGCGTGAACGGCAGTGGGGCGGCGTTGTATTGGATCGGGATGAACATCTCCTGGCCGACGTAGATCAGGTCGGGGTTGGGCAGGTTGTTGCCGGTCAGCAGGGCCTCCACGGTCGTGCCGTAGCGGACCGCGATCTTGCGCAGGTCGTCCCCGGCCTTCACGGAATAGACATGCGGCCCGGCCGGCACCAGGATGGTAGCGCCTGAGATGAACGCCACGCCGGGGTTGGCCTTGAGCAGGGTGTCCACCGTCATCTCCATCTTGGCTGCGATGGAGGGGGCCGTCTCGCCGGCCTGCACGACGTAGAAAAAGGGCGTGGTGCGGCTGGGTGTGAAGGACGCCACGACCGGGATGGTCAGGACCTGGCCGGGGAAGATCAGGCCGGGGTTCTCACGCAACTGCGGATTGACCGCCAGCAGAGACGAGCCGCTGACGCCGTAGCGCAGGGCGAACGTCACCAGGCTGTCGCCGCGCCGCACGACCGTCTGGATGAGCGTGTTCGGCGCCGGCGTCAGGTTCGGCGCGGGCGTCCGGCTGGGCGTCGCCGATGGCCCGGGCGTGGCGGTCGGGCCGCCGGTGGCCGTCGTGGTCGGGGTGGCCGTGGGCGTGACCAGCGGAGCCGGGATGAGCAGCTTCTGGCCGGGGAAGATCAGGCTCGGGTTCTCCCGCAGGACGGGGTTGGCGTCGATGATGGCGCGCGCCGAGATGTTGAAGCGCTGGACGTAGGTCAGGAGCGTATCGCCGGGCTGGACCGTGACCTGGATAAACCCGGTGGGGACGGACGGCGTCGCCGTGGCCGCGCCGACCGGGGTGGCAGTGGCGGTGGCCGCCGGCGTGCCGGTCGCCGTGGCGAGGTCAGCCGGGATCGGGCGCGGCGCGGCGTCGAACAGGACCGGGATGAAGATCGGCTGGCCGGCGTAGAGCACGCCGGGGTTCGGGATGCTGTTGGCGTCTAAGATCACCTGCTGGGTCACGCCGTAACGCCCGGCCACGGTCCCAATCGTGTCTCCGGGCTTGAGGAAGTACAGATGCGGGCCGGCCGGCATCAGGTAGGTGACGCCGGGGGTGAACTCGGCCACGCCGTTGACGCGCGCGATGGCCGCCGGATCAAGCTCGAAGCGCCGCGCGACAGCGGCCAGGGTGTCGTTGGCCTGCGCGGTGTAGAAGAAAGGCGTCGTCAGGCTGGGGGTAAAGGTGCGGACGACCGGGATGACGATCACCTGGCCGGGGAAGAGCAGGGCCGGGTTCTCGCGCAGGTCCGGGTTGGCGGCCAGGATGGCCGAGCCGCTGGTCCCGTAGATGCGGGGATAGGTCGCCAGGCTCTCGCCTGCTTTGACTGTGATGGTGATAAAGCCGCCGGTGGCCTGGGCCAGCGGCGCGGCCTGCGCGGCAGTGGGAGCGCCCTGCCCAAGGAGCGCGATCAGCATCGCGGCCAGCGCCAGACCCAGCCCGCCGGCCAGCACCAGAGAACGAGTTTTCATCGTGACCTCCGCGTCTGAGCGCCGAGTCGACCTGCCTCACTTCGGCGCACGACTGTTTGCATAGGCGCCCGCGATTGTAGGCCGTTGCAAGAAAAATGCAAACTCGTTCGGAGCTTTGGAGGCGGGTCGGTGCGCCGGCGCCTGCGAGGTTATGGCGAGTTGTCGGCTGTGGTCATGTCCACGAGCAGGGCGGCGTCGAAGAACTCGCTGACCCTCTGCTCGTATTCGTCCGGCTGCAGCGCCAGCGACTCGAGGTGGCCGGCCTCCGGCACCACCCACTGCGCCGGCGGAGCGGCAGAGAGGGAGGCCAGGTGTTCCAGGGCGCGCCGCTCGCGGCCGCCTCCGATCAGGAGGATGGGGCGCGGCGCTACCTGGGCGATGGCGGCCTGAACGGACAGCGGTTCGCGCACGCCTGTCCGCCACTGGAGGAATCGGTAAAACACAAGGTCAAACGGCACATACGCCCACTCGCCCGGGGTCCGGGCTGGCGGCCAGTCGGTGAAGGTGGTGGCGCCCGGCCCGTCCGCCACCACAGCCCGGATGGCCGGCGTGCGCGCGGCCCCCAGCAGCCCGGTCTGCGCGCCCAGCGAGAAACCCAGCAGGCCGATGCGTCCCGGGTCGACGTCGGCGCGCTGCGCCAGATAATCGGCGGCGGCGCGCACATCCTCGGCTTCCGGGCCGCCATAGGGGTACAGGTCGCCGTCGCTCTCGCCGTGAGCGCGCAGGTCCAGCAGCAGAACCCCATAGCCATGCCGGGCTAACAGGGCGGCCGGCCCCAACATCATCACGCGGTTGCTGGCGATACTGTGCAGGGCAATGACGGCGGCGCGGTTCGAGCCGGGCACGTACCAGCCGCGCAGATCGAGACCGTCCGCCGTACGGATGACGACCTCCTCATACAGCAGGCCGCGGTCGGCCGGCGTTTCACAACACACCGGCAGGCGCTTGGGATGTGTGTAGCCGTAAGTCAGATAATACGGCGCCCCCACATATTGCGCCGCGATCAGGCCGAGGACGCCGCATAGGACCGTGAAGCCGGCCAGATTCAGCCAGTATCGGCGCGTGCGCCGGGGACGTTCACGAAGGGGGACCGGACTCATGCGCCCACCTCCACCCATTGACCATCCGGCCACATTTGCCAGCGTCCGCTGCTTTCGTCGCCGGCGAGGTTGAGCCGGTATAGGCCCAGGCTGTCCGCGCACAGCCAGCCGGCCGGGGCGCCGTCCGGGGTGAGCACCTGGGCCCGGCACGCGGCCGCCGCCGGATGGGGGGACGCCATCAGATATTCGCCGCGCGCCAGGAGGCGCGTGGCCGTCAGCTGACCCTGAAGCCAGCTCAGCGGCGCGGCCCGGCCCGGCTGGCAGACGGGGTCCGTGGTCGTGTAAAGGCCAACGGCGCCGGGCAGGCCGCAATCGTCGAGCCACGCGACGCGCCACAAATCATGGCCGCCGCCTCGGGCTGCCTCGGCCGGCGGCGGTTCGCCCAGGCCGATCTGCACGAAGCGCGCGCCCAGGCCGAGACAGATCAACAGGAGCGCCAGTTGCACGCTCGGACGGCGGGCAGCCGCGTTCTCATCCATGTCAGGCTCCCTGTGTCAACGTGATCTCCGTCACCTCAGGCCGGCAGTTGACGCGCACGCCGGGCACGGCCAGCCCGATGCCGGGGTTGGTGTAGAGCCGGGTGTGATGGACCTGATACAGGCCGTAGTCGTATTTGCGGCCGTAGGGCGGGACGATCACGGCGCCCAGGCCGGGCAGGCGCACCTGGCCGCCGTGTGAGTGGCCGGAGAGCTGGACGGCCACGCGCGGGTCCCGGCTCCACTCGTCCACGAAATCCGGCTCATGGGCCAGCAGGACGGCGGGCATTCCGGCCGGACAGCCGGCCAGCGCCTGAGCCAGGTCCGGGGCGCCGCTCCAGGCGTCGTCCAGCCCGGCCAGATACAGCCCGCCGACGGCCAGGCCCTGGTTGATCAGCACCGGCAGGCCGGCCTCGTGCAGGCCCTGGGTCACGACACGCCGGTTCGTCCACAGGTCATGGTTGCCCAGGACCGTGAACACGCCCAGCCGCGCGTTCAGGCCGCCCAGGACCGGGGCCAGCTCAAAAATGTCCTCGGCCTGGATGGTCACGTAATCGCCGGTGAGCACAATCACATCCGGCTGGAGGCTGCTGGCCAGGGACACCGCCCGGCGGATGTGGTCAATCTCCGTGACGGGCCGCAGGTGGAAGTCGCTCAACTGAACCAGGCGCAGGCCGTCGGCGGCGGCGGGCAGGCTGCGGATCGGGAGGGTGAGGCGGCGGACCGTCAGCCACTCGGCCTCGATCCGGCTGCCATACAGGTAGCCGCCGGCGCCGGCCAGGGCGTAGCCGGCGACGACGTTGCGCACGGCGGCCAGGAAGCGGCGGCGGCTGAGGCGGGGTCGAGAGGGGGTAATCACGGGTAATCGTCTCCTGGATGGTTGAACGACGCTAACGTACCGGGGACGGCGTGCCGGGTCCAGACGTTCCTTGGTGCGGGCGGGCCGGGCGCCGGGCGCGCCGGGAGTGCCGGAGGCGCGCACGAAAGTGCGCGGGGCGCCTGGGCGCCTCCGGGGCTTGGGCCGGATTCCGCGACTCTGGCGCGCCCTGAGGCAGGTCAAGCCGCGGGCTTGTCGAGCGGTCGAGGCGCCGGACATTGACCGCCAACGGCGGATGCGCCCGCGCGGGCAGCCCATTTGACAGGGACAGCCGGCGGCCTTAGATTCGCCTTCTTCCAGCAGGAGAAACTTGATGAGCGCTTCGGTTCCGGCCGCCGGCCTGGTGAGAGTCCCCCAACGGCTATACGATGGCTACATCTTTGACTTGGATGGCACTATCTACCTGGGGGATAGCCTGCTGCCGGGCGTTCATCGGTTGATAACGAAATTGCGCGCCCTCGGCAAGCGCGTCGTCTTCCTGTCCAACAACCCCACCCGGGATGTCCAGATGTATGCCGACAAGCTGGCCAGGCTGGGCCTGCCCACCCCGGCCGAGGAGATCGTGACGACGGTCTTCACCACCACGCAATGGCTGCTGCAGAACGCGCCGGGCGCGGTCGTCTACCCCATCAGCGAAGAGCCGCTCAAGCGCGCGCTGCGCGAAGCCGGCATCCGCATGTCGGAGGACCCGGCCGAGATCGACATCGTCATCGCCAGCTATGACCGGGCGTTCGAGTACCGCAAGCTCCAGATCGCGTTCGACGCTCTGTGGTTCCACAAGCGGGCGCGCCTGATCTGCACCAACCCCGATACTTACTGCCCGTTCCCGGGCGGCCGGGGCGAGCCGGACGCGGGCGCCATCATCGCCGCCATCGAGGCCTGCACCGGCGTCAGGCTGGAGGTGAACTGCGGCAAGCCCAGCCCCGTGATGCTGCGGACGATCATGAGCGTGATGCGGCTGGAGGCGGCGCAGTGCCTGACGGTCGGCGACCGGCTGTACACGGAGATCAAGATGGGGATCGAGGCCGGCATGGACACGGCCGTGGTGTTCACGGGCGAAACCACGCCCGAGACGCTGGCGTCCACCCCGGTTGAGGGTCAGCCGCGCTATGCGCTGGACCGGATCGATCGGCTGATCCCGCCGGCGCTCTGGGACGAGTTCGGCTGGAACGACGCGGAGGCCTAGCCGCCGACCAGTTCGGCGCGGTGCTCAAACCACCAGCGCACGGCCTCGGCGCGGCTGGCGACGTCGGCGGCGCGGAAGATGCGCTGGACGCCCTTCTTCACCGCGTCTTCCTTCAGGCCGAGCCGGTACGCGATTTGCTGGTTGGTCAGGCCGTCCTCAGCCAGGAGCCGGAAGATGGCGAAGTCGCGCTCGGAGAAGGGGTGCCGGGCCGCCGGCCCGATGCCGGCCGCCAGCTCCGGCAGGTCGCCGGCCGGCAGGCGCGAGAGCAGGAAGTAGCCGCGCAGCGCCAGCCGCAGGGCGGCCTCCACCTCCCGGCCGGCGGGCCGGTCGTCTTTGTGGATCATGGACACGCGCCAGGTCATCAGCTTCTTGAGCAGGCCGGCGTCGGTGTCCTTAGAGGTGAGGATGATGACGGGCAGGGCCGGGCCGTCGGCGGCGCGGCCGGCCAGCTTCTCGGCCAGCCCCAGGCCTTCCTGCATGGAGTGCGTCGGCGGCAGCGAGAGGTCGAGCAGCACGGCGTCGTAGCGGTTGGCCGCCAGGAGCTTCTCGGCTGTGGCGACGTCCGGGGCGTTGTCCAGGGCCACGTGCGGCTGAAGCTCGAATTTCAGGCCCTCGTAATATTGCGAGTAGTCCTCAACCATCAGGACGTGCAGAGGCGGCGAGGCGTCAACCATGCGCCTATTTTACTGCGGGTTGTCTTTCGCGGGGCGCCGCTGTGTTTTCAGCCGACCGCCTCACTCGTCAGCCACCAATAATCAACGGCATGCCGGCCCTGGCTTGCGCCGGGGTGACTATGGTAAGGATTGGGCTTAGCTGTTTCCGATTTGGTTTACGCTTGTGTCATTCCGGCGAAAGCCGGAATCCAGCAGATTCCGGCAGAGTCTGGGCCCCGGCTTGCGCCGGGGTGACGTCAACGTATGCGGAAACCGGGCTAGGGCGCGGCGGCCTGGGCCGGCTCCAGCGCGTCCGGCAGGCACGGGAACACGACCTCCACGCGCGTGCCGCCGCCCGGCCGGCTGTCCACGGCCCCCTGCGCCGCGAACTGCGTCCGCACCAGCTCCAGGCCCTCGAAGATGCCGTTCGGGCCGGGGCGGACGCGCGCCGGGTCGAAGCCGCGCCCGTTGTCGGCCACGGCCAGGCGGATCTCGGCCGGCTGCACGTCGACTTCGATCTCGATGCGCGTCGCGTTGCCGTGGAACGAGGCGTTGGCCACGGCCTCCAGGGCCAGGCAGTACACGGCGTCGGCCACGGCGAACGGCAGGTCGTCGGCCTCGGGCGGGATGTCCACGCTCACGCGCCCGTCCGGCGGCTCGGCCAGCTGCGCGATCTTCTGCGCCGCGCGCCGCACTTCGTCGCGCAGGCTCTCCGCCTCGAGCGGATCGCGCCGGGAGAGGCGGGTGAGCATGGCCGCAATCTCCAGCCGGCGCACCACGCGTTGCGCGCTGTCGAGGGCGGCGGCGGCGCTGGCGGCCTCGTCCGGCCGGGCCAGCGCCTGTTGCGCCGCCCCGACCAGGCGGCGGAGCGAGTCGGCGCTGAGGGTGAGCGGGCCGTGCACGCCGAAGAGCACGCCGCCGAAGGCCTCGTACTTGCGCCAGGTGGCGCGCTCGCGGTTGATCTGCTCGGCGGCCAGGCTGGCCAGCGCCTCCAGCGTGAGCTTCTCCAGCGCCGAGAACGTGCGCGCGGCGCGGAAGTTCAGGAAGAGCGCGCCCACCCGCTCGCCGCGCGTGCCGAGCGGCAGGAAGGCCGTGGACACGATGCCCTCGCTCCACAGGAAACCGGCCTCGCTCCGGTGCGGGCCGAAGACCGGGTCGGCGGCCACATCGACGCTGTAGTGCGGGGTCCAGCGGTTGAGCAGGTCAAACAGCACGGCGCCGGCCGCTCCGCGCACCCGGTCCGGCTCGTGCAGGTCGCCGGCGACCAGCGGCGCCAGCGGGTAGCCGGTGCCGGGCGCGAGCTGGTAGAGCACCACCGAATCGGCTTTCAGGCGCAAGCGGGCGTCGTCGGCCAGGACTGTGAACATCTCCGTGATCGAGGTGCAATCGCCCAGCCGGCCGACGGTCTCGGCCAGCGTGTCCCGCAGGCGGGCGGCCTCGCGCTGGACGGCGCGGCTGCGGGCCAGCGCCAGGCCGAGCGAGTCGGCCATACGCGCCAACTGCTCCTCGTCGAACTCCCAAAACTCGGCCTCGCGCGGGCTGAGCACCTCCAGCACGCCGGCCGGCTGGCCCTCGGCCCGGATCGGCACGGCGACCAGCGACCGCGCCCAGTCGTAGGGCGGGCGGCGCTCGGCGTATGGGCTGCGCGCCAGGTCGTCCCAGCGCGCCAGGCGTTGCGTGCGCCAGACCTGCTCGGCGGCCCCGGCCGCCCCGCGGACCTTCGGCCCGCCCCAGGCCGCGCGCAGCTCGAGCGCCGCGCCCTCGGCCAGCCAGACGCGCAGATGGCGGTAGCGCAGCCGGCGGGCCAGCGTCTCGGCGACCGCCTCCAGCGCCGCGTCCACGTCCGGCGTGTTGGAAAGCTCATTGGCGATCTCGCCCAGCAGCTCGGCGCGGCGTTCGAGGACGATGTAGCGTCGCACGAGATAGTGATTGGAGCCGGACAGGAGCGCCAGCCACAACGGCGAGAGGGCGGCGTCCGGCAGCGAATAGCCCGCGATGACGCGCAGCGCGAATAGCAAGGCGCAGGCCAGCGCCGCCATCAGCGCGAAGGCCCGGATGGTGGCCCGCTCCGAGAGGTAGATCAGCGGGAACAGGTAGAGCAGCCAGAGATGGTCGAGCGCCGGCCCCAGGCCCGTGAAGCGCACGGCCGCCGCCAGCCCGACCGTGATTGCGACGACGATCAGGCCGGCCCAGGCCAGCACCAGGTCCGGCCGCGCCAAGCGCACCAGCCAGCCGTGCTCGCCGCGCTGCCACAGCCGTTCGGCGCGCCAGAACAGCACGAAGCCGGAAGCCG